>JBBDPM010000005.1:0-16979 GCA_040876345.1 Candidatus Woykeibacteriota bacterium | reverse complement strand
GAACGCTTCCTTGCCAAGGAAGAGGCCGAGGGTTCGAATCCCTTCTCGCGCTCCACGTCCTAGCCTCAAAAAGTAGATACAACAATGACTCCAGTTATTATCAAAAGAGCACCAATCAATTGATGCTTAAAGATTTTCTCTTTAAGCCAAACAAAGGCAAGAAGCAAGGAAATAACCGCTGCGGAAGAAGTAATTGGGGTTACAATTGAAACTAGCCCTGCTTGAAGTGCCAGATGAAGAAAGATATAACCTGAAAACAAGAAAATTGTACCTAAGCAGAGGTAAACAAAATCTTTTGAAAAGTTCATTTTAAAATTTTTCTTGTCGAAGATAAGAAGCAGCATTGAAATTGTTAACCACCCAATTACAAAAGTTAAGCTGTAGGAATACGGATCGAAATAATTTATCATAGCCTTTATCAGAAAATCCCCAAACCCTGTTGCTAAGGCTCCTGCCAAACCCCAAAGTAACCAACCTTTAGTTTTAAAGTTCTTAAACTCTTGGAGGTTGTCGAGTGAAATCAAAAGTAATCCCAGTAAGATTACTCCTACCCCAGCTTTACCTAAAAAAGAAATCGACTCCTGAAGAAAAAGTGCTGCAAAAACCAAAGTGAAGAACGGATACATATTGAGTACTGTGCCAGTTAAGGATAACTTGCCTTTTTCTAGAGCGTAAAACTCAAAAATAAAAAGAGCAGCTACGATTATGGCAACTGGAAGTAAAGGCCAAAGCACGAATTGAGCTTTATTGATTAAGGAAAAAGGTAGGAGAATACCGACAGCACTCACCGAACCAATAACGACAAAGGTTGTTGGCGAAAACGAAGTATAGGCCCTTTTAACGGAAGCTAAAACCAAGCCCCAACAAATTGCAGTAAGAACAGCAAATATTAACCACACAATAAGTTTAATTTACCATTTTTTGTAAGTAGTATCGAATTTCTGGTAAGAATTAAGTCTAGAGTGCAAATTGAGAAAATATGAAGATTCCTTAAGCACTAAGGTAGGATAAGGGATTTTCTTTATAGCCTCAATAAGTTCTAACGGCGCCCTGTCTGGATCTCCACGTCCCTCAGCCTCCAAACCACAAAGGTTGATTGTTTGATTACTATTTGTGATAATGATGTATACTGACACTATGTCTCCGACTAAATTTGAATTTTCCATTCCTGTCTCCTTTCTAAAAGAAAACGAGACCTTCGTTGCTTACTCTCCTGTTCTGGATGTAGCTACCTCCGGAGCTTCTTTCGAGGAAGTAAGACGTCGTTTTGGTGAAGCGGTAAACATTTTTTTTGAAGAAGTCACAGAAAAAGGTACTCTTGATGTAGTATTATCCGAGCTTGGATGGCAAAAACTAGAAAATAAATGGCAACCGCCAGTTTTTATTTCTACAGAATCTGAGAACTTTAAAATCCCCGCTCTCGTTTAAAAATGCCTAGTTTAGCTCCAATATCCCGAAAGAAATTTGAAAAATTTCTCATCTTTATTGGTTGCCATCACAAGAGAACAAAAGGGGATCACTTGATCTACGATCGGGTTGACCTAAAAAGACCTGTTGTTTTCACAGCAGATCGAGAAGTTCCAACCATGATAATTCGAACTAATCTAAAAACACTCGGGATGACAGTTGAAGACTACTTAATTATCCTCAACAAACTTTAGTAGTAAAACTAAGTAAACTCATTTATCTGTTAAGTAAATAGGCAGATTCCTTTAGCACCAGAGTAGGGTATTGGATTTTCCTGACAGATTCAAAAAGTTCTAACGGTGCCCAGTCTGGCGCTCCACGACTTTTAGCCTCAAGACCACAATGGTTGATTGTTTGATTAGTTGTTTGTAATAATAATGATGTATACTACCACTATGTCAATTGACTGGACTCCACTTTTCGAAAAATACAAAGGTAAATGGTTGGCTCTTAAGGAAGACGAGATAACTGTTATTGGAGTTGGTTCTACTCCAAAAGAGGCTTGGGATAAAGCCCAAAAGGAAGGTTACGCCAGCCCTATACTTACTAATATCCCCGATAAAATAGTTACCTATATTGGTTATGGTGATGAAATTTCGGTATAAGAAATACGGTAAAATTCTCCGCCCTGTAATCCCCATTGGTGTTTCTTACAACGGTATATCATTTACATACGAAGTACTACTGGATTCCGGAGCTGCAGTAACATATTTTATGCTGGTTTAACCCAAATACTAGGTATTGATCTTACTGCTGGAATACCAGACAAGGTGTTTGGAATTAACCTTGGAAAACCCGAACCTTATTGGATACACGAGATTGATTTAACTGTTGGTGGTAACCTACACAAATTAGTTAAGGTTGGTTTCAAGCAACTTGGAACTACCAACTTCGGAGTTTTAGGGCAACAAGGTTTCTTTGACCATTACATCGTTAAGTTTGATCTATTAAAAGAAGAACTAGAACTGAAACCAAGAAATTAGAGTTATAGGGTTAGACTTGATTTCATAAATCTCCTGAATACCATCGACCCAACAAGTAAATACATTCTTCAGGAACTAAAGAAGGGTATTGGATTTTCTTCATAGACTCGATTAGTTCGAACAACGTCCTTTCTGGAGCTCCACGCCTTTTAGCCTCCAAACTGCGTAGTTTTAACCAACAAAAAAACCTTGCATAAAGCAAGGCTTTCTTGGGTTGCGTTATTAACGTAACCTAGGCAAGTTTCACATTTTTTGCGCTGGGGCCTTTTTCGCCTTCGACAACGTCAAATGTAACTTCTGCTCCAACTTCGAGCGCGTCAAAAGAAACATCGCTTAGGTCGTTAGAGTGAAAGAAAAGGTCTTTAGTTTCGCCGTCACGAGCAATAAAACCAAATCCTTTATCGGTCTTTGTTTTAACTGTACCGTTCATAGTTTTTTAGATAGATTTATTAATTAAACCTAATGTACCTCCTTTCGATTTCAATATTATACTATATCATTGGAGATTCAGTCAATCTTCCCAATAACCTTCTTTAATTCTATTCAGCGCTCTGCGGGCTTTCTCACTATATCTATAAATCCAGTATTTTGGCGAAAGAGGAAGGTCCTGGGCTCTTATATAGGTATATTTATAGCCTCCAAACCCCCGCTTGAAAAGGGAAAATCCGTACCAAGGGTGCCCAGGGTGGAAATTCTTATCTTTTACTACTCCCCAGAAATTATATGTCTTTAGTCCCATACTTTTGGCTTCCTTTATAATCTCCCACTGTAAGGGGTAGCCGGCATTTTGGGCATTTTCAGTTGAAGCACCGTGTAGGTAGTAGGCCGAATCTCCGTAAAAGGCAACTACTGCCATAGCCAGCACTTTTTCGTCTTTTGTGGCTTTGAAAAGCCTCATTTGATTATCTATGGAAAGAATTTCAAATTGCTTAATATAGTAGTCTTTGGGGTGGTTGACAAAGTTTTTTCTGGATGCTGTTGTGTAAAGCAAGTCGGCGAAAGTCTTTATATCGGCAGGTTTGTCGCTAATTGCCACCTTGACTTCCCTTTCAGGCTCGTGGCGAACTAGGTATCTTGTAGTTTTTCGCATGTCTGCCAGTAGCCCCTCTTCCGATTTACCAAGATCCAAAAGCCAAGCATCTTCAACCTGGACAAAGGTAACGGCGGGCACAAAGTTTCTGTCTGCAAAAATCTTTCTGTTCTCTTCTGTTTCCGCCAGGAGTGGATCCATTTTTATAAAAATTGCCTCCTCCCTCCTTGCTGTTTCTTTAATAGCTTCTAAGAGTGGGTTGAGAATTTTTGAGTTTTTCCACTTCAATACTGGTCCACGTGGACAATAGAGATAACTTCCAACTTTTGTCTCGTGCTTAACAAGCAAGGCGATTGCCGCAAGGTTATCGTTATCAAAAATACCAAGGCGAAATATTTTGCGGCCAATCGATTCGTTAAACACTCCCCAATTCCAGCTTTGGAGAAAAGTGTTTGGGCGCGCTTCAAGGCTAAATTTTTCCCAAATTTGCTTGTCGGTGATCTCGGCAACTTTAAGATTCATATGAATTTATAAAATCGACTATTTCTTGAGCTTCTTCTTCTGCCATTCCCTGATAATTTGGAAGATTGATAGTTTGATTTGCGGCTTTTTCTGCTTTGGGACAAGAGAGGGGCTCATAATGCATTTTTGATAGGTCAACTCGATTTGGGTAGACAGGGGTGTTGTACCAATTACCAAACCAAAATTTCCTCTTTCTTGCTTCTTCAAAAACTGGCTCCGGATTTTCAGCTAAGACGGCAAATCGCAAGTAAACGCCGCTATGGGGTTTTAGTAATTTAAATTTTGGATTTTTGATCTTTTCTTCGTAAAAGCCGGCAATTTTATTTCTGTGTTTGTTGGCAAGTTCTACCTTCGGAAATTCTGCCAAGGCAATTTTGGCAAAGGTGCCTGGAAGAAGTTTTGGGTACCAGGCTGGCTTCTCTCCAACTAATTCTTTTTGCGAAGTAACGACGTTGAAGAATTCTTGACGGTTTAGGAAATTAAGTAAACTGGTGCCCAAATTAGTAAAAAACAGTTTTCGGATAAGCAGGCGCCAAGTGAAGAAATTATTGAATTCTTTCAAGTAGGTTATAAATGATGGGAAAGTGAGCTTTTCTATTTCGTTTTCAACAGGCTTCTCAAGCTTTGGATTATTGATCAATATGGCTCCGCCAGCAAGCGCGCTTACGACTTTTTCCCGGCCGAATGATATTATGGCGGCATCCCCAAATGTGCCCAGTTTCTTGCCCTTGTAGGAGCCTCCAAGGCTGTGGGCGCAGTCTTCTATAAGAAGTAGGTTATTTGCCTTAGCAAGCTTCAAAACCTCTTCAAGAGAACCAGGACGCCCAAAGGTATGTTGCAGGATTATTGCTTTGGTTCTCTTGGTGATTTTAGCTTCAAGATTTTTTGGATCTACGTTTAGCGTGTCTTCTTGAATATCGGCATATATTGGCATAGCCCCGGTCCAGATAATTGGGTTGGGAACAGCGTTGCAAGTGTAAGCTTGAATGATTACTTCATCCCCCTCGCCTATGCCTGCCGCTTTAAGTACCAAATAAATTGCGCTTCTCCCTGAGTTTACCGGGTAAACCTTGGTGCCAAAATATTTTTCGAGTTCCCGCTTTAATCCTAAGGCTGGTTGTAGGTCTATCCAATCAGAAGGTGAAAAAAGTCCTTTAACTAGGATTTTTGCAGTGTTAATTTTTGTCATCTAATGCTTTTTGGCTGGCGCTGGTTGAAGATTTCCGAAACGCCAACTGGGCTGAAATTATACCTTACCCGGAGTTGGTTTATCAAAAAACAGCGCAGTTTCTTCAATCTTAATCCTCTAGTTTTTGCTTTACTACTCTGTTCTCTATTTTAATAGACCTAACCTCTTTGTAAATTTTATCAACATATTCTTGGGGAATCTCCTGATGAGTCCCTACTCTCATCTTTTCCGCAAGTTTTATTGCTTCTCTTCCACGCTCCTGCAATCGAGCAGGTAATTCATTCAAGGATAGGTGATGAGATATGTTGTTATATCCAAATTTTCCGAATTCCGAAAAGAAATTTTTAATATCTTTAACATACTTACTACTTCCAGCTGGGTTTCTGGTGTACAAAATAAATTCCTTACTTAAGTTACCTTTATTGACAATAAAGTCCTGCTTGAAGATAGGATTTTTCATTTCATGATGATATGTATAAACCCCAATTACCTCATCGCCTGAGGGCGGATAGGAAGTTACAATCATAGCTGGAGAGATAAATTTGTCAGGGTGAACATTCTTGAGCGCTTCTAGAAATTCAGGGTGTGATTTACACCATGTAACTAATTGCTCTGAAAAAGGTGACAGTTCCAATATCAATTCCTTTAACGTAACTTTACCGTTCATCTCTTTTCAATACTTAAAACTTTGCTTAATGGGATGCTGGAAAAACAAACCATTACATCGTGGTTTGGAGCAGACAGTCTTAACATTTCGAAATCCTCTCTCTTAAGCAGCTCAAAATCTGGTTTGTTAGCATACTTCTTCTTAAATTCCGGATAATCGGTGTTGAAATCTGTGTCTCCTCGCTCCTTCCTTAACGGGTCTGGTTTTCTTATTTTAACTAAGGACAACGGTCCTGCTTTGGTATTAAACGGCTGGTTCAGTAGGTAGGTAAAACCGGTGTGGGTGTCTTGTACTACTTTTCCCAAGGACGCAACTTCCTTTGTTAGTTTCTTATATTCCTCTTCATCTTGGCAAAAGACACAGGCGAATTCGATTGGAGAATCGCTAGCATTAGTATATTTATTTTTCATTAGTACGCCTTTATCGACGATGTAATTAACAATTGAAATTAAATCTTTCATATAATGAAATATAGCACTTTTTAGAGCAAAGGTTCGAATTCTAAACGCCCTGATCGGTTATTGGATAAAATTTGAGGCTGGATTTTTGGCTGGGGAACCAGGATGAGGTTAGGACCTTACTGCTAATAATTTATCAATATTACAAACGAAATAAACCTGTTAGCCTTGCGGAGTGCTCACACCGAAGCCACTAGCTTCCAAACCGTAATATCTAGTGAAGTGTGAACCAATTCTTTTTCCTTTCACATCATAGCCTTGCTCTAACGTTCCCAAAGAAGTTGGTTCCTCCGACACCATTAGAGCGGGTAATTCATCGCCAGCCTTTGCTAACACGCTATCAAAGGCTACATTTGAACCATCAACCCAAACGTAAGCATGCGATTCACGCCACTGTTTCTCATCATCCGCTTCAACTCCTGAACCTATTATCAAATGTGCAGGTTCTCCTATTTTTTGTGCGAGGAATGTTGATAATATTGCATACTCTGAGCACATCGCACGATTCTTTGTTTCTGATAGTTTTACAGCACCTTCATTTTCTGTAAAGTTAGTTCTGTCCAGTGTACTTTCAACGGGCTTACCCAGAACTTGAAACACTTTTTTCTGAATTTGATAATATTTATAAACCTCATAAGGGTCAATCTCTATGCCAAGGTCGGTGCAGCGCTTCACAAACCACTCTTTATCACGCTCCCAACCCTTGTCCAAATTCTCAACCGATACATTATCTAAACCAAGGTTTTCTTCGTCTATCTCTATAGATGCGTTTCCTAAAACAGCTATATCTATCTTTTTACCAGCTTCTAAGTTGTCGTAGATTTTTCCGAACTGTACCTCACGGTATGAAGCTGCTTCCGATTGTAATACTTCACCTCCAGGTTCATCTTTTTTATCTTGTGCCGTATCCAATTCTGCCGAACGGTGTGTTTTCCCTTCCTCAGTAACTTCAGGTTTTACCTCTTTTTTTGACTCTTATCAGCCAGCTTCCCTTCACTATCTATACCCATATCTTCAGGACTAGGTCCGAATTCATCACCCATAATTTAATGGTACGATAGTGGGGTTTGAAAAGTAAAGTAAAGTATTAAATGGTTCGAATCCTACTTCCCTGAAAGACCTACAACACAATTTTTTGAGGCTAACTATTTTGGCTGCCGGGCTAGGATTCGAACCTAGATACCAGGCTTCAAAGGCCCGTGTCCTACCATTAGACGACCCGGCAATAATTTATGGTGCCGGGGGACAGAATCGAACTGTCGACGCCGGCTTTTTCAGAGCCGCGCTCTACCACTGAGCTACCCCGGCACGTTTAAATTATCTGGTTAAATGCCCAAATTGAAGTAACTATCTAAATATTTAAAATACTCGTCTTTATGATCTAACTGACCTAAGTCTGATCTATCTACCCATAGATAGCTATCGTGCTCATTACTTATCATTACTTCACCGGACAAATAACTGCACTTATAGCCAACAATAAATATCTCCCCGCCTTTATTAACACCGGTAGTCATTTTATGAATCCAAGTTATAAATGGACTTCCAACTTCGATTTCTAAATTAGTCTCCTCTTTAACTTCCCTAATCAAACTTTCCGCAAAGTCCTTTTCATCTTCCTGAATTTTTCCTCCTGGAAAGTCAATTCCAAGGTCTGGATCTCGGAGAACCAAGACCTTACCTCCATTTTCAATAAATGCTTTTTGACCAACGTAAAACAACTTGTCTTCTTTCATTTTCTATGGTGGGCACTGAGGGACTCGAACCCCCGGCCTCCTCGGTGTAAACGAGGCGCTCTAAACCAACTGAGCTAAGTGCCCAAAAAATATTTTTCCAGGGCCTTGAAGTGTCCACTTCCATCATCCAATTCGCGATAACTAATCTTATTGACCCATTCGAACTCACTGTGTTCATCGCTTATCTTAACCTCACCTGACAAATAGATGCATTTAAATCCCACAAGGTAAACTTCCTTACCCTCGTTTCTGTGGCCATCCTTAAATTTAAAGTACCATCTGGTGAATGGTTGACCAATGTCTATGACTATTCCTGCTTCCTCAAAAACTTCTCTTTTTAAAGCTTCATCAAAGTCGTACTCACCTATCTGAATCTTACCACCAGGTAAATCGACTCCCAAATCCGGGTCTATCAGAACGAGCACCTCGCCCTTCCTTTCAATAAATGCTTTTTGACCAACGTAAAACTGCTTGTCTTTGTCCATTTTTTATATTGTGTGCCACACATTCCTAGACTGAACCGTAAAGTTAGACTGATATATCAATCCATAGTACATTCAATCAAGGGTCTTTCTATTCTGGTGCCGAGAGCGGGAGTCGAACCCGCACGCCATTTTACTGACACTAGCTCCTCAAGCTAGCCTGTCTACCAGTTCCAGCACCTCGGCTCATAATAATATCCCAAGATTTACTAATCTTCCGTTTTTTTTTCCTTTGGACAAGACACCGTTTCTTTATAATACAAAGCTTTAAGCAGTACTAATGAAGCTTTTTTGGCGAACCTTAATTGAAAATAAGTTTTTTGCTTATTTAAAGAGCCAGAAACTTAATAAATATTCCAAATTTGGTTATTCAACCACCCCAAGTGTTTATTGCTTGTCGACATAAATACAGTGTGCAACATAAAACTTCTTTTCCACCTTTTATCCCAGTAGGAGTATGTGCAACAGTCGCCATCTAGATGTCCTCTAAGAAAATCTGCAAAATAGCGATCCGGAATTCTTACTTCGCCTAGAGTCTTAGCTTTGTTTGGCATCAAACCTATTTGCTCTAGAAACTTGTAAAAACTTACGTTACCAAATTAAATTTGATAATACTTACCTTCAGGATTGTAAGAACTACGTTTAAACCCTAGTTTATTCTTCAATCCTGGAATTCTAGCAAAAGTTTTAATTTGACCAATATCCTTGGAAGTTAAGTTAATGTGCTACGATCCACGGACAAACTTCCGTCCGTAGTAATTAAGACCAACCACATATGACAAATCTGCGCTCCACCGCATTTTTAACTAACCCCACAATTTCAACCTGACACCTGAACCGAACTAAATCTGTGTTTACTAAAGCTCAATTTATTTTAACTTACTTATTAAATGGTGCCGAGGGGGAGACTCGAACTCCCACACCCTTACGGATACGACATTTTAAGTGTCGCGCGTCTGCCAGTTCCGCCACCCCGGCGCAAACAATTGAATTTCCCCCCAAGTTACAAATTTCCCACGAATTATAGCAAATTTGGAGTAAAGTTCCTAGGATTGAAATATTTGCTATGAGTTGTATAATCTAGGGGACCACTGCCAACACAACAGACTCAGGAGGCTGGGATGGCAAGAAGACGTGGGAAAAGAAGGGGGAGGCGAGGGAAGCCAACTCTTGGTATCAAGGTGGATGTTGGCTTCAAAATCGCTGGTGACCTGAAGCACCGATACCGACACCTGGAAATATTCATGGAGGAGGTTTCGAGTTTTGTAGAGGGAGGTCTTACCAACGACTCAGACGAGGTTGCTTGCACTGCTTTTCAAATTGCTACCGCCGCGCTCGAAGAGTCAACGAGACTAGTGCATATGAGCGTGGAAGTTGCGAGGGAGGAAACGTGCATAAGAATAGGCGCACCGGACGATCCGCAATGCAGGCCGAAAAACCCATTCTCGGTTAGCTAGAGGTTCAAAAGGTGCGTGCAATGTGGCGGCATTAGGTGAGGGAAGGAGGGAGATACATACTTACCAGCAATTGTTTTCCAAACAAAATTGAATCTTATAGGAGATTTTGCTAAAATTTACTCTCTTTGCGGGGTCGTCTAGTGGTAGGACACAGGTCTCTGGAGCCTGGTACGAAGGTTCGAATCCTTCCCCCGCAGCCAGGACTTGTACTGATGGGAGTTAACCACAAATCTTTTAAAATAGTTCAGGATACAGATAAAGCCATTACTGTTATGCACAGCGCTGGAGAGTGGATTAAGGATTCAGGTAAATATCTATCCAAATGGTGGGATCCCGAAAACCTAAATCGAGAATCTTTACTCAGACACGCTGAACCAGATGAATTCTTTGTAGGTTTAGTTGACGAAAAGCCGGCTGTAGCTACTATTTTTCAATTAAATCAAAGAAATCAAGATTGGAGTAGTGTCGATAAGGATTATCCTAAAAAAGCGCTGTATATACACTGGCTTTCTGTAGAGCGGGAATTTGCAGGTATGGGCCTGCCAAAATTAATGATTGATTTTGCGACGCATCAAGCTCAGGAGAAAAATATTAGATTATTGCGACTGGACACAAACGTCGAAGAAGTGAAGCTGAGAAAAATCTACGAAGACTTAGGGTTTCGATTAGTATCAGTGGCTAAAGAAGACAATCATAAAACGGCTTTTTATCAAAAGACTTTAGACTAACTTTTTCTATTGAACTATCGCAGTTATTGTTAAACTAGCGGTACTTTACTCACTCCAATTGAACTTAATCGCTTGATTTGGTAGAATATGTAGGCTAAAATGCCGCGGTGGCGGAATTGGTATACGCGCACGGTTCAGAGCCGTGTCCCGCAAGGGTTGGAGGTTCAAATCCTCTCCGCGGCACCATAGAGAACTTTTTAAATCAGAATCGAGATTAGCCTGTTCTGGCGCTTTTAATTTAGGTACGAGCCGGCTAATTTCATTCTTACTCCTTTTTATACCTTTTTTATACTTGATAAATAGACATTGAAGCTGAAATCGTAAATTCTGATCTAGTAAGATTGGGTTCGAGCCGATGGTCGTGAAGATGACCTTTTTGTCCTCAGAACCACCATTTTCGAATCTTTCCGCTGCAAGAATCGCAAAATTAAAACTTTCTTTTCCAATCTCTGCCCATTCGTTCCGATTCGGGTCTAACTTTGAAAGTTGCAAAGTAATTGTTTCTTTCTCAATTAAAAGTGCTCTTTTCCTATCTGCAAACTCTTGATCTGATAACAAACTACCATCGGAATTATCAGGGGAGATTTTGAGACCGACTAAGTTGTTGATTCTTTTGTTCACACCCTCTAGCGCAGTTTGTAGGGCTTCATAGCTATCTTTGGTAACATTACTGTCCGTTGTCTTAACAGTCTCTAATGCTTCGAAAACTAACTCAGTAGCGTCTTTATCGAGCTCAAGCTGAATTAGCTCTGCTTTAAACTGGTCTTCCAACTTAGTCGTTGCTAGATAACGCTGGTTACACCTTTTGTTCTCGTTGTTGCCTTTTTTGGTGCAGTGATAATATCCAAAAGTTTGAGAGGTACCATTTTTATACTTCTTTGTGTGCTCCTCAGCCGTAACTATGTAATTACACTCACCGCATCTAATTATTCCATTTAAAGCAAAATCGTGCTTTTGAGATCTTCCCTTTGATCTACCATCGACAATATCTTGTAAAAGATTAAATTCGTCATCAGTAATCATTGCAGGATGATTTCCCTGAAACATCTTTCCACCATAAATGAACTTTCCAGTATAAAAAGGGTCTCTCAGCAGTCTGTGCATCCAGCTTTTACAGATCGGTTTACCATTTTTAGTACTTCGAATACCTAACTTTTCTGCTTCCTTAATTATTCTTTCAATGCTTACATTTCCGGCTAATGCGAAATCAAAAAGCTGCCTCATCAGTCCGAAATATAGCGGGTGGGCTGAAATATCTCTTAATCCCTGGGGTTTCTCGTGATTGTTGATATAACCTGGTCTGGCCTTTCCCGGAAATACTCCTCGTTCTGCTTTTAATCTTAAAGATTCTTTTATATTTACACTTTTATTATCATTTTCAAGTTTTGCTTGGGTGCAGAGCAGGTTGAGCATAAATTTATCATTTGGGTTGTTTTTAAATGTTTGATATGGGGTGACTACTGCTTGAAGTTTTCCTTGATCCATTAAGTAAATTATTCTTCCAGTATCAACTGTATTCCGGGATAATCGGGAAGGGTTGAGAAGAACTATCCCATTTGCAGTTCCAGCTTCAACCAGCTGAATTAATTCATCAAAGAAAGGTCTACCGGGAATTTTAGCAGTTTTAGACTCTTGTAAAGGTTCGCCATAGAGTTCAAACCCCTGATCTCTTGCGAAAGGAACGAGGGTGTTTATTTGATCTGGTAGAGATTGTATTTGTCTCTCGTCAGATTCACTACTTTTTCGACAATAAATGACATAACGATTGATTGTTGGAAGTTGTGCAGTTTCGTTATTAACGGTCGAGTATCCAGATAACCTCATCTTATTTTTCTCCTTGGAAGTAAATATTGTTATTATCGTGTCTAGGTAACGGCTTAATTAGAACTCTGACTAGATTCATAAGATCTGTGGCCATTTTAGTTGCCTCCTCATCAGAAAGGTCAATGTCAAATTTCCTTTTGTATAAACTCTTAAACTTATCTAGCAGTTCTCTATTAACCATTTTAGGCAATCCTTTTTGACTACAACTATAGCTATAGTGTAGTAACTATAGTTGTAGTTGTCAATAACTAATATGGTTATATTTGAGGCTAATTTCTAATTTATTTTCAATACTAAGATATAATGTTGCTGTGACAATGAAAGTAAACGTAAAAACCCAACAAGAAATAGGGAAAAAACTTAGAGCAATAAGAGAGCAAAGAAACTTTTCGCAAGAAGAAGTAGCAACCTCAGCCGGTATATCCGCTACATATTACGCTGGGATTGAACGTGGGGAAGAAAACCCTACTGGAACCGTATTAGAGGGTATTTGCAAAGCTCTTAAAATTAGATCTTCTGACATACTGCCTTTTTAAATAAAATCCTCTAGTCTTTGTGCTATACTCCAGGCAAATCTGCCCATAAGGGGGCAGTATGAACGTCCAGCAATTAAGAGCAGATTACATATTTAATAATTTAGTACGTCATTTCTCTTTCAAACCTATCGGTTTAAATTTCTTTGCGATTTTCCTTTTTACTCTAGCATTAGCAATAATTGTAGCCTTTGTTGTCGGTCTTAGATTGTTTTTTCTCTTCAGAAAACAACTCAAGGAAAAACCTGTTTTCTTAGAATTAACACCTCCTTCAAGGACTGAGCAGGACGCTTATACTACCGAAAAGCTCTTTTCACTTATACACGCACTTACAAACAAAAGAACACTCATCGATCGTTTACTAGGTAATAAAACAAGAGTGTCTTTAGAAATCGTTTCAACTAAGAACCAAGGGATTCGCTATTTGTTAAGAACTACTAAGTCGCAGTCAAACACTTTGCGCCGAAGTCTCTTGTCTTACCTTCCTCAACTAACTGTAAAAGCTGATGAGGATTACTTACCGGAAAGCATTGGGGAGTTAAAAAACCGTAAATTTGAGGTAGTTGAATTTAAACTCTCACACCACTTTGCGTTTCCTTTGAACAAGCAGGTCGATCTAGCTAAACATGATCCGATTGCCTACATAACCGGAATGATGACAAAACTTGACCCGACTGAGTTAATCTCTCTGCAAATTCTACTTGCAACCGCCAGACCAGCAGAAACTAAAAAGATTTCAAATATTATTTTCTACAATGGAGATGTACTAGACCATCTAAGCTCTAAAAATATTCCCAGCTACCTTAAGGTTCCTGCTCTATTACTGAAATCGATCCTGTCAGCAGTATTCTCAGTTTTCATGCTACCATTTTGGGTCATCTCGACTCTTGCGACCAATCAAATGACTCCAGTCCCGCATCTTTTAGGCAGCAAACCCAAAAGTGACCGGATCAGGACGTCCTTTGAAAACGAATTGGTTGAAGCAATTAATTCAAAGATAAATCAGCCTCTTTTTGAAGCGACAATAAGAGTTTTGATCGTTGTAAAAAATAGTCAAAACCTGGGAGAACGGGTTAGCGGTTTTGCTTCTTCTTTTGCGACATTTGCAAATCACGGACATCAGTCAATTATTGTCAAGAAAAATCCTAGCTTTATTAAGGATTTGCTTTACCAAAGCTTTAAAAAGCGAATATTTGGTCTTTCTACCAAATCCCACATCTCCGTTTCTGAAGCTTCTGATATCTATCACTTTCCGTTTACCAAGATTACAAAAACAGAAGACATAGTAAAAGTTCACAGTAGACAACTTCCGGCTCCAATTGCCCTGAAAAGAGCTGAGAACCTAGATATTACTTTTGCAATTAATAAGTTTGCAGAAAGCTCAACTGAAATAGGCTTAAACGAAGAGGAACGAAGACGGCATATGTATATTCTCGGTGCAACCGGAACGGGAAAATCAACCTTGCTTCTATCAATGATTAACCAAGATATTGAGAATGGTAAGGGTCTGTGTGTTATTGACCCGCATGGCGATTTAGTAGAAAAGATTCTTCCGACAATACCTGAGAACAGATTAAAAGATATTATTTATTTTAATCCCGATGATGTGGAATACCCAATTGGAATTAACTTGCTTGAATTAACACCTGGCTTAAGTGATGAAGAGTCACTGCGAGAAAAGGAGTTTATAACTGAAAGTATTATTTCCCTTTTCCACAAGCTCTACTCGGAAAAATATTCAGGCCCCAGAATGGAATATATCTTGAGAAACACTATTCATACAGCCTTCACTGTTCCAAATGCTACCTTGTTTACCGTTTACAAGCTCCTTATTAACACTAAGTACAGGGAAAGGGTAACCGACCAGCTAACAGATGAAAATCTAAAAGACTTCTGGGAATACGAGTTTAGCAAGGCAGGAGACTACCAGAAAGTTAAAATGATTTCGCCAATTACTAATAAGATAGGGCGTTTTCTCTTTTCTGCGACAGCTAAAAGAATTCTTGAGCAGGAGAAATCCAGTATTAACTTTGATGAGATTATGGACAACGGAAAAATACTTCTTTGCAACCTCTCAAAAGGAAGGATTGGAGAGGATACATCCGAAGTATTTGGGATTTTGGTAATGACTAAAATTCAGTTGGCTGCGCTGAAGCGAGCCAGAGTTGATATTTCCAAAAGACGAGACTTCTATTTGTACGTTGATGAGTTCCAAAACTTTGCAACACCAGCATTTGCTCAAATATTGTCAGAAGCTAGAAAGTATCGACTTAGCGCTATTCTTGCCCACCAAACAGTCTCCCAAATCCAAGATAAGGACTTAGTGAACGTAACACTCGCCAATACTGGGACAATTATCTGCTTCAGAACAGCTAACCCTGAAGACGAACGTATGATTCTGCCTCAGTTTATTCCCTATATCCAGCAGGGCGAGATAGCCAGTCTACCTTCATTTAACTTCTACATGAAGATAAGTGCCCTAAACCCCGAAGAACCGTTCTCGGGGCAAACAATCGCGGTGGAGTCTGTGCAGAACGATGAAAAAGTAGACGAAGTAGTGAGGCTTTCAAGAGAACATTACGCTTCTAAATATGTCCAGCCAACCGTTGTAATGCTTCCCAAAGTAAAAGTATCAACCGAGTCTGTAGTAAGTACTGCTTCTAGTGTTGAGCCATTACCCTAGGTCTATTTTTCTACTATATTTATTGTGTTAGCCGGCTGACACAGTATTTTGCCTTTTATGAAGCTATTATTTCTATTTTCTTATTCTCTTTTCCTTATATACATAAGGGGAGGAAGTGATATAATCCCGAAACTGCCGGTGTATTAAATAATCTTCTGCCTCTACCCATACCACTCAAAACACAAAATGCTAACTCCAACAATAACCTCTAAACAACTTGAAATACTTCTACTGCTCTACAAATTCCGCTTCTTAAACAGACAACAAATCCAAACGATGCTCAATCACAAAACATTTAATCGAGTAAACGAATGGCTTGCTGACCTAACTGAAAAGGAACTCATTAGCCGAACATATTCAAAGAAAGTTGGGGAAAATGTTAAGCCGGCAGTATATTTTTTAAATTCCAAAAGTCGGCATATTTTAAAAGATAATTCTGAAGTTGTAGAGAAGCAGCTAACTCGGATATACGGTGAGAAAAACCGTTCCCCTTACTTTAGGGAGAAATCCATGTTTCTAGCTGATATATTCTTGAATCTTAAAGGCCAAACCGATGGAGAACTACACTTCCTCACTAAAAGTAACTTAGAAGCTCACAAGTACCTCTATAAGCCCTTACCAGATGCATATATTGTCTCAACTACGAAGGAACAAACTAAAAGATACTTTCTTGAAATTGTCAGCGAACAGTTGCCTCGCTTTGTTATAAGAAAACACATTGAATACCTGTTTAAATATTCAACCTCTGGGAAGTGGGAACAATACTCAAAACATCCTTTCCCAACTTTCTTGATGGTTTGCCCAACTTATCCAACAAAGGCATTTATTGCGAAATTTATTAAAAGTCAACGTGACTCGGAAACAAGAAATTTACTTTTTTATCTTGGAAGCGTCGATCAGATTAAATCAAGAGGAATTGAGCCCAGTACTTGGCAGAAAGTGGCCTAATCTCTCTGATCACTAATTAACTTGTAACCACTTTCCATAATCTTGTTAACAAGCACAGTGACTATTCCCTGTAAATCGCTTCTGGTGTATTCTTCTTGGTTGTCGATAAGTTCCAGAATTTCGTTTTCGAATTGAATTGTAAGTCTTGGATCAAGCATAATTATTTCACCTCCTTTTTGGATTTTAATGCTTACGGCTTACCTCAACAATAAGTTGCGGCAAGCGGCAAAAACTAAACTTCTATTTCGTGCAGCTTTTTAATTTCAGAAAGT
>JBBDPM010000004.1:0-107783 GCA_040876345.1 Candidatus Woykeibacteriota bacterium | reverse complement strand
GGCAAGCGGCAAAAACTAAACTTCTATTTCGTGCAGCTTTTTAATTTCAGAAAGTGCCCGAGGTTTAAAATACAAATCACGTTCAATTGGTAGATTAAATAATCCCCGCACTTCTTTTAACTCAGAAAGCCTAAAATAACCCAGTTCCGGAAAATCTCCGGCAACATAGCCAAAGAATAGGTCGCTGCCGTCAAACTCGGTTGCGTACCAAACCCACTTTGACCCGACAAGAAAAAACTTACAGATAACAAGCGGATCGCTCAAGTTCTCGGTTTCGCCAATAGAGGGAAGTTTATCTAAAACGTATTTAGGTAAAAGATTCATTCAGTTATCACCCCCTTTCTGTCTTAAAAAATGTTTTTCTGGAAGCATGCGCATGCTTCCAATAAGAGAACTTTTTAAGCGGGGTGAAGTTTGCAAGGGCGAGGAAACTACCTCGTTTATATACCCTTGCAAAATGAGGGGTGCAGCCCCTAGATAAGCTATGGATGCAGATAATTGCTGATTATACTTACTAAGATGGGGGGATTATTTGCTATTCTCTTTTATTAAATTCCAAACAAAAAAGGAAATAAAGGAGACAATAAAACTTACAGAGCCAAACGTGTCCTCTCGTGGCCAAGAGGCAAAATGGGTGAGACCCATATGTAATGTTTGAGGGTGAACTACAGCATTTGCAGCTATATAAAGCCAACCCAGAAGACCGAAAAGAAAAAATGTCAACGATAAAGCCTTAATAATTTTCATTTAGTTTATTATGACTCCTATATCTGTAAATAATATATAGTAGATTAATTTTTAACAACAATGGTAATTTTAAACTTTTCAGTTTTTGTCTGGGAACACATTTCGTTTTGAACACATTTGTTTTCTTGAGTAACTTGAACTACTGCGATTCCAGAATCTTTAGCATGAAAAACTGCGTTGAATTTATTCTTTTGGTCGTCGTATATTAATTGCTGGGCTCCAGATAAAACATAGGAGTTGTCTATTTTAACTAAATTATTATAATTATTATCTAAATTTATATGCAAGCCAACAAGATCATTTTTGCTGATTGTAATAGTTCTATTGTTATCTTGATTTGTCAGTAGATAATCGTTTGGAGTACTACTATACGGAACATTTAGTGTCATATCAGACTGTCCAGTAGCAAATTTTTGCAAAACATAAGAAGCCGGAAACAGATAATCGCCGTGATCTTTTAAGATAGCCCATGCGTCAGGTATATTACTCCTAGAGGAAAATTGATAAGAAACAGCACCAAAAATCTGCGGATCTTTCATATCGCTTAGTGCCTGATAGACTCCTGCATAAACATTTGCCTGAAGCTCTGCACTTCCAACTGTTTCCTGATCACTTACGGCTTCTCCATTAGATGCACCAAATTCTTCAATAAGAATAGGTTTTTTTGTTTTTAATTCATTTTTTATGTTTGAAAGAAAACTTTTTGCATAAAAATATGGTTCGGGGGTTAAGCCAAGAACTTTCTTTTCAAAACCATACATATGTATAGAGTAAAAGTCGATAAAATCGTCAAAAGTCTTACCTGCATCGTACGCTTCCCAGTTATATATTTCCTTACCAGCACGGTCCTTTTTAAACGTATCAATTCCCCACCAACCTACGGTAAGAAGTGTTTTTGGGTATTTTTTCTTAATCATTTGCGCAGCCATCCTAATCGTGGAAACATTATTTCCCATATTCACGATCGGTTCATTTTTTAGATCAATTGCATATATATTTGAATGCGATAAAACATCGCTGCTAATAATATAGTCTTGAACAAGTTGTAGGTATGATGAAGAGATGGTGGGCTTGTACAAATCTGGATTATCGCTTGCATTTTCTATAACAATAAGTGCCTTGATTTTCTTTCGTTGCATCTTATCCAAAACCATACTCCACTGCTCTTTTGTATATATTGAATCCCTATTGCTATCAAGTCCTTTTTCACTATTTGTTATTCTAAAAAGATTGATCCCAAGTCTTGCGGCAATATCAATTAAATCTTCCCCTTGAGAATTTACAACATACTTTTTTGAGGTGGGAAGAAGCAAGCTCATGTCAACATTTACACCGTAAAAAAAAGCAGAGTTTACTAATGATTGATTCGAGTTGATAAAAGTATATTTTTCCGATGAAATAACGGATCTGAAGCGTGGACTATGAAGAAAAAAACTAACAAGAGATAAAAGAGCGTAGAAAAAAAGGGCAACTATAAAAACACAAAGAATAAAAACTATCTTTTTTTCCTCCTTGATTATTTTCTTACTGAATAAGTGAGCCATAGTAATTATTATAGACCAATTGTTATAATTAAAAGTATTCTAAACAAGATATAAAAATATGATAAAAAAAATCTATCGGCATTTCATGACGGATCCTTTGTATCAGAATTCCATTTACATCATGGCAAGTACTTTTATTCTAGCAATTTTAGGTTTTGTTTTCTGGATTTTTATAGCAAAACTTTATGATGTAGAAACTGTTGGAATAGCCACTACCCTTATTTCAATAATGACCTTAATTAGCAGTTTTAGTCTTTTGGGATTGAACGTAGGTTTAATTAGATATTTACCGAAATCAAGTGTGCGAAACGAAACAATAACGTCCTCATTTATTTTAGCTACTTTATCGACAATTCTTATTACCAGTGCATTCTTCTTTGGCCTTAATATATTTTCTCCTAAATTACTTTTTTTGCAAAAGAATTATTTCTATTTTGTTTCATTCTCGATTTTTATGATAGGAGCAACCTTCAACATTCTAATTGAAAGTATTTTTATGGCCTATCGGGCGGCTAGCAATATCTTGTTGAAAAACACAGTATTGAGCATTTTGAAGCTGTGCTTTCCTTTCTTTTTTATTTCTTTTGGCTCTTACGGAATATTTACCGCAACAGCTCTCGCAACGTTATTGAGTGTCATTATCAGTTGCGGAATTTTAGTATTTCGTTATAACTACAAACCAGCCTTGGTATTTAATACTACTGCCGTAAAAGTGATGGCTTTCTTTTCGGGAGGTAATTACATCGCTGGCTTTTTATCTCAAGCACCAACCCTAATTCTCCCCCTTCTTATAATTAATTACCTACATTCTGCTACGGCTGCCTATTATTATGTGGACGCGATGATACTTAATTTATTGGTTATTATTCCCCTAGCAACGACTCAATCTCTATTAACAGAAGGATCGTATAACAGCGCTTTATTAAGGGAGCATACAATAAAAACGGTAAAAATAATCTTCCTCTTATTGATCCCGGCAATTCTTATTATTTTCTTTTTTGGAAACATACTTCTTAATTTTTTTGGAAAAACCTACGAAGCAGAAGCTTTTGCATTTTTAAAAATTATAAGCGTTTCTGCTATTTTTATGGCTATTAGCCTTATAGGGAATGCGATACTTAAGATTAGACATCAAATAAAAACACTTATCGTAATGAGTTTACTAAGCTTTATCTTTGGACTAGGTTTTCCTTATCTATTTATACCTCACGGACTTGCTGGTGTCGGATGGGGATGGCTTTTGGGTCAATGCATTCTAGCCATAGCTTACCTTTTTATGTTAAGAAAAGAAGTAGCTTCAGTAAGGAATTAACTCTCCGAACATTTATGTTAACGACTTTTTTGAGTCACTTTCATGATATTTAATATAAATGTCATAAATATATCTGGAAGTAATAGTATTACCCCTAAAGATAAAATTAAGGTTTGATAATGAAAAACTGGTGCAATCATGAATATTATAACTTCGGATTCAATTGCACCCAAATATGGTTGCATTCTAAATCTTGCCAACTCCTTACGTACAGATATAAAAGTGTTAAATGCAATCCCTAAAAAAGACTTAAAGATATTATTCGATTTTGATCGAAGCGATAATCGTAAAACGTCTTCACCTATACCATCCTTATAACCAATACTGCTTTGAGATATCAAACGATGCCATGTTGAGGTAAAAGACATTAATATCATATAGCTTGCTAACCAAGCTCCTAAAATAAGAGCGACGTTGTCTTGATTATTTGAAATTGCGCTAAGTAGGATTCCCATTCCCATTATCGCAAAAGCTACTTGATCAAATAAAAAATCTAGTGTTCCATGCAGCTCTTCATCTATTTGTCTTATGCGAGCTATTTTGCCATCAACACCATCTAAAAGGAACCCGAATAACGCAAATAGCGCCCCTAGATTACTAAAATTTTGTGCAAAAAAATACGCAGCTAGAATACGAAATATAAAGGCTAAGAAAGTAATTACAAGTGGATGTATTTTAAAATGGGCTAAAAATCGTGCAACGGGCAGAGTTATAGGATCAACTATTAATACTTCAATGGGTGCATCAAGTTTCTTTAACACAGGATTTTCTCTTTTGCTATTCATTTGTTTTACTGATTTATTCATCATATTATTTATAAATTTTGCTTGCTCCGTTGCTATATATTAAATTTTTAGTATCGTTTAAAAACTCTTGTGGAGAATTAAAAACCAATACGTTTTTTTCTATAGACACAATTGCGTTATTCTGTAAATTTGTACTTGTTAAATAAACATAAGAATTGCGTCTTATAATTGGAGGGAAAATTTCATTTAATGCAGAAATATTCCCTATTGCTTGTAATTTTCCTACACCTGAATTGTCAGCCTGTACAGGAGAATTTTTGTCTTTGTGAGTTGCTAACCAATTGATAGAAACTACATTATTTTTTCGAGTATAGTATGCATCATAATAAGTACCGGCATTATTGAGATTCATCTGCGGGTAATAACCACCTGTAAATGTTGAGAAAAATCCTGTTAATGTTAGAAAAAAAGCTACAGCAATAAATCCTGAAACTATAATACTTTTTGATTCTTTCAAAAAACTTGTTAGAAAAATTGTTGCAATAACGATTGGAAAGGAGAGGAGAATTAATAATTGCTCGAACATTCGTAATAGTCCGTATTCAATCGATATCTCAGGTAAAATAATTTCAAGCGCTAACAGGGTCACTCCACCTAAACAAAGAAATATATATTCTTTGTCAAATGGTTTTAAGGTTCTATAGAATAATAACGCTAAAAGTCCAATAAACACAAAAATTTGCATAGCAAAAGCTGAAAATTGTCTACTTAAAGAGTTCAGCGTAAAAATTGAAAGTTTCAAATTAGAAAGAAATCCTCCGAAACTAGTCAGTGGTAATTTTGATTGTTTAATAGGCGTAGTCTGGTATTTTTCGTAGACACTTTTGTCGTAAAATACCCCTTCATCTGCTGTCTTTGCCTTCTTTGAGGTGTCCTCAATGTATTGATTAAGTAATTTTTGGGGGTCAATCTTCTGAGTAAAAAAGATACTGTAGGCTATGTCTCCAGACTTATTTTCATTCTGTGACTTTACAAATATCCCACTTAAGGTTTTTTGTAGAACGCCAGTAATATTGTTTGACGTTTTTGTAACTTGTGAATTCCAAAGATACGAAAAGGTTATTAATACAATTAGTAAAAAGGCACTAATAAACATTTTGTCTGTAAGTTGGTTTTTTGGGTTAATATGAAGACTTTTTAAAATCTGAACTAGTGTACTTCCAATTTTCTTAAAGCTAAGAATCTTTGATAATATGTATGCTACGAGCAATATAAAAATAAGTACATAGTTAGTCGAGTAGTGAGAAATAACTATGCTGAACCCGAAGATAATAGACAAAAAATACTTAATATGTTTAGGCAATGATAATGAAAATGTGACAAACAGTAATAAACTAAAAAATATAAAACCAATCTCTTGTCTATTTAGCATAGGCATATCACTGTAAAAGGTTGGAAAGGACATGAAATAAAACGCAGCTAAAAAGGCCAGTACCGAAGTAGTATATTTTTTTAAAAATAGGTAGATGATAACAGGACAGGTTGCAAAAAGAACCTGGAATATCAATTTATAAATATATATGTCATTGAAGCTTAGGATGCTTGATAGAACTGTTGGTAAAATTGTGATACTGAGCATCGCGTTATAAGCATCTTTGTAAAAGTCCATGCTCCAAAAGTGATGCGTTTTGGTTAGCTGAAAAACGTAATATTCTCTTTGGATATCGTGACCCGTGATATACCAACTTCTTAAAGAAGTCATGAGGAGTAAGGATAATCCCATGAAATATAGAGCTGTTGGAAAAACAAATGATGAAAACTTATGCCTAAATATAATTAGCAAGAGAGTATATATTCCAATAGACCCTAGGAGAATCATGGTGAAAAGATTTGTACCGCCGTTATTAATGCTGATAGCGCCAACCGTGGCAAGCAGTGGAAACAAGATCGAAGGTAAAGAAAACAGAAGGTTATGTTTTTTAAGATTATTAAAATAAAGATCTAAGGAGAAATCTTTGGCTCTAAAGTAGGCTATAACTAAAAGCACTAAAGAAAACACATCAAAGCTCGCAAGAATTGGTGTTAATGTAAGGGGATAAACTATTTGGAATTTTGGAAGAATTGTGTTGATTAGTAACCCACCAAACATTATTAAGGCGAGACTTAAACCGATGGCGAACAATAATACTTCCCAAACGGAATGTGATTTCACCTTTAGAATAAAAAGTAGAATGATTCCGGGAATAATAAGAATTGTTGATAAGGAAACAACATCGCCAATAAAGAAGGGGTTGAAACCAAAAATATGAAGTATATTTGTAATAATTATTACAGATAAAATTAACGAAAATACTTGGTTTCTTTTCACTTTCATATTTGAACCCCCCTGTAAATATTTTCTAGATCGCTAGTAATTTTTTCCCAGCTGTATTTTTTAGCTTTAATACTAACTTTTTGAGACAAAGTCTCTTGGAGACTTTTATCGGATATTAGAGAGTCTAAGGCTATTGCAAAATCCTCCGGGGAGAGTTTATCAACCAGTATTGCAGTATCACCTAATAATTCATTTACACCTGGTATATTGGAAGCAACTATGGGTAACCCAGTGGCCATAGCTTCAAGAAGAGCCAGCGGTATACCTTCCTTATTTGATGGGAGAACAAAAATATCTGCTTTTTCGTACAACTTAAGTAACTCTTTACCCCTGCGTATTCCTAGTAAAGAAACATTATTAAGTTTCAAATCGTTAATAATTTTTTCTATTTCCGCTCTGCTTTCCCCTTCACCAACAATATTTAAATGTACTTTTTTTTTCATAATCTTGACCGCTTTAAGAAGTCTAGGGACGTTTTTTTGTGGTACCAATCTACCTACAAAAAGTAAGGTGGTTATGTCTTTTCTCTTAATTTCTCTCTTGACCATAAAAGACTTGCCTACACCGTTAGGTAAAATTGAAATCTTATTTTTAGGAATACTATATTTATATGAGATTAAATTCTTTTGCAATTTGGAAAGACAAATAATTCTAGATGCATGCTTTAAAACAATTTTTAAGAAAAGTTTTTTATAAGGTGTAAGTAGAAAGCCTAACGGTCCAGAAGGATCGACATCCAGATGAACGTGGGCAATATATGGAATCTTCTTGAGTTTTGATATCAGAAAAACTATTTCGGGGGTAAAAGCCTGAGATATATGAATATGAATAATAGATTTTCTTGGTAATTTTAGAAGTTTAAAAAACAAAGTAAAGATTATTGGAGTGTGAGCAAATTCAATGCTTTTTAAGAAAAAAACTCGGTGGTTTTTTTTCAATTGTTGTTTTTCCTCTTGGGAACCAATATTAGAGGTGAATACATTGACGTAATGCCCATTTATTGCTAATTGTTCTGTCAGTTCTTTAACACAGCTTTCCATACCCCCTAAGTGTGGAGGATAGTAAGATGTTACGTGGACTATATTTAAATTACGGACTTTTGCTTTTAAGATTTCCATATATTTATATATATTGAGAAAATATTTCCTTTGTTTTTCTAATTCTTGATTCCCAGTTAAATTCTTTTCTCACTTTATAATATCCGCTCTTTCCCATTCGTCTAGCTAATTCTGGATCGTTAACGATTGATCTTATTGCGCTTGCTAGGGCTTCCGAATTTGCTGGGGGGACTATTATCCCGTCCTGACCATTAACGATGGTCTCAGGAATTCCTCCAATATCTGTTCCGATAACAGGAATGCCGCACGCCATGGCTTCGATTATTACCATTCCAAAACTTTCCGTATGCGCTAAAGATGCAAGAACCAATACAGTACTATTTTGAATCTCTTTTACTAAATGGTTACCCGTTTTGATTCCTAGAAATTTAATATTCTTTTGTTCTGTGTACATTTTTTCTCCTATAATTTTGAGGTTTACATCTGGTAGCATTTTCATTGCATCTATTAACTGGTATAACCCTTTCATCTCGTAACTTTTTTGCCTTCCTATAAATAACACAGACTTTTCGGTATTTTCTTTCTTTCCTGGTTTAAACTGCATCGTATCAACACCTGGATGTACTACCGTACTTTTGTTAATGAAATTTTTCATCACTGTTGTTTTTACAAAATTAGATGAGCATATGACTCTTTTTGTTCTGTTGACAGTAAACGGGAAAAGAAACTTTTCATAAATATTAATAAATAGATCTAGTATAAATATTTTCTTTCCCATTGTTCCGGAATGGTATGTCAATATAAATGGGATTGTGCCGGAAGCTATCACGGAAATATCTGCCATAAAAGGAACTGGTGAATGAGCATTTATCAGATCTGGCTTTTCTTTTTCAATAATATTTTTTATTTGAAAGTACCAGAATGGGTTTATGGGTGTATTGGAAAAAACAAACAGGGTTGGCAAGCGATAAATTAGCATATCTTTTGTTTTTTCGATTTCAATCTTATTGTTTTTGGTAGATGTAATAATTACAATGTCCCAGCCTTCAGTTTTACTAAACCCTTTTGCGATATTGTAAACATAGTTTTGAACGCCACCAATGTTAGGAGGGAAATATGGAGTAATAAACATCACTTTTATTTTTCTCTGTGTATTTTTCATAATATAAGTTCAGAGTTTGTTACATAGGTGACGTCATCTCGTTTGGAAATGTATTGTAAAACTTTTTCCAATTTATCCCAGGCATTATATTTTTCTATCTCCCAAGAGTGTCCCCATAAATGAAAGGTAGTTTTATTTACTAATGCGTAATCAAATAAATCCATAGCTAGATATTCCCAATCTATATATTTAAATAATCTATCTGGTCTTGATCTAGAGAAATTCAATATGTGATGAATATCACTAAAATGATTGTATGTATGGAATGTTGTTGGTAGGGAAAACAAATCTAGTGAAGTTTTAAATTCATAACGTTTTGTGGTCCTTGCTATTTTAAAACCTGCACTCTCTACAAGTTTTTTAACATTAGAATCAAAGTCCCCATACGGGTAACAGAACGAATGAACCTTTTTGCTAATTATTTTCTCCAGATATTCCTTTGATTCTATAATTTCCTCTTCCGCTTCTTTTAGTGAAATTTTTGTTAAATGCGGATGCGTCAATGTATGGGCACCAATTTCAAAATCCTTAGAAATATTTAAAATATCTCTATTGGACAATAAATCTTTTTTTTCGTGTTCTATATTTTTAGGTGATATGTAAAAAGTACCGAAAATATTATATTTTTTTAGTAATTTAGCAAGCTTTAAATCTAAGACATGGCCATCATCCCAGCTAGTTGTAACAATAACGCGATTCTTAAATTTATTCATATCTTTTATAAGTAGCGAGCAATTTTTCAACGTGTTTGCTCCAGCTAAATTCTTTCAAAGCAATTTTTCTTGAGTTGCTGGCTAATTTATCACGAAGGTTTTTATTGTTTAGTAACTTTTTTACTGCCAATTTAATATCACTTGATTTAAGAGCAATGTAAAATGCCAATTGCTCATTATTTGCCAAAGGAATATTTTCTTGTGTAGTAATAATTGGCAATTCTGATGACATCGCCTCCTGAATAGAAAGCGGGAAACCTTCTCCTGCTGAGGGTAATAAAAAAATATCGCATGCTTGGTAAAATTCAGACATCTCTTTTTGATTTAAAGAAAAAAATAGGTGTATATTTTTCCGTTTTGTTTCTTTGGGAAATTCACCCCTCCCAATAAATACATAAGAGTATGCTTGATTAATTGAATTTACTATTAAATCAATGCCTTTCTTCTGCACAAACCTTCCAACAAAGAGTATTAATGGTTTATCTTTAGGTAAATTATATTTTTCTCTTAGCATCAGCCTTGTCCGACTTGAGGCAGGAGCAAATAACTTAGTATCAATTCCATTGCATAAAGAAATAAAAGATTTATTTGAAAAATTTTGAAGATATTTTGCTACATTCTCATTAAGAATAAAAATATTTTTACTAAGTGAAAGTGTCAATCTTCCAAGCGTTGCAAAAGAAACACTCTGAATATTGTTAGCAAGTTTACTTTTGTAAGGGACAAGTCCTACATGCTCAGTCACAAAAAAAAGTTTATTATTAAATTTTGCAAAAAATGAGCCTATGAAAGATCCGAAGTAAAGTATTCCATGAGCATGGACTATATCTGTTTTTCTTATTTCCCTATTGAGAACCAAAAGTAGCTTCGGAGAAAAAATGGGGAATGGTATATCAAATTTTTCCTCAAGCCAATTCCACGCTTTAACGCGAATAATTTTAATACCATTAAATTCATCCTCATTTTTTTCATCGTGGAGCTTACTAGTAACAATAGTTACCTTATATCCCTTTTTTGCTAATTCTTTTGCTTGGTTATAGGCAACAATCTCAATTCCACCAACATGTGGAGAAAAATAATGAGTAATAATAAGGATTTTCATATGGATTCTTTAGAAAAAAACGCTAGTAATTACTTTTAGTAAAGTGGAGACCATAAGGCGAATACTTTTATTCGTATTTGAAGCATAAACATTAAAGCTTTTTTCTATTAAATGTATCAAGTTCCCAAAGCCGTCCCTATAAGTATTTAGTTTTTCTTTACCCGCACGTGCTCTGTATTTTATAGGTACTTCAGCGCATTTAAATCCTCTTATGTATGCTTCAATTTTAATTTCCTGAGAAAAAGGCATACCAGAAGATTTTACTTTCAATTCTTCCCAAATAGATTTTTTAAATACCCACATACCAGATTGAGAGTCATTAAAAGGAGAGTTAAAAAGTATTTTTGTTAGTGTGGTGAATATCCAGTTTCCGAATATATGGCTTCTGCTCATAACTGTTGAATTTATTGAATCTAATCTATCTGTGTTAATAAAATCTAAGTCCTCCTTTTCCATTTTTGTTAGCACTTCTGGAAGTATGGAAAATGGGTAAGTAAGATCTGCATCGCCTGTGGCAATAATATCTCCAGTCGCATTTGCAAATCCTGCTTTATAAGCGTTTCCATACCCTTTTATAGGCTGAATAATAACTGTCGCCCCATGGCTTCTTGCTATATGAGGAGTATTGTCGCAAGACCCATTATCAATAACCAAAATATCGGTTTCATACCCCATACCTTTTAGTTCATTAATTGGTATCTCCTTCACAACAAGTCCTATTCCTTGCTCCTCGTTTAACGCTGGTATAACGATTGTTATTTTTTTCATTTTATTTCTCCGATCCAAAAGTTTATTTGTTGGTTCTTGTTTGTGAGATTTACCACTACCTTGGCTCTTCCAATATTAGAATTAAGCACAACGTTTTCGTTTATCGTTTTGTTTCCATTTTGGGAAAGCTTAATTGTGCCTTTGTCAATTGTTTGAGCGCTTACACTTGCAAGCAAATAGACTTCATATGAATAAGTCATATCTTTGTACTCAAGGTTATGTATCGTAAATGAAAAGCTCTGCTTTGTTATTGGATCAAATTTATGGGGAAGCTTCGTGTGGTTTTCAAAATAAAGTTCTGTAAACGTTTCAGGCTTTATTGTAGTTGCCGAAACAACGGCTTCATTTACTCCCGGTACATATTTAACAATCTGAACAAATACCAAGACAAGCCCGACAACCAGAAGAATATTAAATGCGAATAATAAGTGTTTTATTTTCATAATCATTAATTCATATAAAGACCCAACCGTTCAGGCAGTTTCTAAAAACCTGTACTAGTTGGGCAGTCTGCTTTTACTTTTCTTTAACCTTGTTACTTTTTATAAACTTATTTAAATCCTCTTCGCTTATCCTGTAGTTTTTACCAAATTTGACAGCCGACAATTTGCCATTCCTGATGTAGCCGTAAATAGTCAGCGTGTTGAGTTTTAAAAGACTTGCGACTTCTTTGGCCGTAAATAAACTTATTGTCATATAAGAATTACTATATACCATGTTTTTGCTGGCTAAGCAATAGTTTGATATAGTCAAGTAGACTTTAGTGTATTGATATATGGAATTTTTGAACGCAAAATCTAAAAAAATGGGTATGAAAATTTATGTTACTTTGAAATCACCTCAGGCTGAAACTCGGATAGTCAGGAACTAATCTAGACGTAGTAGTTGTCTATAGATTTCAACCATCGCCAGAGTATCCAGTTTGCAATACTCTTCAAGGTCAGAAAGGATTTTATCCTTTTCTCCGTCCCGTTTGCCGTCCAGAACTGCTTCCATCCATAACCTTTGGGCTGTGGCACCTTCATGGATTCCCAGTTCTTTATAGGAAAGCTCAGTTACCAGTACTGGAAGCACTTTTTTAATTGAGGCACTACCGCCAAAATCTTTGTGAACGTACCAATTACTTGAAAAAGGAATCATTAAATCATCTATTCTTTCATTTAGTTCTTCAAAAAATGTCTCGAATTCCGGTACTAGTTGCCCTAAAGATTTATTACAATTTTTCTCGAAACTTTCACTCCAAGTTAAAACTGTACCCTCTTTACCACTATTTGCTTTTAGGGATCTACAGAGCGCCTTAGCTGGGTTTGAATTATCCTTATGCAAATACATAAAATGTTTAAGTTCGCCGTCAGGTTTATCTAAAACATGCAGAGAATACTGAAACGGTATTTGCTGGTAAGGAGTCATCCCATCAAAGTAGGGAACAACACTGGACAGGGTTTCATAGTCTAGAAAATAGAGGGGGTATTTCAGATTCTTAAGAAATTTCTTGATTGAGACTTTATCAATTGTTTCTTTTCCATTTTTGGTTGCCAGCACTTGGTGCCTTTGTTTATCGGTTAGTGGGAAATCGTCATGGATATCTATTAGTTTTTCAATTTTTAGCTCTTCCAGTTTGCCGATTTTGTCGGCAGTCACCATGAAGAGATCATAAATACTTTCCGGCTCAATCTTAGCGAGGCTTCGGTAAATATCCAGCCAGTCGCTAAAACCCTCTCCCCGAGCCAGTGAGGGGGAAATATTAGGCATTTCGCGCGAAGCGATAACTTCAAGGGCTTTGGCGATATTCTCCTTGGTTTCTTCCCGTTTGTCTTTAACCTTCTCGGTAATATCAGTGGTAGTGGTTATTTGGTTAGCTTTTATCTCCCCATCTCTCATGTAAGCGTTGTTAACGTGAATAACGGCAATCTTGTTAACTTTGTAACCACAAGCTTCAAGAACGACCATTTGAAAGGCCAGATCAGATTCATGCTCCGGTTTTACCTTGGTGCTGGATTTAATTTCATAAAGATCAAAAGTGTTAGCGGAAATCTTAACCAAAATGTCACAAATACAAGTAATATCTCCCGATTCAAAACGACCTTGGGAAATAATCTTGGCGCCCTGGTTCAAAACCTTTTGAGTCCGTTCCGGCATGGTTTTGTATTCATCAAAACCTTCAAAACCAACTGTAACTATTCCAGGGAATAAAGATTCAGCATATTTTTCGAACATATGCCCTGCATCAAAAACCGCCTGAGTGTTGTCATCAACTACCGGAAGCTTGCTTTTGTCGTGTTTCTTCAACCACAACCAAGCGGGGTGTTTAAGAAACATTAAATATTCCGTCTTAGATATCATTTGTGAGGATTTTAAGCTCGACTGTCTTCTGTGTCAAACATTTTATTTAATTCTAAAAGATTAATAAAATATTTGCGTTTCGGTTTAAATATTTAGTCATACTTAAAGTTATACTTTTGTTCTCTTTTCTGAAATGCTTCCTGACCACCTTCTAAAATCTCACAAACATGTTGTCGAATTCCTTTTCTATAAAGAATGGATTTCTCTTGAGTTTCTGTTAGTTCAAAGGAGTATTCCAATGATCCAGATACATACTCGAATTTGTACTTCCTGTTGTCTCTTCCTTTCTCTTGTCCCTCTTGATTAGCAACAATAACTTCTTCTGCATCAGCCCCAACAACGAGGTTTGGATTATGCGTCACGATAATAATTTGTCTTTCTGCTTTCTTTTTCTTTATAAATGAAACTAAATCGTCATAAACTGATCTATTATCTAAATCATCTTCAGGTTGATCCAAAAGTATAGGCCACTCTTCGTTGCTCAACTCTATTAAAATCCTTAACAATACAAGCCCCTTTTTGCCTGGAGACATTTTATCTAATGAATCATTTTTGTAGGAAATTTTAAAATCTAAATAAAAGTAATCATCCAGAATTTTCGCTGCTGCCTCTTTTGGAGATTTATTTTTAACCGTTCTTATCGTCCCATCAACTATTCCATTTAATGTGGCTGTTATAAAATCTAAATGTTTAATCGAATCATACTGATATTCAAATTCATCTTTCCAGTCTGTTCCACTTATTAGTCTTTTTATATCAGCCTTATTTATGCAATCGTTAATTACTTCATCATTAAATCTTTTTTCATCGAAACCGACTAATACACTTACTGAGATTCCATCAAATTTACTTTCATACTTCTTAAATTCATCTTTAACTTTATTGTAATCACTAAATATTTCTTTATAAATACTGACCAATGTTTCCAGTTCTTGCTTGTGACTATTTTTTCTAGATTCTAGATTTTTCTTTTCAATAGAGATTTTGTCTAGCTTATTCTGCTCCTCCTTAATTTCCTCATTTTTCTTTTTTAATTCGTCTTGCAGTTTTACTTTTGTTAGTAATGGATTTAGATTTTTTTTAATCTGCTCAAGTATTTTCTGTTTCTCTAGGATATTTGTATCAATTTGCTTGGAGATTCTATCTATTGAATCCAATAATTTATCACGCATTTGATCTGTTTGACCAAATTCCTTTGACAGCTCATTTCTAACTTCATCACTCCCTAGATAAGCTAGTTGTTCGTTTTTTAATACTTCCAAACTTTTGAATTGTTGGAAAACATTTTGCCTAAATAAACTAAGGCTTTTTTTGTCTTCGGATAAAATTGTTATGGATCGACTTGCTTCTTGTCCGTCTTTTAATAATTCCTCATAGTCTTTAATTTGTTTTTGGGAAAGCCCAGATTCATTTTTAATCTCGTCGGCATCCTTTTGCAATTTTTCGAGATATTTTTTGATACCTGTTTCTTCCCCTAGTTGCTTAATCGTTTCTTCAATTTCTATAATGTTATCTCTGAATTGGTAAAGGTTAACAACGCTCAGAGGGACGTTTTTTGAAAGACCTTTAATCTTAAAAAGTGAGGTCTCGTATTTTTCTTTTACTTGCTCATCTTGAAGTAGAACATCCATTATAAATTTATTTAATGTTTCTTTACTTTTTATATTTTTTTCAGAGAGTTTATTAAGGTAGTTTTGTGGGATGTATAAAATTTTTCTTTCATTCTTCTTTATCTCATCACCGCTGTTTTTAAGAAATGTACTTTCACCATCAGTCCAAACAACTTCAAAATTAAAATTTGGAAAATCATCGAAATTATATGGAGCTGTTAACTGACCATCTAAAAAGCGGCTCTTGGTTTCAAGTGGATCTATTGTTCTTGCTGTGTAGTAGAGCAGTAACGATTTTCCTGTTGATTTACCTCCAATTATTGCAGTCAGACAACTATTAATTTCTATATATTCAGGCGGAAAATTATCGTCTCTAGAATTATCTATAAATCTAATCTTATCTACAACGAAGTAAGATTTTTTTGTCTCTGGTTTCTCATAGCCAAAAAATACACGGTCTATAGGTTCAAAAACAATTTGTTTTAGACCTTTAAAAGTTTTATCTGCTTTTATCCATGTTATATCTTTTTCAATTTTACCTTGTGAATTAATGAACTGCTTTCCTAAAAAATTTTCAATGTCCGTAAATGAGTGTGAATCTGAAGTAGCTACTACCGTTTTTGGCGTTGATTTTATGCTTTTATTCTCATAACGATCCTTCTGTAAAAAATAATCCCTATTACCAGCATTACCAAAAAAGAAGTCGCAAAATTTATCAAATTCATCTGCTAATTCTTTTTTAACTTTTGAATTGGGGACTGCTCTCAAGCTACCCATTCCTGATGCTACACCTATTTTTAGAAAAGGATGGTCGTTACCAAAATTCTCCTTCAACGCTTTATCCAAATCATCCTTTGAAACGCTTACTCTGTCATACCCTCCACACGCTTTAATGTCTGCATCAACGCAATAAGCAAGAGATCTATCTTGCTTTTTATTCTTTAATGGTAAATGGGAAAGAAAGTTTTTAATTTTGGAGATGTCGCACTCGTTATCAAAAATTAAGTGGCATTGTAATTGCTCAGTGGCTTGATTAAGGCTAACATCTAACCGGAATTCAATATTGGGAAAAAAGGTTTTTCTTTTAAAATCTTTATCGTCTTTTATTTTCTCAATTAAATTTTCATATCCCTCTATTGAGAAATAATCTGTGACACCAAATACCTCAACATCAGATTTTTTGATATTTTCCAGAAAACGATTCCAAACATCAGAAACACTACCGCCTTTTATCTTGTATTGATCAGCGCTTTTAGTTTCAGGTGGGTGTATTTGTAAATCCCATTTTCTCCATTCAGATCCTTTCGGGTATAGATTACTCATATTGGTTTAATTTGATTAGTTCTCCAAAATTCTTTGGTTTTTGCCGTTCCCAGTTTTCTTGCTTTACATATAGCATTTTATATTCAATTTTATTTTGTCTACTATTCGCATCTTCACACCATTGACCAAGTCTCTTTATCTTCAGAACATCGTCGAGATCTTCTCTACCTTTTGTTTCAATAATGTAAACAGTTTTATTGTCTGTTTTTACAAAAAAATCAGGGTAATAGTAAGAGATTGAACCATCTGCATTTTTATAATCAATTTTGAAATGTATCTCAAAATAATTTTTAGCAAAAGACAAAATGTCGTCACACCTCTCAAGAAAGTCAGCGAATTCAAGTTCAAAGTTACTATCACCAACGATTTTATTGAAAATACTCTTTTTTGGAATTAAATACGCATTGTCATTCACTACAAAAGGTCGGCAATTACTAATTTTTATGTAATTTTTAATCTCTGCATCACCCTTGTCCTCAATTGTTAAATCATTAATTTGTTTTTTAAAAGTCTCGGTAATTGTTTTTGTTACTTCTATTTCAGATAAATTACGGAGAATATTCAAGTCCTCAAGATTAACTTTTTCTTCAAATAAATAATCTCGGACAAATTCTTTTACTTGGCCAAACAAAATATCATAGCAGCCAAACAAACGAAGTTCTCTCATAATTGTTTGTGCAAAAAATCCAATCGCACTTTGATAATTTGGCGTGATGTTGCTATCGAGAATTGTTGAGTGGTGGATTTTGTCGGCGACAACTTCTTTAAAAATAATCTCTTTCTTTTCCTGCTCGCTAAACTGTCTTACTTTTATTTTCTTATGTGAGAATTTCGAGACATCTAATTTGGATAAATTTTTGTATTCTCTCTGAATCCTAGGAGTTAAAACTGGTAATTCAATGTCTAGTTTTTCAATGTCTTTCTTGACGTTCTCATTATCAACTTCAACTACAACTGGTGTAATTGGTTTTGCGCCAATATCCATTGCGCGCTTTTCTAGAATTACACCTTCACCCTTTATTGATTCAACAAAATCCATGAAAGCGGGTGTTCCAATAATACTTACATACTCTTCTACGTCATCTCTACCAAAAAACATTCGTCTTAAACCTCTTCCAAGTGTTTGTTCCGGAAGAATATTTGCTGTCGAGGAATAAGCACGAAGACCGACGATTGTAGTCACATTCTTTACATCCCAGCCTTCCTTAAGCATCAGCACTGAGACAATAACTTTAAAAGGACTCTCTATACTGTCAATTGCATTTGCTTGTTCTCGGAGCTTAATTAACTCTTTTTCGTCTTTCCCTTGAACTGATTCTGATATTTCACCACTTTTATTAGTGTGGATAGTTAAAACTGCTCCCTTAAATTCAGAGTAGGTTTTTTCAAGGTATTCGGCTACCTCATCACAATTTTTTGTGTCATCTGTCATGATAAAAAGAATTGATTTTTTTCCAGTTTTGATCAGTTCCTCATAAGTTTTTCGCCATTCCTCAACTCCTAAGTTTATGTAGTCTTCGTATTTTTCAGTGAACAAGGCACTTTGATTTTCTTTAAGCTTTGCTCGACTTGCTTGATCCGGCAGAACCGGATTTTTAACAACTCTTTGATGGATTGCTTCAACAAGTGGATAGTCGGATATTACTTGAACAAAAATAGCTCCATTATTGTGTTTTGGGGTTGCTGTAACATCAATTTGCAGTGCTAATTCACCGCCTTTGAGTTTAAGTTTATTATGAATATCTTGAATTGATTTGAACCATGCCAGCTTGTCGTCATGAATATGGTGTGCCTCGTCGTTGATCACGATTAGCTCGTCAATTTCTCGGACTATGTCACTTAAATCAACCCGCGATTCGTTTGTCTTGCTCACTGGCTCTGGACCCAGAAAGTAAGAAGAGCTATCTTCATCGTCAGGACTTGGTTCATTGACGTTACTTTCAAATACTCTATGAATGTTAGTAAGAAATATATTACCTGTTGGCGAGATAGGACCAACTTCATCCTGTAAATGCAATGTTATTTGAAAATCATCTTGCCAGTTTTGTCCTTCATAACCGTTTTCTGGAAGTATCGGATCGTTGTTAAAAATCTTCAAACCTTCAAAATCAGTTTTGATTCTTTCAAGGACAATAATGTTTGGAGTAATAAGCAAGAAGTTTCGGGCAAGTCTAGAGTCTTTCTCATAAAGTTTGTGGAAATATGCCCAGGCTAGAATTAAACTCATAACCTTAGTCTTTCCACTCCCTGTTGCCATCTTAATGACAAATCTAAGCCAGTCTTCGTCAAACATATTCGGACTGACACGACCTAAAGAGTCGAACTTAATCAAGTCATATTTATTGGCCACTTTCACAACATCGTAAAGCCAAATAACAGTTTCAACTGCTTCCCTTTGAGAAAAGTAATAGCGAAAAGGTGTAGTTAAACCATTTTGGTCAAAAGTAGTGTGAGATTCTTTAAACCACCAATTTAGAAGCGCCTTAGAGGTGTCACTTGCCCTTGCATAGTTATTATCGCGCCATTCCTTTACCTTTTTACGAAGTTCAGAAACAAAAGGGGGAAGCAGTTTTTCGTAACCACCTTTTTCTCGTAAATCTTCAACGGCAGGAAACCATCTTATATCTGGGTCTAAAGTAACGTATGGGTCTTTTGGAAAATCTTTATGTAGTGCCATAATTATAATTGTTTTAAATGAGTCAATTGGTTTTTAAAACTCTTTGATTTTATTAGCTCCTCAAGTACATTATGTGTGTGAACATTTGCTAGTCCAGTATTCTCTTCAAATATAATCCGTGGGTTACCAGTTTGTTTACTTTCAGCAACGTCTCTATAGGGAATATAGCTGGTGATTACACCTAAGAATTTTCCTGAGAATGGATTTCCAATTTGTGTACCCTCATCAGAAACTAAACCAGTAGTTGGTGCGACAAAAACTGGACTACCACTATTTCCAGGAAAAGTATTGGCATCTATAATTAAAGAGTTGTCTTTATTAACCCTTGATATAAAACCTGTTCTGATAATTGGGTTAATGTCTTTGATTTTTTCAACTCCTGGCTGATAACTGCAGAAAAATACTTGAAGTAACTCCGGAGTCTTTTTATTCTTAACAGACTCGAAAAATAAATCCTTTGGTATAAGCTTAAAATCGTTGTTTTCCTGATTTAACTCAATTGGTAATAATGCAATGTCATATTTTTGTACTGGGTGAAATAACCAATCGACAGAATATTTTTGTTTGATATTGTCAAAATCAATCTTCTGATATTTTCCAGCTTTTAGCCTTATTGCAGCCCAAATTCCCTTTCTAATTTCGTTTTTAACAGGATCTAGAATAACGTGTTTTGCAGTACAAACGTAGAAATAATTATTTATGTTTAGCAAGAAACCAGTACCAATAAATATATCTTCAAGAGTTTTTTTAGTCTGCACACTATAGCCAATAAATACAACAGTTTTTTTAATTTCATCAATTAGTTTCATATATTCACCTCTATCACTTTTGTTGTATCATTTCCAAAAATATCCACAACTTTTATTGCAATCTTTCTGTTCCCCTTTAATACTTCTCTCGTGGCAGATATTAATTCTAATGAACGATCCTTTTTGGTTCTGAAAGATTGCCACTCGTTCTCAAAAATATAATTTCCAGTCCAGACTTCTTCTTCCTTGTCAGTTTTCGGATTAATGACTCTAACAAACTCTTTTTTACTTTCAAAATCAAAGTCCACAGCCCAATAATCCACCCAATCAGTCCATTTTGTTGTTAATACTTCTCGTTTAACAATTTCTGAATCTTTTTCCTTGTTAAGTTTTATGACTTGACCGTTTTCTATAACTACTTTAGAACCACCTTGCTTTAATTTTTCCTCAACTTCTCCAGTATCATCTTGGTTATAAAAAACACTAAAATCAGTCAACTCGATAGCAACTGAGTTTTTCTTTACAATTGGTTTCACTTCAATAAAAGCAACTTCATAAAACTTTACTTGTCCTTTTTCGACCGCTCTTTTATCAAATACTTCTCTTGGAATTACTCTGAGCTGAACGTCTACCCCTTGTTTTTTAAACTGATCTAATTCCAAGCCCATTTCCCAATCAAAACCCAGTACATCAACCTTTGTAACATTTTTACCTATACACTCAGCTATTACTTGGTGCAAAAAGTCAGCTGTTACAGGAGAATTAATTGGTCCAATAGCAACTAATCTATCGCGTTTCTTACCAACCAAAGTTAAAAACGAATCTACCGATTCAGCTTTGTAGGCTGCAAGTATCAGCTTAACAAATTCTTTTTCCTTCCTTTCCTGTTGCAACTGCCTTTCCTCAGCTCTCAAATCATTATTTGTATCAACATAATGTTCCCTTTCGTATTTACCGAGATTCAGTATTTCAAAGGCTCTAAAGTCCTTACCCTCTTGTTTTAACTCTCGCTGAGTTCCGATCATTCTCTTACGTGTTGTATGGATAGAAAACCTACCAAGGTCGGACCCTATCCATTTTCTACCTAGTTTCTCAGCTGCAGCTAAAGTAGTACCGGACCCGACAAAAAAATCTGCTATGATATCTCCTTCTTGAGAGGAGGTTTCAATAATTCTCTCCAAAAGAGACTCTGGTTTTTGTGTTGGATAATCGATTCTTTCCTTGGCCTGAGAGTTAACAGGAAATATGTCATCCCATAAATTTTGTACTGGTTTGCCTTTCCATTCGTCTAAATACTGTTTCCTCATTAATCTTTTCGACTTATCTGGTGGGAAATAAAGTCTTCCTTCTTTATCCATTTGTTCCATTTTTGTTCTTGAAACAGCCCAACCTTTATCCGGGAACGCATATCCTTTATATTCATATTTTAAAGTTGGACGGTTAGCAGGATTACTAAGATCCCCGAGCTTGTAAACCCTTCCGTCTGGTTCCTTGTATATATATCGCTCTTTAATATAAGCTTCTGTTCCAACTTCAGTATATTGTGGAGCAAAGGCAAAAGTATCTGATTTGTTGTAAAAATATATAAAGTCTGTTGAAATTCCGAATTGATTAGTTTTTTGTACTATGCCTTGTCTTCTTTTCCAAACGATCATGCTGTTAAAATATTTTTCTCCAAATATTTCATTAAGTACAAGTTGCATATAGCTGCTAACTCTAACGTCACAATGGACATAAACACTTCCATCGTCTGAAAGTAGATCATGCATGAGTGAAAGTCTTTCAAAAATCATAGTTATAAAGCTATCTACCCCTTTACCCCATGTATCTCTAAAAGCAACCTCCTCGATAATGGAAGGTTTTTTTGTAAATTCCTCATCACCAATTTGGACGTCCATCGAAAAATCCGCTCCAACATCAAACGGGGGATCAATATAAATAAGTTTTATCCCACCTTGGGCATCGATTTCTTTTCGCAGGGGACCGTTTTTAAGTGCCGAAAGAATTAACTTGTTGTCACCCCAAATTAGTTTATTTGTCCAACCTGCAATTTGTTTGCCTGACATATCAAGGAGCGATTGTTGCGCTACTTTCTTGTCTTCACTCCTTGGCTCGTCAATGTGCTCAATAGTTTGGAAAGGTAAAACTACATTGGTTGTTTCATTTGTTTTACCATTCCAAACCAGTTCGACTTCTCGATCATCATCAAAAAGCAAGAATCTATATTTGTCCGGCAACGGTTTACCCGATTCAAGGAATTTTATTACATCGCGTTTTTCGTTATCTGATAGTTTCATAGTTATATTTTGCTTGATTTTAACAAAAAAAGCCTAAATTAAACAGAAGAACTTTATCTTTAGATTGTTATAGCAGAAAATTCGCTCCCCAGACCCCCTTGACTTGCTAACTTGGCTCTGATATAAATTGATTCACTTAAATATCGTTTGTTCTGAAACTGTCCCCAGTGGGGCAGTTTTTTGTTTTAATCCACCCGAAAGGGGGTGAAGGCATGAAAAAGTTAATCATTATACAATCAATAGTTTTAACTTCTCTAATTGTTGCTACTCCCGTGCTGGCACAGAGTGCTGACGTATCCAAAGTCCAGAGCTTCATTCAAAACATTATCGCAATCTTAGTTACTCTCTCAGGTCTTGTCGCAACCGGATTCTTCGTTTGGGGCGGACTTGGCTATATTACCAGTTCGGGAAATCCTGAATCATTGGATCGCTCTAAAAAGACTATTTTCTACTCTGCGATTGGTCTGGCTGTTGTCTTTGGAGCATTCGTTCTAAGTAATATCGTCACCCAAGTTGCAACCGGGGCTTTTGGCAAATAAGTTCTGAAAACTAGCCGACTGTTATGAAAGTACTAACTATTATTAGCGCTGTGGCGTTGTTCTTAGCATCAACTAAATCGGCTTTTGCCGCTAGTAATAATGAAGTTGCCAATTTTACCAATCAAACCCTCACAGTTTTAATAATTTTCGCTTCTCTTGCCTGCACCTTTTTCCTCATTAAAGGCGGTTATGCTTATATAACTTCCACCGGAAAGCCTGATTCCCTGGAACACGCTAAAAATACGATCAGAAACGCACTTCTCGGTTTTGTCCTAGTTCTGGCAGCCGGAGTCATCTCTTCACTTCTAAATAATGCCTTTATTACCCCAAGTACCAGCACAGCCACAGGCGGACTTAGCCTAACACCAATCGTGCCTTCCACTCCATCAAACGGACTGACCCAAATACTGCTTGACGCAATCTCCGGTTTTCTCTCAAGTATTGTCCAAAGCGCCACAAAACCCTTAACAGACGGCATTATTTCTTTTCTGACCACAACACCTTCACTGGTCGCAAATTCGGTTATCTTTAACTTCTGGCTGGTAATTGTGGGAATAGTTGATTCACTTTTTGCTTTGGTTGTCGCCCTTTTAGGTTTTCAGATAATGAGTGCTTCAACCTTCGGTTTTGATGAGATTGAATTTAAAAACCTTCTTCCAAAATTAGGTTTAGCCTTTCTTCTGGCCAACACCTCAATATTCCTTGCCGATTGGGTAGTGCAAATGTGTAACGTCCTTGTTTCGGCAGTGCTTCATGCAACCGGCGGTATTAACAGTGCTTTTATAACCAACTCTTTTGATCCAACCTCACTGGCAACCGGTACAACGCCGTTAATAATGCTTATCTTCATGGTCTTGTTCGTGATTATCGCAGTTGTCCTACTGCTTTTTTACGTTAGCCGATTAATTATTATTGCCCTGGGAGCGGTTCTCGCCCCGTTAATTTTCCTTTTATGGGCAGTTCCGAAGTTTACCGATTTTGCCGAGATCGCAATTAAAACCTACATCATCACTATTTTTACTGTATTTGTTCACGTTGTCATTATTCAACTGGCTTCTGCTTTCTTAACTGTTCCAGGCCAAGTCGGTACTAATTCCCTTATCTCGATTCTTATCGGTATTGGGCTTTTATTCACTCTCTTAAAAACTCCATCTGTGATGATGCAACTGGCCTTTTTTACGGCCGGAAACGGCATGGTTAGAAAAGTCGGCGGCCAGATAATTAACGTAATTTCAACTGACAAAAGTGGTTCGGCTGCTGCGGTTGAGACTTCAACTCCAATGCGCACCCCCAGAAAGGTAGTTAAAGCATGAAGACACAAGTAATCCCTGCACAAATTACAACCGTTGAGGATAAGATCGCCGGAAACCTTAACCTGACCCAAATAATGCTGCTTTTGTTCCCGGCCTTTTGGACAACAGTCATCTTTACAGTACTTAGTCCAAGGCTCCATTTCACACTGTATAAACTTCCACTTGTTCTGGTGGTGCTTATCTTATGTCTTGTCTTAGCGCTGAGAATAAAGGGGAAAGTAGTCCTGAGCTGGGTTATTACCATTTTGCACTACAACTTACGTCCCAAATATTACGTCTTTAACAAAAACGACACTTTCATGCGCAGTCTGGATGTACCCGACTTAAAAAATAAAGTAAAGGTTCAAGCCAAAAAAGCCGAGGCAAAAGTTGAGATAAGAACAAAACCATTAGCCTCAATTGGTGATCTGTTAAAGCTCGACGGGCTACTTTCAAACCCAAAATACAGTTTTTCATTTAAATCAACAAAGAAAGGGGGCATGAATGTTGCTTTTAAACAAGAACAAAAATAAAGTCAGCTCAAGAGGACAAATCAGAATCAAGGAAGTCAAAGACGGAACTCTTATCCTGCCAAACAATGACTACAGACTAATTGTCGAAACCTCCTCAATTAACTTTGAGCTTAAAAGTGATGAAGAACAGGATATTTTAATTGACGGCTTCCAGAATTTTCTTAACTCGCTTCCCTGTGAGTTGCAGGTACTTATTAGAGTGCGAGAAGTCGACATCGACCGCTATTTGGAAGAAATCGGAAAAAGTAAGGATACGGAAAAGGAAAAAGTCTACCGCGACCAAATCAACAATTACACAAGCTTCATTAAAAACCTGGTGTCCGGCAATAAAATATTATCCCGCCGATTCTATATCGTCATTCCCTACAAAAACCTTGACAAAAACAAGGATTTTTCCCTAATTGAGGAGCAAATTCACTTACAACGCGACATTGTTGTCAAAGGTTTAGAGAAGTTAGGAATGAAAGCCAGGGTTCTGGGCAGTCTGGAGATCCTTGACCTGTTCTACAGCTTCTACAGCCCTCAGCAAGCCAAAACTCAGGAGCTTAAAGGTCACACCATTGAAGCCTTAATAAGTAACCAATATGTTTAACACTTTAGAGCGACTAAACCAAATATCGACGACTTACTTTAAAAGAAGTAAACGCAAGAGAAGATCTTCCAAAAAAGAACTCCTTAAAAAGTCGTTCCAGTTTAACTTTGGCGAACAGGATCAAATCGATTTAATCTCTTACGCCGGTTTAGAAGAAAATACTTCTTATCTTCAACTGGACAATAAATTTGTCAGAACATTATTTATCTCCGGCTTCCCGTATGTAGCCTCAACCGGGTGGTTAAACATGCTGATTAACTTCAACCACAACATTGATATTTCCTATCATATTGAACAGGTTGACCCGATTTACGCTCTGCCAAAACTAAACAGGAAAATTACTGAGCTCGAGTCAACCAAAAGGTCAATGCTTAAGGACGGTAAAGTAATAGGTTCAGAAATCACCGACCCCTTAAAGTCGGCCATCGACTTAAAAGACAAAATCCAAAGAGGTCAGGAGAAGCTTTTCCAAATATCCATTTATATGACAATTTCGGCTGACAGTTTAGTTGAGCTTAACAAAGTTACAACAATTCTGGAAACAGTAATGTCCACGAGGCTCTTTTACATCAAAAGTGCCACTTTCCAGCAACTCGAAGGTTTACAGTCAGTCTTGCCAAGAGGTGAGAACCTACTTTCCCAAAGACGAAACTTGGATAGTTCTTCTGCCGCCCTGACTTTTCCTTTCGTCTCTTCGGAACTGGTACAGGAATCGGGAATTCTTTACGGCATTAACAAGTCGAACAATTCCTTAGTAATTATTGATCGCTATTCACTAAATAACGCCAACAGCATCATTTTTGCCCAATCCGGAAGCGGTAAAAGTTATACCGCTAAGGTGGAAATTCTAAGACAACTGATGCAAGGAACGAAAGTAATTGTCATTGATCCGGAGCGGGAATATAAGCAACTTGCAGAATCAGTCAACGGCTCCTACATTAAGTTATCAGCAAAATCAAAAGAGAAGATTAACCCTTTTGACTTTTCCCTAAGTTCTTATGGAAAAGAAAACGACCTGTCCGAGCACATACAGGACTTAACGGAAATCATATCCTTAATTGTTGGAGGACTTTCTTCTGAAGAAAAGGCAGTTGTCGATAAAGCAATTATCCAAACCTACAAAGATCACGGCTACTCTTTAAATTACAACTACACTCCAAAGGAAAACAGAGACAATCGTGGCCGAAAACCAAAAGAAAAGTCTTACCCGCTTTTGAAAGATTTTTACCTAGTCTTAAGGGGAATGAAACAGAAAGACCTTTGTAACCGCCTCGAGAAGTTTGTAAACGGATCGCTTTCGTCGGTCTTTGACTCACAAACCAACATCGCTCTCGATAATCGGCTCGTAGTCTTTGACATCAAAGATTTAAACGAATCCTTAAGACAAATTATGATGATGGCTGTTGCCAACTATGTTAACTCCCAGGTTAAATCAAATCCCCAAAAAAGAATACTGGTAATTGACGAGGGCTGGTTACTTCTTGAGCATGAGGAAAGCGCCAGGTTTGTTTCGGCCCTAGTAAGACGGGCAAGAAAATACTATTTGGGAGTAACCATCATATCCCAACAGGCAAATGACTTTCTCAATTCAGAATACGGCCGGGCAATAGCTTCCCAATCTTCACTAAGAGTTCTAATGCGACAAGATACCACTACAATTAGGAAAGTAGCCGAAGAATTCAAGCTCAGCGAATATGAAGAACATTTTCTGCTGACTTGTGACCGAGGTGAAGCCTTAATTATTTCCGACCAGAACCACGTTGCTCTTAAAGTCGTAGCTTCAGAAAAAGAGCACCCTCTTCTGACAACTGATCCCAGAGAGATTTATCTCTAAAGCTGTGGCCAATCTTCCGGCAATTGCAGCAATTTGGTCATTTCGCCGAGAGCTTAAGTTTGTTTTCTTCGCTTTCCTAATTACACTTCTTATTCCAGTTCTTGCAGTAATACTTGTTGCAAATGTCGGATTAAATATCGTCTCAAATTCACTGGCTACTTTTAATCCGCAAACAAATACAGTTGAGATCCATGACCCTAAGACTGGGAAAGTAGTCCAAGATCTAAAAATAACTGGCACTTGGCCTGTACACGGGGTTGTGACGTTGGAATTTGGAGAAAGCGACTTTCCCTATCAGGTTTTTCATACCGGAATAGACATAGCTAGCCCTATTCATCAAATTGGTGATCCGGTCACAACTTTTACCGATGGGACTGTCACTTTTGCCGGGGAAATTCCAATCGGTCTAGGAAAACACGTCATAATTGACCACGGAAACTACATTACATCATATTACGGTCACTTGAGCGCGATCTTAGTTACAAAAGGTCAGAAAGTAAAGCCTGGGGACATTATTGGAATGGAAGGACAAACTGGCTGGGCAACCGGACCGCACGTTCATTTTCAAATAAATGTCTATGGAATTCCAGTAAATCCAAGAACCTTCTTACAGGGAAATCCGTAACTAAAACTAACTTTAGTTTGGTAGGTCTGTCTTTTTAGCGTCTTTCTCTCTTGAGGTCATTTCCATAAACGCTTCAGTATTCTTAAGGAGCATAACGAACTCATCTATATTTTCTTTATGTTCCGGATCATTGGCATCAAGAATTTTTGCAACATCTTCAGAATTATTTATATCTAAATCATTCTCATGGGCATAACGAAGCGAATCAATGACTAATTCAAGTTTTTCCAAAACTGGGTCTTTTATATCCATATATACCTCCTTTCAGGATTATATCATCAATTTTTCGTATTTAAGGAATCTATACATCTCCTCAGAGAGCTCAGTGCTATCAATTCTTCTCATAATCTCTCGACTATGCGATTGAGAAAGAATATTTAGGCTTCCTTCAAAGAGAATTTTACGATCAATAATTGCCAGTTTTCGATGATGATTGCCTAAACAAAGTAAAGTTTGAATTCCAATGCTTTCGAAATTTCGAATTTCCTCTTCAGATTGGTATTCTTGTGGTAGATCGTGTTCTTTAGGATCTCTGGTCATTATGTAGACTTTAACCCCACGAGAGACAAGTTTTTGGAAAATAGGCCTCAATATTTTCATTCTTCGACTTGTTATATAGGGACTTTCAATTATTACTTCGTTTTTAGCCTCAAGTAGATCCTGAGTAAACCTGTTGTAAAAGGTCTTTTCATCATATAAAATGGAGCCTGTCACGTCTGTGGAAGATTGAGTCTTTTTCCTCAATGTGTTAAACCAACTCATACATTGTTCTCCTTTTTGAAATGAGAAAGGGCTACGATAAGAGCGGTTTTTTCTTTGGGGTCAATAGAGGACGTCAAATAGGTTCGAACATCGTCCCAGATGGTGCACCAGAAGAGACAGGTTAGTATAAACATCGGGGTGTAGCTCAGTGGTAGAGCGCGCGCTTTGGGAGCGTGAGGCCGCAGGTTCAAGTCCTGTCACCCCGACCAAGGTTTTTAACAATTTTTTAAATCTGAGGTCTACTGTAGTGAAAAAATTCAATTGGTCCCCTGATAATTATCGAAAATACGTTGAGGCTACAAATTTTCCTATGCTTCGTCAGTATGGAGAACAGGAAATTGAGTTTGTTAAAGAAGTCGAAAACCCCAAGAGCAAAACGTTTATAGATGTTGGAGCTGGCTACGGCAGAGTCCTTGCAACCTTATCAGATTTAGCGAGAAATGTGGTCGCAGTTGAGATTGACGATTCTATGTTTAAGGACTTAGAGGAAAAGGTGACAGAAATTCCCAACCTTCAAATTATCCGAGGAGACGCAAACAAATTATCAGAGTTACTTTCAGGTTATGAGTTGATAAATCCAGTACTGCTGTGTTTGCAAAATTCAATTGGTCCGTGGATAGGAGATTGGAAAGTTGGTTTAGAGCAAATGAGGAAAGTAGCCGAGGCTAGCAAGGGTGAGATTATCCTTTCTTCATTCAAACAAGAGGCTTTTTCTGAATTTGCAATTGATATGTATACCTCGGCTGCGAAATTGGTTGGCGAGCCGGATATAGACAAGTGCGATTCTGAAAAGGGAGTTTATGTAAGCAAAACCGGTTACACTAGTAAATGGTTTACAAAAGGCGAGAGACAAGAAATGAAGCAAATTTTAGGTGGCACTCTGGTAAGAGAAGTTTCTGACAAACCATTCTTTATTTTCCACATTAAGTATTAATAAGTTCAAAACTGATCTCCCTGATCAGTAGTAATACTCAAATCCCATTCCACTTTGGCCTTTCACCGAATTCGATTGGCTAAGTGCTATTTTCTTCCAATCAATTTCCGGCGGTTTCCAGTATGTTAAAATAGCTTTAGTGAGAAGTTCAAAATCTTGAGCCTCTACGCGACCAACCATTACTTCCTGAGCCGAGTGCATTCGAGTAAGCAATTACAACGATAAAGACGCACCAACTTTAGCTGTTAAAATGTACTCCTCGCCTTATCTTGATCGATAATAATACTGAAATCCCTATACTAAAGGAGTAATTTTCACACCTACAACTGTCGAGAACTCTAAACCCTTCCATTTCAAGTCCTCTTCAGGAGGTAAAGTTGGGTTTTCATAGAACCTTTTGGGGTTAAATTCAGCAATAACTGCTTGGGTATCAATTCTTTGGGGGAAGTTAATTTCATATATTGGCTCTCCTTCCAGGCCAATTGCTTCCATGGTAAACATACCTATACTTGGGTCAAAGGGAACTCTTGCCCAAGTAGATCCGTCATTATTTAACCATTCTTCGCCGCCTTCCTGAGACGCCTGTGTTATCAAATCTTCAAAGGCCTCCTCACTATCTAGATCAGCTATTAGATTGAAATCGTTTGGTACAAAGTGCCGCGCTGGGGTAACGGCGCCGATTCGATCTAGCACCCCCTTTTCTCTACTATAACCCACTTCTATTCCAGTTCTTTGCGCTTCTTTATATTGACCTGAGTTGTGTATTAGTACTTGATCGCCTTTAAAAATGGTTTGTATATATCGAACTTCACCAGGTTCAGTATTTTCCCAAAAATCAAAACCCACTTCTTCAATCTCACGGAAGGGCACTCTTATAGTTCTTCCCACTTTTGTAAATCTCAAATATTCATCCTGCGCTTTTTCGATGCTAACAGACGAAGCTTCTAAAAATTTTCCGGTTTGGGGATCGTAGGAAAAGTACTTTCTGTGGAAGTCGGTCCCCCACTCATCCTCCACTTTAAAAATTGCAAAAAGTTGGCTGTTATCTGGGGCAATTACTTCTATCTTGTTTTTATCTAAGGGAAAAATGTCCCTTTTAGTATGCTCGAGCTGGTCTTGAAATTTTTGTCCTATCTCTTCTCGCCCACGGTCAGACATCATTTGCTCTGGTGGGATGTCTAATTCTTTGGATTCTGGATTATCATCTTGCATGGTTAAATCTTAGCATTTTTAGTTTAAAGTTTAAAACTGCTCTTCTTGGCCAAAAGTAATGTTTAAACCCGATCCTACTTTGGACTTGCGTCCAGATCTCCTTTCTAATCATCTTTTGTTTCTAGCAGATTTTTGGAAACTTCCAATGTGTTAAAATAGCTTTTGTTAGTAGTTCGAAATTGGTTTCTTGGGCGCCTATTTTTTAAAATGTTTGATTTTTTTATCAACGCTTGGAATTTAATTGTTTATCAGCCCGTTCTAAACCTAGTTGTATTTAGTTACAACCTATCCCCTGGTCCGAACTTTGGGATAACCATTATTGGTCTGGCCATTTTAATCAGATTTATTTTTCTACACTTTACATTGCGAAGCTATGAACAGGATAAGGCGCTTGAGAAAGTAAAGCCTTTAATAGATCAGATTGAGACTGATAAAAAACTGACATCCCGGGAAAAAATTGAAAAAGTGTCCGCAATTACAAAACCTCACGGTATCAACCCTTTTCTTGAATCCATCCCAATTTTTGCCCAGGTGATTTTCTTAATTGCGCTTTATCAAATTCTTCAGGTGGGAATTATCAATTCTGGATATGGGCATTTATACAGCTTTGTCAAAGGTCCGGATGTGATAAACACTCTCTTTTTTGGCTTTGATTTAACACACCCAGCCTTTATTCTAAGTTTCATAGCTGCAGTTGTGTTGTTCGTTGAGCGTATGTGGGAGTATAACGAGAAAAAACATATTGGATTTCATTTGTCGGATCGGTGGGATCCGTTGATTTTACCCGTCATTAGTTTTATAATCTTGATGTTACTGCCAAGCGCCAAGGCAGTTTTTGTGGCAACTTCAGTGGGTTTCTCACTTGCTATAAAAACCATAATGCACGCCGGAAGACGGGGTTAGTAACACTTTGAGAGTTAAATATGGCATCCTTTGATAAATTAGTAATATCATTTTTGGTAGATGAAGTAGCCGGTGGTTTCTTTGTCGATGTGCCGCCTGGTCACATCTCGACAGTATATGATAAAGGCAGAGGTGTACTTCGCACCACTTGGGGGCCTGGTCTTCACTTCAAAATCCCCTTTTGGCAAAAAGCCAAGGTTTTTAACGCTCAGACTATTGAATATACTATCAGGGAAGGCTTTAATGCAGAGGAAAACAAAGAAGCTTTGGGAGACGACCCAATTAACGCTACAACTTCCGATAACATTAATATCACTGTTAAAGGTACGATTCTGGTAAGAATAAATAAGGAAAGTATTGTTTCTCTGTGGGAAAACATTGGGGAGGATTTTGTTTCAAAAATAATTCGGCCAGTATCAAGAAGTAGAATTCGCACGGCACTTTCCGAGTTTACATATCAGCAACTGAATTCATCCACCCGTCATGATGCTGAGAGAAAAATTAAAGACCTAGTGGTAGCAGAGCTTGGTCACAAAGGACTCATTGTTGAAGGCATACTTCTTTCCGATATTATCCAAACAAATCTTACGTAATTCAAATTGAATCTGACTTACAATTTTGATATAATCACGATCGTGCGGGAGTAGCTCAGCTGGCTAGAGCGTCTCCCTTCCAAGGAGAAGGTCGCGGGTTCGAATCCCGTCTCCCGCTCCAAGGCTGTTTTGAAAAATTGATAAATGTGCGCCCATAGCTCAGTGGATAGAGCGCATGGCTTCGGACCATGAGGTCGGGGGTTCGAATCCCTCTGGGCGTGCCATCATGGTGGGTTTAGCTCAATGGCAGAGCGTCTCCCTGTGGAGGAGAAGGCTGGGGGTTCGAGTCCCCTAACCCACCCCATAGTTTAAACATTATGAATAAAAAATTTATTGCTTTGATAATTTTACTTTTAGCAATTGTACTTATGTTTTTCTCATATCTCTTTTTTGTAGCTAGGCCGAGAGCGAAAGCAGAGTGCTTACAGGCAGCGACATACTTAGTTGACCGAGGTGATGACTCTGAGAGTGCTCAAAAAATTGCAATTGGGCAGGAAGTAGTGTTTGACGAAGCACGATATTACGAATGTCTGAAGTTCTAATCAAGGATTCAGGTATTATGCCAAGGGTTAATTTTCTTGACAAGCGTACTTTGTTTTAGTATTTAAATAAAATGACCTCTTGTTTAAACCAAATTAGTATCATTATTGGGATTACCAACTAAAATAGTTGGCGATCCTTCTTTGGTCTTGGTTTAAGAATTCCCCCACCCAACAACAAAACAAGGATAAAAAAGGCTCGCCAATACCTGGTGAGTACTTTCGTGATTGAGAGGAGTCTAGAGGTGACGACGGCTGAGAGCTCGGATGTAATTGACGACGGAGGACCAACGCTTGAGACAATCGACAGCGCTTGGCCAAAAGGCGAAGATACTGTCCCATTCCCAACGCGATGTTGGGGAGTTGTTGATGTGAAGATCAAGAGCGCTGGCCACATCGGCAACGACCAAATAGTTATCACTGGTACAACTGTCAGGGAAGACACCACGTACCGTGTCATTATCAGCAGGTACAATTTTGAGGTGCGTCGTGGTGGTACAATAACCCTCAGTATTGCATCCTGCTGATATTAGGGTCTTCAAATGTCCCTAGTGTGGTGGAAACCGCCGGATTAAATTCTCGACGGTTTCCGCCACCCAAACATTCGTTTAGCACCCTCTTGACCAGTCTGCTAATATATGCTAGGATATATTTTCTATGGAAAAACATTCTTTACCACTTATACCTGTAAGAGACGTTGTCATCTTTCCAAAGGCTTCGGTGCCTATTTCCTTGAAGCGTGAAAAATCTGTGGCTGCTTTGGAAGAAAGTTTGAAAAAAGATAAGAAAATATTTTTGGTTATGCAAAAGAATAAGGATCAAGATAATCCCGCAAAGGAAGACCTCTACTCGACGGGAACAATCGGCCTAATCGTTCAGGTCCAGCGGCAACCAGACGGGGTGATTAATATTTTGGTTGAAGGCCAAAGTAAGGGTAAGATAGTGGAGTTTTCAACTGAAGAGCCCTACTTTGGCGTAAAGGTGAATCATTTAAAGGAAACTGAGTATTCAAGGGAAGATTTAGAGACTCTAGTTCGCCCTCTTGTTGAACAATTTAGACAGCTTATTACTCTAGGAAAGCCAATACCACTGGACGTGCTGCCGTCTGTTTTTGACCTTTCCAACCCGTATCAAGTAGTAGATCTTGTAATCTTTAATCTGGATCTCAAATCAGCTGAAAAACAATCTCTTCTTGAAGCATCAGATTTGAAAATCAGGGTTAAGAAAATTGCCGGACATATTTCTCGAGAACTTTCCGTAATGAAAACAGCCCGAAAAATCCAAGATCAAACAGCTGAGCAAATCGGAAAAACCGCCAAAGAAGCTTTTCTTAGGGAACAACTAAAGACAATTGAAAAAGAACTGGGAATGAAGGAAGAGCAGGAGGAATTTTCCGAGCTTAGAAAAAAAATTCTTGATGCGAAGATGCCCAAAGAAACAGAAGGAAAAGCACTGAAGGAACTTGATAGGCTTCAGAAAATGCCTTCATTTTCACCGGAAATATCTTATTTAAGAACCTATCTTGACTGGTTAGTGGATCTTCCATGGAGCATTAAGAGTGAGAGTAAAATTGACATAAAAGGAGCCGAAAATATTTTAAACACTGATCATTACGGACTGGCTAAAGTAAAAGAGCGGATTATTGAGTATTTGGCCGTCCAAAAACTAACTGGGAAGATAAAAGGTCCGATACTTTGTTTTGCTGGTCCTCCTGGGGTGGGTAAAACTTCGATTGGACGCTCAATTGCGAGAGCCTTGGGGAGAAAATTTGTAAAAGTGTCTCTTGGCGGAATTAGGGATGAAGCGGAAATTCGAGGACACCGCCGAACTTATGTTGGCGCGCTCCCTGGAAGAATTGTTCAAGGCGTAAAGGAAGCTACTACCAAAAACCCAATCTTTATGCTGGATGAAATAGATAAGCTTGGATTTGATTTTCGTGGAGACCCGTCTTCGGCTTTACTTGAAGCACTGGATCCTGAACAAAATCATTCTTTCTCAGATCATTATTTAGAGGTTCCCTTTGACTTATCAGATGTAATGTTCATTACCACTGCAAACGTTCTTGAGACTATTCCACCCGCCCTTCGGGACCGGATGGAGGTAATTGAATTCCCAGGTTACACTGAAGAGGAAAAATTTCATATCGCCAAAAATTACCTTCTACCAAAACAATTTGAATCTCACGGTCTTTCAGAAAGCAAGTTAAAGCTGGAAGACAGTGGAATCGGCTCCATTATTAGTAAGTACACCCGCGAGGCAGGCGTGCGGAATCTGGAACGTGAGCTAGCTGCAATTTGTAGAAAGATAGCAAAAGAAATTACCGAGAAAAAGATGGGTAAGGTGTTGGTAAGTTCCAAAAATATAGCAAAATATCTGGGTCCGGAGAAGTTTAGACCATGGGCAGCCGAAAAAAGAGATGAAGTCGGGGTTTCCACCGGTCTTGCTTGGACGCAGGTTGGCGGAGAAGTTCTCTCGGTTGAAGCGACAATAATGCCAGGTAAAGGAAGCCTTATTCTGACTGGGCAACTTGGGGACGTCATGAAAGAATCTGCGCAAGCCGCCCTCTCCTTCGCAAGGTCTAAAGTGGTTGAATTCGGAATTAGGGATAATTTTTTCAAAACAGCTGACATTCACGTTCATGTTCCGTCTGGCGCAATACCAAAGGATGGTCCAAGTGCGGGTATCACTATAACAACTGCCTTAATTAGCCTCTTAACTAAAATCCCAACGCGTAAAGAAGTAACCATGACAGGGGAAGTAACCCTGCGTGGAAAAGTTTTGGAAATTGGTGGTGTCAAGGAAAAAGTTTTAGCAGCCCACCGAGCGGGACTGCGCACAATTATCCTTCCCAAAGACAATCGTAAGGATCTTGAAGAGATACCTTCAAAAACTCAGAAGGATCTTAAATTTATATTTGTGGAGTCTATGGAGGAAGTTTTAAAGCACGCTCTAACCGCAAGTCCTTTCAGAGGCAGAGCCGCAAGAGTCCAGCCAGATTTGCCGGCTACGATAATTCCTACTGCCTAGGTTTAATACCGGCGATACTGACGGAAATTGAGCAGTTATCCCATACGCAAAGTTTAAAGCCCTGAATTTTTTCCGGTAAGTGCTTCGGGAATTCGCTTGATTCATAATGAATGGTTTTTTCGTTTGAATGGTTAGTTAAATTAGAAGAGATTTCTTTCTTAACAAGAAACTCACTACCTTCCGCGAGCAGAACAGAAGCGTAGAGACTAACAAGAGCCATTGATATGAAATTATCAACATACCTCCTATAGTAGTACATATTGTATTGTACTACATTGACTATAGGTTGTCAATTTATCGAATTAGCTATGAGGTGAGATGTGAATCTATTGAGGTCCAGAACCCAGAACACGTGATTTATTTTCAAAATAAAAAGAAGATTCTGGTGAGCGGCCTGGGACTCGAACCCAGAACACGCGGCTTAAAAGGCCGCTGCTCTACCAATTGAGCTAGCCGCCCAGCAGAATCTTCCTTCAAAGGCCGCTGCTCATAGTCAGCTTTAGTAGTCGCAGAACGCTTTATTGTTCTACTGATTGAGCTACGGGCTTTCAGATTGAGTAATTTTATCAAATCAAGGCTAAAAATTCAATTAGCAAGACTTTGCCCAAAATATTTTTTGACAATTTAATCCTAAAATTAGATAATAAAATTAATGCCTGCTCAGCAAAGTCCAGCCCCAGTAATGGCTAATCAAAATATCCAACCACCCCAAAATTTTCCTGTTAATCCAATTCCAAACCAAACGCAACCCAGTTTACCAGATAAGCAAACCCCTAAGTCTGGCTCTCCGGCGGTTTCAGTTTTCGGTATCCTTTTAGTAACGCTGATTTTATTCTTTGGCGGGTATTTTTACTTGCAATATCAACAAAATCAAAATATTAATCAAACAAAACAAACAGTTGTTCAAAGGGTAGAAGAACAGAAAAAACAGGCTACTCTGGCGGAGAATTCGGAGAATGATCAAACCAGAAAACTTGATCTGGCCACAATTAAAGGTGGGGTCAGTCGATACTTTGAAAAAAACAAAAAATATCCAGCAAAACTTGAAGATTTAACAGAAGGGTCTTTACAAGTTATTCCGCTTGATCCAGTAACCAAAAAGCCTTACGATTACGTACCAAGTGAAACCTCAACTACTTACTCCTTGTCTGCAGTGCTAAGCGATGGATCCGCCTATACTGTGACGCAGGATCATAAATGATCTTCTTCTCGCTCATTGCGGAGTTTCCTCAGGATATTTTAGTACCCCATCTTAAATAAGGCCTTTGAGCAAGGTTTGCATTAAAATATTTTTCGTCGTCGGTTATTTCTTTCCCAAGCCAGAGGGGTTTTTGGAAATACGTATTTAGATTTGGAAATTCTACTTCGGTGATTATCAATCCAGAGTTTTCACCCTCAAAAAAATCAATTTCCAAGATATTACCATTAAGCTTAAATAGGTAGCGGTTTTTTTCTATCTTAAATTTGCACTCGGTTAGTAATTTTTGGGCATCACGCAAGGGAATTTTATATTCAAACTCGTGATTAACTTTTTCTTTCCTGAATTTTAGAGTTAGGTAGGAATTTGAGTTTTTGACCCTTACTCTGACTACTGGGTCCGTTGATAAATACCCTTGCACTATTTTTTGGCCTCTCGTAAGTTTTGGAAGTTTTTCTCTGATCACTAGGAATCTACGCTCAATTTCTTTTTTCATCTTAGCTATGAGACCTAGCGGCGACTAGTTTCTTCTCGGCTTCGTAAATTATTTCGCGGGTTTTTTCCACTAAATCAAGAGAAACTGAAATTGAAGTAACTCCCCACTCTACTAGCTTTTCGGCAAGATTTGGATAAATCGTTGGACCATGACCATAAACTCCCGAGTAAAGGCCTCTTTGGCGGCACTCCTTAATAACCCTCTCTAGTGACCACATAACTGATTGGTCTGTTTCTAGGTAGCCTCCTGAAAACGAATTATGCTTATCCATCCCCAACATGAGCATTGTTAGATCGTTTAAATCAATTATTACCCCGTCTAAGCCCAAGTCTAAAAATTTATCAATTAACACTACGTTTGAAGGAATTTCCACTATCATTAAGAGCTTGAAGGAGGGTGAGCGGTGCAGACCGGAAGCGGAAATAATTTTTTTGACTTCCTCCATTTCCTTTAGTGTCCTTACGAAAGGCAAGGATATCCAAAGGTTTTTTAGGTTAAATTTGTTTCGGGCAATCTTGATGGCCGAGAGCTCGAGTTCGAAAACCTTGGGGTTGCTTATATATCGTGAAGCGCCTCGGTGACCAAGAAATGGATTTGGCTCGTCTGGTTCATAATCTTCCCCGCCGCCCAAGCTTTTATACTCACTGCTTCTAAAATCTACTGCCCGATAAATAACTGGCCGGGGCTCAAAAGAAGCGCCGAAAATTTTCAACCCCTCGGCGAGAGACTCAATAAAATCCTTTTCCTTTTTTTCATCGATAAGTTTTTGAGGGTGTACTCCAATTTCAGACACAATAAACTCGGCTCGTAGCAACCCCACCCCGTCTACATTGAGGCTGGACGCTTCAGCTGCTAAATTTACCTCTGATAGGTTTAAAAGAATTTTCGTGGCTGTTTTCAGGCTCTCATAATCCTTAGGCGCCCCTTCAGTGGATTTTTCTTCATAGGTTGAAAGCAGCAAGCTCATTTTTGATACAGGTAGGGAGCCTTTATAAACTATTCCCGAAGTACCGTTGATTGTTAGAGCAGATCCGGGTTTCACTATATCAGTTGCGCCAAGAGCGGAGACTACGCAGGGCTTACCAAGCTCTCGAGATACAATAGAAGCATGAGAGGTGCTATCTCCTTGCTCGGTAATTATCGCACAGGCTTTTTTCATGGCCGGAAGGAGATTAGGTTGCGTACTTCTGACAACTAATATTTCTCCTCTCTTTATCTTTTCTAAATCTTTCTGATTTTTGATCACCCTAGCTACTCCCTGCGATATACCTGGTGAGACTGCTGTACCCTTTAAAAGTATCGGCAGCTTTATATCCAGGGTCTTGACTGACGTTTGTCGGCCAGGGGAAAAGGTTGTAACGGGCCTTGATTGCAATATATAGAGCTTGTCGGAATAGGCCCACTCTATGTCTTGAGGAAGAAGATATAAGTTCTCAATTTTCTTACCAATTTTAGCTAGTTCAAGTATTTTCACATCGGATATCTTTTGGGAACCGGCATATTTGTTAGATACCTGTATTTTCCTGTTTTTGTCCTCTACAAGAACAAGCTGATCTTTTTGGAGGCTGATTTTTTTATCGATAATAACAAACTTACCCTTCTCCACTTCGTAGTGGTCTGGAGTTACCTCCCCCTTAACAACCAGCTCACCCAATCCCCACACAGACTCAATTACGATTCGGGATTTATTATTTGTGACGGGATTTACGGTAAACATGACACCAGAAGCTTCTGGCTCAATCATCTCCTGAATTATTACGGCAATACCGACCTTTAGATGATTAAAGCTCTTCTCCTCTCGGTAAAAAATTGCCCTGGGTTCAAAAAGTGAAGCCCAGCATTTTCTTATTGCAAAAATCAAATCCTTCTCACCCTTGACGTTAAGAAAGCTTTGATATTGCCCCGCAAAAGAAGCTTGAGGTAAATCCTCGGCTGTTGCCGAGCTTCTGACCGCCACAAAGGGGTTTTTAATTGATATTTTCTTGTGGGTTTGCCTGATTTCCTCGATAATTTCCGCTGGCAATTCTGCGCCTAATATTAAATTTTTTATATCAGAGGAGATTTTGTTTAGAAGATGAGTATCCTCGTAATTTACTCTCTTGAGTCTATTACTGATTTCCTTTTCAAGTTTGTTTTGATTGAGAAACTCAAAATATGCTTGGGAGGTTAAAATATACGCTGTTGGAACTGAGATTCTTATTTTGGAGAGTTCTCCAAGATTCGCAGCTTTAGCCCCAACCAGTGATATATCTTCTTTACCAACTTGCGAAAAATTTACAACGTATTTCATGGCAGAATATCCGAAATTCTACCATTTAGGAGTGTTAAAAACAAGGCCTACTCCTCTTCTCCAAGCACGTCTTTGCGTAGTTTCTTCAGGATTATTTCGGCTGTCTCCTTGCCGCCTAGTCCAAACGCAAGTCCGCCCGCAATTGCCACCATAGCCACAAGCCCGGTGAAAAGTATCCTGATTAGATCAGTGGCGACTCCAAGTTGATTTAGAGCAGCCAGCAGCGCAAAGATGAATATAGACCATCTGGCTACTTGACCAACCACTCCGGAAGCGTGCCCACCAAGTCCTTGAGTTGTAGCGGCTACTAAGTCCCGGGCAAGTTTTGAAAAGACGGAACCCACGGCAATAATGATTACAGCGACCACCACGTTTGGAATATAAAGCAGTATGGCTGTCAAAATTTCGTTGACAGCACCTAGTCCCAATTGATCAACTGCTGGAATCAGGAAGATAAGGATTATAAACCAGCGGACAAGCTCACCTACAAGAGTGATTATGGTGACACCCGGACCAATACTCTTGACCGCCGAGTCAATCGCTGTCTTGGAAAGCAGCTTATCAAATCCAGCGGCTCTTAGAACTCTTACCAAAGTGTTTTTAATTACCGCCGCAATAAGGACACCAATTATGAATATAATTAGGGCCACTACTAAGTTTGGAAGAAGCTTAGCCGTATTTACCAGGGAATCGTTGAGCGCAATTAACGCAGCATCAGTTATATCTCTAAGCATTCATTCACCCCCTAACTCAAACAATATAATATCACTTATGAGCTTCAATTTTGACAATTAAAGTTATACGCGTCTAGTAGTTGTTGCTATTTTACTTTATCCATGAACTTTTTAACAAGTTCCATGGCTTGGTCACGCGAACCGAGCCCTAATGCTAAAGCCGAAGCGGCAATGGCTGCAATTACAATCAATCTAATGATTTCGCCAGTTACTCCAAGTTGAAGCAAAGCTTGCAAAGTTGCGAATACTACAATAGCAAGATAGACTATGTTGGCAATTAAACGGGCTGGATTATTGCCAACTAGTACTGCTACTAGCATAACTATTCTGTGAGTGAACCATGCCACAACAAACCCTAAGATTAGGAAGAGCGCTGCAAGTATCGCGTTTGGAATATAACTAAGAACTGTAGTCAGCACTTCTTCTGGCCCAACAACTTGCAGTGACTGGACTGCCGGAATAAGAAATACGGCAACTGCAATCCATCTCAATAGTTCACCTATTAGGGTTGTGAGATCGATGTTCTCCTGTGATTTAGTCAAGTTTTGGTAAACTGACCAGCCGGATATGGTTTTCTCAAAGTTTATTGCCTGAGAGATTTCGACGACAATCCTTTTGAGGATATATCCTATTACTAGACCAACTGCTAAAGCGATTACAGCCGCAATAACATTGGTAACTGTGCTACCAAGCGTTGAGAATAGCCTATTAATTGAATCCTGGGAAAGTAATATGTAGTCCTGTAGTGTCATTTTTTCACCTCCTTTCAAAGTTATTTTTCAATATTTTACTTAGTAACTTTTTCGCGAGGATGAAAGACATTTATTTAGTAGATTTGGCAGAAGGGTCTTTACTATCAGTCTACAACTAAAAAAATAAGTTGTCAACTCTCTTCCTATTGCCAATTTTTCTTCTTTAGTGTAAATTATGCCTTATGCAAATTTCGCAAACGTTTGTTTGGATTGGGCTAGCCTCTATTTTGGCTGTTTTATATGGAATTGTCCTAACTATATTAGTTCTTAGAAAGTCAGCTGGTACTAAGAAAATGCAAGAGATTGCCCAAGCAATTCAAGAAGGGGCCTCTTCGTATCTAAATCGCCAGTATTTGGTAGTAGGGGTTGTTGGACTTATCGTATTTCTTCTTATTTGGTTGGGTCTTGATCAGAGAACAACGGCCGCTGGGTTTGCGACGGGTGCCTTAGCTTCAGCTCTTGCAGGCTATATTGGAATGAATGTGGCTGTTCGAGCTAATGTACGAGTGGCAGAAGCAGCCAAGACCGGCCTTGCTCAATCTTTAGACGTAGCGTTTAAAGGTGGGGCTGTAACTGGCATGATAGTTGTTGGGTTAGCACTTCTTTCCGTTTCCGGCTTTTATTTTGTTACCGGCGATGTTAAAGCTTTAATTGGCCTTGGTTTTGGTGGTAGTTTAATTTCAGTTTTTGCTAGGCTCGGCGGTGGTATTTACACTAAGGGAGCCGACGTTGGCGCTGATTTAGTGGGTAAAGTGGAGGTTGGTATTCCGGAAGATGACCCAAGGAATCCAGCCGTTATTGCGGATAATGTTGGCGACAATGTTGGCGATGATGCCGGTATGGCCGCCGACCTTTTTGAAACCTACGCCGTGACCGCAATCGCCGCGATGCTACTTGGAAGCTTAATATTTCCGGGAAATGAAAACGCCTTGATCTATCCTTTAGCTTTGGGGGCTATCTCAGTAGTCGCTTCCATAGTGGGCAGTTTATGTGTTCGCCTGATTGGTAAAAATATCATGGGTGCTCTTTACCTAGGACTGATCGTTTCTGGTCTTTTAGCAGCTTTAGGGTTTTTCTACGTAACCCCTATTTTTTTCCCGAACAACTCTGATCTATTCACTGTCAGCCTTTTGGGACTTGTCGTAACCTTAGGTATGGTTGGGATTACTGAGTTTTACACTTCAAAAAATTTCTCTTCCGTCAAAAATATAGCCAAAGCGAGTGAAACAGGCCACGCCACAAATATTATCCAAGGGCTAGCTATTTCTATGAAATCGACTTTGGCTCCAATCGTTTTGATCTCTGGCGCAACCCTAATCGCTTTTAATATTGCCGGGATTTACGGAGTGGCGATTGCGGCGATGAGTATGTTATCTATGACAGGGATTATCGTTGCAATTGATGCTTTTGGGCCAATTACTGATAATGCCGGTGGAATAGCTGAAATGGCTGGCCTCCCAGATTCTGTTCGGAAGGTAACTGACGCCCTGGATGCTGTTGGAAACACCACTAAGGCTATTACGAAGGGATACGCCATTGCTTCAGCAGCGCTGGCCGCCCTAGTTCTTTTCGCTTCTTACTCGCAAGAGCTCTCAGCTGCGGGTAAGCAAGTAATATTTAGATTGGATGACCCGAATGTTTTGGTGGGGCTTTTCATTGGAGCAGCCCTTCCTTATATATTTGGTGCTATGGCTATGGAAGCCGTGGGGAAAGCTGCCGGAAGTGTTGTTACGGAAGTCCGCCGTCAATTTAAAGAAATCGACGGAATAATGGAAGGAACTGCGAAGCCAGATTATGCAAGGGCCGTTGCAATTGTTACGGCGGCTGCCCAAAAAGAAATGATTGTTCCCGCTCTAATACCAATTGTTGCCCCGGTAGTAGTTGGTTTATGGCTTGGGCCAGAAGCTCTTGGTGGTCTCTTGGTCGGCTCGATTGTTACAGGTGTATTCGTCGCTATTTCGATGACCACTGGAGGTGCTGCTTGGGACAACGCCAAAAAGTATATTGAAGAGGGCAACCTTGGTGGAAAAGGAAGCGAAGCTCATAAAGCGGCGGTTACTGGGGACACGGTCGGAGATCCTTACAAGGATACTGCGGGCCCGGCAATAAATCCAATGATAAAGGTTATTAACATAGTAGCTCTACTCTTGGTTCCTTTTCTTTGATCGTGTTTTCTACTTACTCAAGGTTTTAAAGTTCTCCAAAGCCTCTTTAATTGTTTCTTCAGGGCCTTTATTTGTAGTGTCGATAATCAAATGAAATAAGCCTGGATCCTCATAATCTTCTTCTGAATAGAGTTTTTTGAATTTTTCGCGTAGTTGCACTCGTCTTTTTTCAATTTCTATCTTAGTTTCTTTATGAGTATGTTCCCTTTCTAATATTCTTTTAGTTGCTTCGCTTTTGTCGCAAATTAGTAAAACTCTATAGACGTCCGGTAAATCCCTTGCGAACCAGGCGCCATAATGGCCGTCAAACACGATGTGTTCATTCTTCGCCATCTTTTCGTATAAATCATAATCGATCTCGTTTTCAACACTATTAGGTATTGCTGCTTTGTTCCAAAGCGGAATATTGTGTTCAATAAAATATTTTCGAAAAAAATTCCCGGCTGAAAGGTACTCCCAGCCAAGTTTTTCGGCCAATCCTTTTGTCAAGGTCGAGGTGCCAGTTCCAACGTCCCCAGAAACCACAATATTTCTATAGGTACTTGCCATAGGCTTTTTAAATTATACCATCATAATTGATAATTGAGGCTAGGGTTGGTATAATAGCAGCGTCTTGCCCCAGTAGCTCAGCGGATAGAGCAGGACGGTTCTAACGTCAAGGTCGGGGGTTCGAATCCCTCCTGGGGTACCACTTTATTTGCTAAATTCAAATTAAGTGAACTTTTGTGGGCCAGTAGCTCAATTGGCAGAGCAGTTGCCTCTTAAGCAACGGGTTGAAGGTTCGAGTCCTTCCTGGCTCACCAAAAATTTAGTAAAATTTAGCCTTAGATTTTATCAAGAAAACCCACCAAGCACTGTTGATTCGAACTTTAAACCCAAAGAAAAACAACCCACCAATTTACTAGTTCCCGATAACTTTCTTCAGCACTTCTAAGTCTTTTTGAGTTTTCTCAACCGGACCGCTCGTTTTACCGACCTTTCTCTTATAAGATTTGATTTTTTGCTCAAGAAAAGAGTACAAGGATTTAGGATTTATGACTGTGGCATGAATATTATCTAGTTTGGCCTCAACAGGTTCCAAAAAAGTTTCTTTGGACCACACTATTCCCGAAGTTTGTGGAGAAACGCTCGAAATAAATTTATCTCCATATGATTCAACAAAATCGTTGTCAAATTGAAATTCTTCAAATCCGTTTTGGAATTTTCTTATCTTATCCTTTGTGGTAAAGCCTAAGCGGGACATAATTTTTTGAACCTTTTCTTTATCTTTTTTCCAAACAAGCGTATCGGTGTCAATATGAGGTCTTGTGACTGTGCCCGCCAAAAAATCTACCGCCCAGCCGCCCCATAAAAAAATTTCTACTGCTTCATTTTTAAATTCAGCAAATACTTTTTTAATCAGACCAAGCTGTTTTCTGGTTGAGTAATCAATATCATTATCAACCCATTCTCTGATATCAGTTTCTTTTAACCCAGTTGATTTTGAGGCTCTTTTTATACCGAACCATCCTGTCCCTTCCTTCTGATTTCCGAAAACCCTTTGGGCTATCAAGATGTCAGCGTGTTTTTGTCCAAAACTACGAATTGAAAAACCAAGGTTCTCGGATGTATATCCCCCTAGGTTTTCGGGAGTGTCTGAATCTAAACTGGGTAAAGACCCCTCCCCGTCTGTCTTTAAAAGTATTTTTAGATCTTCTCTATAAATGAGCAATTTAGTCATCAATTATATTCTAGTAAATTCTGGTAATTTTTAATAGGTTTGTATTTAGTCCTAAGGCATGGCTTTACGCGGTTGCTACGTTAACAGGATAGTTTTTAAAAACAAGGTCCCATTCTTTGAAAGTTTCAACTAATTGATCTATAATTTCGTTCGTTAACATAGAACCGAGGTTCACCAAAGTGGACACCAGGTGTTCCGAATCGTAAAATTGACTGATACAACGGTCCAATATCGCAATTCAAATTCCTGGATAGCTCCAAGCCAGATTTACAATATCCACCATGAATTTGTATTTCTTGGGAAAAAATACTACCTCTTTCAAGGCCGCATTAGCTTTATCGAATATTAAACTGAAGGCTTTAGCCTCCAATTTTAAACATTTTTGTTCCACAAACTGGGCAAGTACCTTTCAAGGCTTTTCTACCATTTTTCATGGTAACTTGCTCAGGATTTGTAACTTCTCTTTTCTGCTTACACTTTACGCAGTATGCTTCTGACATGTTTTTAGTTACACCTCCTTTCAAATCTTAGGCTTTTTTTACCACTTATGCTATTATCTTCAATCTTAGTCCATGTGTCAAACTTAACTATTAGTTATTACAATTGTATTGTAAGTACCCGGGAACTTCAACCTCAGGGCGGGAGCCTTTTAGGCTGCGCGTTCCTCACCAAAACTTGAAGTTCTGATTTAGCTTCCATCCCTTGATGTCATCAAACCTGTTCCAAGTGTTTAGAAGACCCTTTGGTTTAATGTTTTCGACTCTTTTATTAACCACCCAAAAGTATTTTGGATAGTAAAGAAATATTGCGGGTGTTTCATCGGCCAAAAGTCTTGCAAAAAGAAAGTATTTTTCCCTTCGGAACTTTAAATCTGACGATCTTCTTGCGTCCTCCAAAATCTTATCTATTTTCGCTGAGCTAAGGGATGACACATTTGCTTCGTGTATTTGGGAGCTGTGCCAAAGGCTGTATTGATCTGGATCGGCTCCAATTTCCTGGGTAGTTAGCAAAGCTTGAAAGTCTCTTTCTGGTATTACGCGCTCTCTCATTTCTAGCGCCGAAACAGGAAAGATTGCAACATTGGCACCAAGCGCCTTCCAAGAAGTTTCTAGAATCTTTGCAAGAGAGTGAAATTCTTCCCCATCACTTATAGTTATCTTCAATTTAAGACTCTCGTTGCCCTTAGTTCGAATATTGCCTTTTTTCTTCCAACCGATACTATCCAAAATTTTCTCTGCCTCCTCCCTACCATTTCCTTCAGTCTGAAAATTTGAATCATTTGCCCAACTGTTTAATGGGTAGGAAGAATTTGCAATATGGGGGTTAAATCCTGGTAGCACTTGGGTTATTAGCTTTTTTGCAACGCTAAGGGATAGGGCTCTTCTAATTTCTCTTTCCGAAAGGGTTTTATCTTTTAGGTTGAAGAAAAGCATTATTTGCCTCTGAGACATATCGAGACTGTAGATATTTAAGTTCTGCCAAAAACGCATCTCGTTTACCTGCGAAAATCCCAAACCACCAAGGCTATCGACCTCACCCAACTTCAGAGCAAGAAGAGCATCGTCCGCTTTTTTATATAATCTAAAAGTCAAGTTCGCGAAGCTGCTTTCCAGAACTATTTTGTCATCGGAAATACTTTTGACGGCAAAGTCACTACTCCCAATTGGTCTGTACGCTGCCAGCGGAATGTGCTTGGGGACAATTTTTATAGCGGTATTTAGAGGAAATGGAGAGTAAGGCTCGGAAAGCTTAAAGCTCACCGTTAGATCGTCGATCTTAGTAGTAAGTACATCCTTGAAGTTCGGGGCTAGATCCGAGCCTGGAGATGCTTTTTGCGTTAATTCAACTGTATAAACAACGTCATCGGCTGTAATTGGGGCACCGTCCTGCCAAAAAAGATTGTCCTTTAACTTGAAAATATACTCGGTTTCGCCTCTTCGGGTGTAACTTTCGGCAATGTCGGGAGAGAGGGTTCCGTCTTCACTAACTCTCATAAGAGAGCGAAAAACAAGCGAGCTTATTTCTTTCTCCGCCAAAGTTTTTGTATATACTGGGTTCAGTGTTTGGACTGATCCAACAATACCTTCGATATACTTTGGCTTCCTGATATTATTAGAAACTCCATCGTAAAGCCTGTGAAACGCATCAGGAACTACGTAAAAGCCAAGGAGGGTGATAAGACCTAAACCGGCTAAAAGAAGGAAAACTTGGCGGTATTTTTTTGTTACGATAACGATTAAGAAATGATAGTAGAAGCGGAGTTTCTTACCCATCACCTAATAATGAGAAGCGTCAAAGAAACTAAAGTAAAAAGGGCAGCTAGTATAATTGTTAGATAATGAAGAAATTTCTCAGCGCCTCTCCGGCTTCGGTAAACCCCGCCTCCGCCACCAAAAACCGAACCAACTCCGGTGCCTTTGTTCTGAACTAAAATAACAGCTGCCAAAGAAGCCGAAATTACTATCATTGATAAGAGCAAAACGTTTGTTAGCATAAACTGGAATTTTACCACAGACTTCAATCTAATGAAACACCCACCGAAGTATGGTAGAAAGCCAACCTATAAGAGCCGAGGCGGCAAGAGCTGAAAGGAATGGAATTACGTAAAAGCCGGGTACAACAAAACCAAGTAAATCTGCCCCGACGAAATCAAAACCCTTTACAGTAAAGCCTGCTACAAGAGTCTTAACTAAGAAAATCAAGACAGCTCCACTTGAGAAGCTAAAAAGGCCAAAAGTGAATAGATTGAGGGGTAAAGATAGGGCCTTTAGAATTGGATTCATAAAAAGGCCAAGCAGGGCAAAAGCAAAGGCAGATAGAAGCACTACCTGGCTCTTCTCAAAACTAAATCCTGGGTAGAAATAGGCGACGACAAGAAAAGAGGAGAAACTTAAAATAAACTGTTTTGCTAGTTTTTTCATTATGTAACCACCAGAAGGTTGCTATCCCTAAGCTTTCGGTGATAAGAAACCGCGAAGCGGTGGGCTTCGTCTCTCAGCCTTTGAACTAGGTGGAGCGCTTTTGAGTTTCTTTCCAACCTTAAGGGTCTCTCTAAATTCGGCACGTAGATTTCTTCTAACCTTTTTGCAAGGGAAACGTGGGCTATTGAAAGATCTCTTTGCCGTAAAACTGAAGAACAAGCCGAAAGTTGGCCTTTCCCACCGTCGACAACAATAAGATCCGGCCTCTCCCAATCGTTATTAAACCTTCTTTTGAGAACTTCTTCAAGCATCTTCGTATCATTAATGCCTTTGACACTCTTAATCTTAAACTTTCGATAACTTGCTTTATCTACTTCCCCATCTTTTAAAACCACCATGGATCCAGTCGCGTACTGCCCGTGAATATTAGAAATGTCATAACCTTCGATTCGTTTTGGTATTTTAGGAAGGGAAAGGATTTTTTTTAGCTCTTCCAGCTCTTCCCTTCGGTAGTTTTTCAAAAACTCAGGCTCCTCAAGATATTTAGTAACGTCGGCTCTTGGCTGAAGTATATACTCCATGCTTCTTAGTTTTTTCAGAAGTTCTTGGGCTTCTTCGTAGCGCGTTTCCTTGGCCGCCTTAGCGATGTCTTTTCGCAAATCCTGGGTAACCTTTTGCTTTTTCCCCTGGAGAAACAAAACAATGTTTTTAATGTTTTTCTGGTAGGCTTTTTCGCTAATTGCGCCGACACAAACTCCAGGACAAAGGCCGAGGTGGTAGTAAAGACAAGCTTTTTTAGCGGTGGGTGAGCAAGTGCTAAAGGGAAATATCTTTCTGATGGATCTCAAGGTTAATCTTACTGAAGAAGCGGCCGGAAAGGGACCAAAATAGGCTAAAGAGTCCTCAATTGATCGTTTCCTAACGGGGATAACTTTTGGATACTTTTCTTTGGTTACAACAATATATAAATAATCCTTATCGTCCTTAAGTTGGGAATTAAATTGAGGGTAGTGTTTTTTTATCAGGTTTGCTTCTAAAACTAAAGCTTCTATTTCCGATCCTACCTCAATAGTTTCAACCTTGTGGATTTTTTCTTGGAGACTTTTTTGCCTTAAATCTTGCGGCGGCGCACTGTATGCACGAAGGCGGCTCTTAAGATTTATCGCCTTTCCCACATAAAGTACCGACCCCTCTTGGTCTTTTAGCAAATAAACCCCCGGTTTTTGCACTATTCTAGTTAAATTAAGTTTCATCAGAAGTCTCTCTTACTATTCTTAAGAATTTTTTATAGAAAGGGGCGCCAAGGCCCGCTAAAGTGACTATAAGTATTATTAGTAGAATGATTTGAGGCAAATTTAAGCTAAAGAAGGGTTTAATTTGGACTTGTTTTGTAACCGTAAAGTCTTTTTTGTTGCCTTGATCAAACCCAGAAAGGAGAGCGTTGACTTCCCCGTTGTCACTGCTTAAGAGTGACCCACTTCTCAGTTTGAAGTTTAACACATACTGGCTAAAAGGTAGAATTGTGCCTAGGTTTTGGGTAGGCTCGCCAATTAATTTTAAAGAATTTGGGGAGAAAGTTAAGGTTGCGGCCCTCAGGGACTTGCCAGAATCGTTAAAGATTATTAATTTTCCAGTGGAAGGAAACCCTGAAACAACACTGTTTAAGTCGACCTCCATTTTTGGTTGGGCTACAAAATTGAAATCTGTTTCAACAAGCTTTACCTCGAGAGTTCCGCCTTGAGAACCTGCGCTAAAGACTGTGTCTGGTATTTTGGGGTTTTCGCTATTCTCCCCCCTCGTAAAAAGAGAGAAATGATTTGAATCAAAGTAATCAAAGTAATTAACACTTCTGGTCTCACCCCAGGCAGGATCAACCTGCCTCCAGACGCTGCTACCGGGATCTTGATATTCGACCCAAGAATGAAGTTTATCTGTTCCTCTCTCACCGTTCACAAGGGTAGGTGTCAGGTCGGAGCCGTCTCCAAAGGCAAAGCCTACTAGTTGACGCGCCTTGATTCCCTTTGCCCTGGCCAAGGCTATGAAAAGGTCAGCAAATTCGCTTGTCAGGGCCTTATCAGGGCTGCGTAAAGAACCCTGCGCCCCGTCTCGTTTATCAAGTTTCTCTTTTGCTAGTTCTTTATTGAAAGTTAGGGTTTCAAGAACAAAGTTATAGATTTCTTTCGGGCCCTGCAATTTTTTGGCTTGTTCCGAAATTTCCTTGGAGTCCGCCTCCCAAAACCTTAAACTCCCCCTTGCATTTTCACTCTCTGGTGAAGGAACTTTCTCGGCCAAAGTTTTATCTATTCTGGCTAAGCCCTTGATTAAGACATTCTTTTCTTCACCCGCTTTAAGATTATATCTGGCACCCCAGTTTCCGTCTTGATCGGTTTCAAATTTGTCTGGACGAGGCTGGATTTGCGAAAAATATATCTCTTGGAACTGGGTATCTGAAGGTACCAAAATTGACCCCTCTCTAGCGAAGAAGTTGGGATTCTTCAGTTTCTGGCTTAGGGAAAATTCCACAACCTGATAGTCTCCAAAACTAGCAATTATGTTCTCCGCAGGATTTTTTTTCTTGTCGAATGTTAGGATCTGGGTAGAGCCAACATTTTCTTTTTTTGTAGAAGAGGGATAAATTGAGTACACGCTGCCCCATTTTTTGGGGACTTCTATCTTGACTCTGAACGAGTCAAGATTTTCGGACGTGTTGATTCCAGGTACCAAAAGTTCCCACATCCTCCCTTTCTTTGAGGCAAGATTTTTAATAGTATAATTTAGAGTCAAATCAGTTTTTTTATTCTTACCGATGACTTTTTCATTTATCTCGGCTCTTAAAACAGTTGAATCCTTATCCTTTAAACTTCGCACCTGGATAGCTCCTAAGGAGTCGCTGCCCGCTATTTTCGTTACATTGCCAGGTCCAATGTTTAAGCTGTACTCCGAAGGGTAGAGGTCGGTGGTTAGATTTTTCAGAGCAATCTTCTGGACGGCTCTGGCGCTACCATCTTCATTGAAGATAAAGGTGATGTCGTAGGCGACCGAAAAAGAGGCAGCCTGCACTTCACCGCTTCGCAAATAAATTGGAAGTATCAACGAAAGAATAGTTAGTAGTGAGAGAAGTGTAGCCTTTGCTTTCATCTGACCAACGTTTTAATTTTAGTCGAAATTTCTTCGGGAGTGAATTGAGATTTTACAATGTAGTCTTTGGCCCCAATGCTCAGACTTTTTTCAATTAGCTCTTGATCATCGAAGTTCGAAAATACCACAACAGAAGTGTTGCTCAGACTTTCGGTATTTTTTAGGTTTTTTAAAAGTTCCAAGCCATCCATCTCGGGAATTTTTATATCTAGAAGAATTATATTTGGAGCATCAGCTATTGCCTTTTCAAGACCTTCTTTTCCATCCTTAGCCACTCTAACATCAAACCCATCTAATTCAAACTTAAGCTTATACAGTTTCAAGCATGAAGGGTCGTCATCCACCAAAAGTATCTTGATCGTAGCATTTTCTTTATTGGAAAAAGTACTCACTCAAGAATCGAGTTTAACACATTTAGTAGCTAATGGGCAAACCGGTTTTATATAGCCTAAATTATTTTTTTCAGATAAGAGCCGGTGTATGAAGCTGCATTTTTCGCGGTTTGCTCAACAGTCCCGACAGCCACTACCCTCCCACCTAAATCTCCACCGTCCGGCCCCAAGTCGATTAGCCAGTCAGCATCTTTAATTACATCGAGATTGTGTTCGATAACTAAAACAGTGTTTCCAAGTTCAACTAGTCTTTGCAAAACTGAGAGGAGGTTCTCGATGTCGGCAAAATGAAGCCCAGTTGTTGGCTCATCCAGTATATAAAAAGTCCGACCAGTACTCCTTTTTGAAAGCTCTGCCGAAAGTTTTATTCTTTGGGCCTCACCACCGGATAAAGTCGTTGCTCTTTGCCCAAGCCTTATATAGGAGAGTCCAACGTCAGATAGTGTTTGAAGCTTGTTATTTATTACTGGGATATTTTGGAAGAAGAGAAGTGCCTCCTCAACGGTCATATCAAGAACGTCGGAAATATTTTTACCCTTAAAAGTTATTTCTAGGGCTTCTCGATTGTAACGTTTCCCTTGACAAGTTTCGCAAGTTACATATACATCAGGAAGAAACTGCATTTCGATTTTTATCACGCCATCCCCCTCGCAAGCTTCGCAGCGACCTCCTTTTACATTAAAGGAGAATCTACCTGACTTGTAGCCTCTTATCTTAGACTCTGGAGTTTTCGCGAAGAGCTCTCTAATATGCGAGAAAGCCCCAGTATAAGTAGCCGGGTTACTTCTTGGCGTTCTCCCTATAGGTGATTGGTCTATGTTAACCACCTTATCGATATGCTCCATTCCAACAATTTCTTTGTGTCTGCCGATTTTTTCCTTTGACCTGTATATCTTGCTACTTAGCGCCTTACGAAGTGTATCTTCGACCAGGGTGGATTTTCCACTTCCCGAAACTCCGGTGACGCAAATAAATAAGCCTAGTGGAAACTCAACGTCAATATTTTTAAGATTGTGCTCTTCAGCTCCTAGAATAGTAAGTTTATGATTGGCTTTAACACTACGCTGGGCTTTGGTACGAATCTTTCTTTTGCCTACTAGAAAATCTCCTGTTATCGAGTCTTTTGCCCTCTTTATGGTCTCCGGTGTGCCGGAGGCAATAATTTTTCCCCCGTGCTCACCGGCTCCCGGCCCAACGTCAATAACCCAATCGGCATTTTCAATGGTTTCTTTATCATGCTCAACCACAATAACAGTGTTTCCTAAGTCTCTCAGGTTTTTCAAAGTTTCGATAAGTTTGCCATTATCCTTTTGGTGAAGCCCGATGGAAGGCTCATCCAAAACGTAAAGCACGCCAGAGAGACCCGAACCGATTTGCGATGCAAGACGAATTCTTTGCGCCTCCCCACCGGCCAAAGTTGCGCTCGTTCTATCAATAGTTAAGTAACCCAAACCGACGTCTAGTAGAAACTTTAGTCTACTCCTTATTTCCTTAAGCACTTGTTTTGCGATTTTTTCTTTTTTTTCCGAAAGAGTAAGATCCCCAAACCACTGATTTGACTCTTGAATTGAGGAAGCGCTTACCTCACTAATGGACTTTCCGCCGACTGTAATAAATTTGGCCTCTTTTTTTAATCTAAACCCCCGACAAACTTCACAAGTTTCCTCTCTCATATATTTTTCTATCTCTCGTTTTGTCCAGTCACTGTCAGTTTCCTTATAGCGGCGTAGAATCTCCGGGACTACACCTTCAAAAGTAGTATTAAACGTGATTTGTCTACCAAAGCGATTCCTGCCCGAAACCTCAAAAACCTCATCTTCAGATCCGTAAAGAACAATGTCCAGGGAATCTTTTGGTAAATCTTTTATAGGGGTACTTAAAGAAAGATTTAAGTGCTCAAAAAGAGCTTCTAGCCTTCTTGCAGACCAAGTGTCGGCCCCAAGTATTCTACTCCAGGGTAGTATTGCCCCTTCCGAAATTGAAAGGCTTTTGTTTGGGATCACAAGATCGGGATCCACGGTAAGTTTTGACCCAATTCCAGCGCAAGAAGGGCAAGCGCCATAGGGAGAATTAAATGAAAAAGTTCGGGGCTCTATTTCTGGAAGAGATACACCGTGCTGCGGACAAGCAAATTTTTCGGAGAACGTGTAGTCTTTTTGTTTGACAGAGGTGATTATAATACCATCGGATAACTTTAGAGCAGTTTCGACAGACTCGGTAAGCCTTTGTCTTTCAAATGGCGACGCAATCCTATCAACAACCGCCTCAATATCATGGATTTTATAGCGACCAAGTTTCGGAGTCTCCCCTATCTCGTAGACTTTACCGTCGACCCTTACCCTAACGTAACCTTTTTTTCGCAGATCCACAAAAACCTCGTCATAAATACCTTTCCTACCTTTCACTATTGGGGCAAGGATTAGAATTAACGACTCTGCGCTCTTGTGGCCTTTAACTTGTTTGCTACCAATTTCAATTATCTGATCCACGATTTCTTGGGGGGTTTGGGCTTTAATCTCCTTGCCATCGATTGGGCAGTGCGGAACTCCAACTCTAGCCCAAAGAAGCCTCATGTAATCGTAAATTTCGGTAATTGTGCCCACCGTCGAGCGGGGGTTTTTAGGAGCGCTTTTTTGATCAATTGAAATTGCCGGTGATAAACCTTCAATCTGATCAACATCAGGCTTTTCCATAAGTCCTAGAAACTGCCGAGCGTAGGCCGAAAGGGACTCGACGTAGCGCCTTTGCCCTTCGGCGTAAATTGTGTCAAAAGCAAGAGAGGATTTACCAGATCCGGAGATACCGGTAATTACTACCAATTTGTTTTTGGGAATTTCTACATCAACGTTTTTCAAGTTGTGCTCGCGGGCTCCGCGGATAATTATTTTATCGGCCATGATCGTGATTACTGAAATAGCGTAGCGTAAAAGTATAGTCTCTTTCGCAAATTTTTACAACAACTCGCAATATTAAAGTTTAAAATGCAACTAATTAGAAGTGAGTCGAAACTAGGTGCGGTGAGGATCACCCTCTGTAGGATAGTCCCTACCACGGCACCTTGCCTGACCAAGAGGAGCTGGTATAGATTAAGCCGAAGCGTTCCTGTCTTGACCAGAGCTGCTGATGATCGCACGCCGTCCATGGTTCCAGGTTCTTCGGACCAACATCGCGTCCATCAGTCTAGGAGTGAAGGTTGAGGATGGTCGTTGAGTCAACTAGGTTGACAACAGTTCAGGTGGGGTTGAGTTTCCGCCCCCGTCGTTGACACGGCGAACTTGGCTCCACCACCTACATTTTAATTTTTCTTGCTTCTTTAGTTGTTATTGTTTTGGGAATTACCAAATTTTGGTTTTTTAGCTCTAAAAATTGATCACGAAGTAAGGCTGCGCGCTCGAACTCGAGGTTTTCGGCAGCTAGCTTCATCTCAGATTCCAAATCTTTCGACAACCTTTTTATTTCAGTTTTAGGAATCTTAGTGAAATCAAGCTCTTCGACCGTTGTTACTTCTGGCTGAAGTTCAGCTAGCCTCTCACCAATATCATGAATCGCTTTCTGAATTGTGGCAGGTGTGATATTGTGCTTTTTGTTATACGAGATTTGAACGTTGCGCCGACGATTAGTCTCCGCAATTGCCGCTTTCATGGAGCCAGTGATGTTATCGGCATACATTATCACTCTACCCTCAATGTGACGGGCAGCTCTGCCAGTTGTTTGAATCAAACTCGTTTGAGACCGCAAGAAACCTTCTTTATCGGCATCTAGTATTGCGACCAAGGAAACTTCGGGAAGGTCCAATCCTTCTCGAAGTAGATTTATTCCGACCAGTACGTCATAAATTCCCTTTCTTAAATCCCGCAGGATGTCTATTCTTTGCAAAGTATCCACTTGGTAGTGAATGTACATCACTTTTATCTCGCGTTCAGCTAAAAACTCAGTAAGGTCCTCAGCCATGTGTTTCGTTAGCGTGGTAACTAAGACTCGTTGACCCTTTTTAACTCGTTTTTGTATTTCCTCAATCAAATCCTGAATTTGTCCCTTTGTTTTTCTTACCTCAATCTGGGGATCAACAATACCAGTCGGCCTTATTACTTGTTCAACAACTCTCTCCGCAAGAGAAGTTTCATAGACGCTTGGGGTCGCAGAAGTGTAAACCACTTGATTTACTTTCCGGGAAAATTCTTCAAAAGTTAAAGGCCGGTTATCCATTGCACTAGGTAGTCTAAAGCCGTTATCAATCAGGACATTCTTTCGAGCTCGTTCCCCGTGCCACATCGCCTTTATTTGCGGCACACTCATGTGGGATTCATCAATAATTAAAAGATAGTCCTTGGGAAAATAATCAATCAGGGTGTATGGTGGTTCTCCAGCCTCACGACCGTCAAAATAGCGTGAATAATTCTCTATTCCCTTTACAAAACCGAGCTGCTCAAGTTGTTCAAGGTCAAATTTGGTGCGGGCTTCCAGTCTTTTTGCTTCAACTACCCTGTTTTCTTTTTTTAGATATTTTAGTCTGCCATCAAGATCATTTCTAATTTGAGAAAGTGGATCTTCGAGGTTTTGACGAGGCATTACGTAATGGCGGGCTGGGAAAACAACTATCTCTTCAAGAGCTTCTTGATTATCGAAGCTTGTCGGGTCTAGCTTTTCAATCTTCTCAATCGAATCTCCAAGGAAACTTACTCTTACCACAAACTCCTCATAGGCAGGGTAAATTTCCACCGTGTCCCCCTTCACTCTAAATTTTCCCCTTTTCAGATCAAGATCATTTCTCTCGTACTGGATTTCTACGAGCCTTGCCAAGATTTCTTTAACCAAGATTTTTTGGCCTTTGAAAAGCGTTAAAACGCTCTCTTTGTAAGCCTCTGGCGAGCCAATATTGTAAATACAAGAAACTGATGCAACGATTAGGACATCACTTCTAGTCATTAAAGCTTTTGTAGCTGCCAGTCTAAGCCTATCTATTTCTTCATTAATATCGGCGTCTTTTTCGATGTATAAGTCAATCTGCGGGACATACGCTTCTGGTTGGTAGTAATCGTAATAGCTTACAAAATATTCGACAGCATTTTCGGGGAAAAATTCACGAAACTCAGAAGCAAGTTGGGCTGCTAAAGTCTTATTATGAGCGATTAACAGAGTTGGTTTGTTAATCTGGGCCACAACATTGGCCATGGTAAAAGTCTTACCGGTCCCAGTGGCGCCCAGCAAAACTTGGTGTTTAAAGCCCTCCTGAAGCCCCTTGACTAGCTTTTCTATCGCCACTGGTTGATCACCCGTCGGCGGCCAGGGGGACTTTAGTTTAAACTTGTTCATAAATCTAGATTCTAACTTAAGAAGTTGAAGTATTAAAGACCTCGAGTAATAAGCATTCTAGGAAAAGTGAATAACCTAAAGGGTTAGGGCCCAAGAGATTCTCGGTGAGGAGCGCTCAACTTGGGCCCGTAGCGATCATTCTGATTCCCGCGTGCGGTGTTCGTCCTGGAGGAGGGACGTACCAGCACACGAGACCAGAAGACAGCCTAAATGGATGGCGCGTGGTTAGCGCTTTCCATGGAAATTTCGTGGCAGGAGTAGGCCACAGGCCGACAAACTCCTGCACGCTTCCCCAGGCCACACTGGTGTACGGGAAGGGCGTGACCCAGATCCACAAAATTAGTTGTGAGCGCTAATTTGGCGCTCTACAAGAAAACAGAGCTTTCGCTCTGAGATCTCTCTGTCCGCTCCTCGGCAGGGAGGCTTTGGAGCGGTCCAGGTCATTGCAGGCGGGAAGTTAAGGTGGTGGGCCTGCTTCCCTACACGAACTAGGAAAACCCGCAATTCCAAAATTATTATATACCAAACGAGCTTTACGTCAAGGATATATTTCAACTGACCATATCTGACCCTTTTTTACCCATTTTGACTCTCTTGACCAACCCCGAAAATAGGGCGATAATTAATCCAGAAATTAGACGAAGTAGTTCTAACAAAACCTGCTCGTCTTCTAGTTTATAATTTAAATAAAAACTCATATGGCCCCAGTAATTTACAAACGACAAAGAGACTTACTACAATTTGTTTCGCAGTTTATGCAAAAGCATGGCTATGCCCCAACTTTGGCCGAAATTTGTGATGGTCTGGGCCTTCGCTCTCCCGCTACTGTGCACGAGCACATCCAAAACTTAATGGCTAAGGGGGTGCTTAAAAAAACAGATGGGGTACGCCGCGGAATTGAAGTAGTGGATCAAAGAGCGATTGGCTGGGTACCATCGGCAGTCGAGCTCCCATTGGTAGGCAGAATTGCAGCTGGCTCTCCAATAGAAGCAATTGAGGATCACACCTCCTCGGTAATGATTCCACCAGACATGGTTGGTAATAAGCGCTGCTATGTTCTCCAAGTCAAAGGAAACTCCATGGTGGAAGCAGCAATTTTGGATGGTGACTTCGTAGTAATTGAGCAACAGGAAGATGCGCAAAACGGAGATATTGTTGTAGCTTTGCTAAACGACTCATTTGCTACTTTAAAAAGATATTTTAGAGAAATTGATCACGTGCGTCTTGAGCCAGCAAATTCCTCAATGAATCCTATCCTTACTAGGAACGTTAAAATTCAAGGCAAGGTAGTTGGAGTCATAAGAAAGTACCACTAAATTTCTACAAATTTACTACAAAGAAAGCAACCGCCGCAAAAGACATTAAAAACAAAGTAGAAATTCCCAAGTAATTGGAAATCCTACCATTTGTCCAGTCACCCATTATTTTTTTGTTGTTGGCTATGTGTAAGATAACTAAGATTAGCGGTGGTGAAACTATCCCGTAGATTACGGCCGTGTAAAGAAGCATTTTAATGGGGTTTAGGCCAATGAAGTTTATTAAGGCCCCAACAATTGTTGAAAAAATTATCACCAGGTAAAATTTCTTGGCTTTATGAAACGGTTTATTTAATCCTTCTTCCCAACCAAAAGCCTCAGAAAGAACGTAGGAGGAAGATCCGGCAAGCACTGGTATTGCTAAAAACCCTGTTCCAACAATTCCCAAAGTAAAAAGAAGCGAGGCAAAATCCCCCGCTATTGGTTTTAAGGCGGCGGCTGCTTGCTCAGCAGTTTCAATATTAACTATTCCGGATGGCGCTAAAGTGACGGCAGTGGCGATTATAATGAACCACATCGTTATGTTTGAAAAAAACATCCCCAAGGTAACATCTTCCTCCATAAGTCTGACCTCGTGTTTTGTAACTACCCAGCGCTTCAGAACTTTTGCTTTTATCTCGTCTAACTTGTTTTCAACCTCCATCGACGCTTGCCAGAAGAAAAGGTATGGAGAGATTGTGGTACCCAGTATTGCCACAAACAACGTTATGGTTAAAGAGTCAAACTTAATATTTGGTAGGGTTGTATGGTAAATGACGTCTAACCAGTCTGTCCTGATTGCAAAAGGGACAATGAAGTAGGCAAAAAGAGCCAGAGTAAACCACTTCAAGTAATTGGCTATCAGGTGGTAAGGAGCATAAATTAGCAGGCAAATTATTACCCCTGAGAAAAAAACAGCCAAAATAAAATTTGGGATTGGGATCAGAAGATTTGCGGCCGCGGCCATACCGGCAATATCGGCGGCTATATTTATGGTGTTGGCGAAAAGAACAAGGGCGGCAAGCAGATAAACTACCCAGGAGGGGTAATGCTTTTTTAAAACTCCGGAAAGTCCGTGTCCGGTAACAAGACCGACTCTGGCGCACATCTCTTGAACCCCTGCCATTAGGGGAAATGTTAAGGGAGCAGTCCAGAGCATACTAAAGCCACCCTGGGCTCCAGCTTGAGAATAGGTTGCAATACCAGATGGGTCATCATCAGATGCACCGGTGATTACCCCTGGTCCAACTATTTTTAAAAACTTTCTTAGCTTCTTAATCATTAGGGTTTAGAAAACTCCTTGGATTTATGGTAAAGGAAAAAGCCAATTAAAATTATAATAAAAATTGCAACCAGAATATCAAAACGGCGAAACAAGGGCTCGATATTTCGCCAATTCTCACCTAAAACAACTCCTATGTAGGCTAGAACTGCGGACCAAATGAAGGATCCTAAGAAAGTTAGAATGCTAAAGCGCACAATATCTATCTTTGCAATCCCTGCGGGAACGGAGATAAAAGTACGAACCACGGGTAGAATTCTTGAGAAAAAAATAATCCAGGAGCCAAATCGATTGAACCACTTCTCTGCCTGATCAAGCTCTTTTTCTGATACCAAAACGTACTTACCCCAGGCTCTTATTAGCCTCCGAACTACAACCTCTTGACCCCAATAACCCAGAAAATACATAACCCAGGAACCAAACAAATTACCAGCTGCCCCAACTAAAACTAACAGCCAAAAATTAAACTTACCTTGAGTTACCAAAAATCCTGAAAAAGGCATTATTATTTCTGAGGGAAGTGGAATTGAGGCAGATTCTATCGCCATGGCAGCGAAAACACCAAAATATCCAAAGGTGGATATTAAGTTTATGACAAAGCTGGTGATAGTCTCAAGTATTGAATATATCACTAAATAATTAGTCTATCATAAAGGTTGTATAATGACCAAATATGGGTAATCTCTACTTGGTCGGCACCCCGATCGGTAATCTGCAGGACATAACTTTCAGAGCTTTGGAGACTCTCAAAGAGGTGGATTTAATTCTCGCGGAGGACACACGCAGGGCTGGCGTCTTGCTTAAACATTTCGAAATTAAGAAGCCCCTATCTAGCTTCCATGAGCACAATGAATTGCGAAGGGAAGATGAAATTATCGGCATTTTAAAAAGTGGGCAAAACGTCGCCTTAATTTCGGACGCAGGAACACCAACTCTATCAGACCCAGGGTTTAAATTAGTGCGCCGGTGTTATGAGGAGAAAATAAACGTGTTTTCAATCCCTGGGGCATCGGCAATTTTGGCAGCCTTGGCTGCATCAGGACTTCCGACTGACTCTTTCGCTTTTCTTGGATACTTCCCAAAGAAAAAGGGTAAACAGGATAAATTTCTTGAAAAAATTAGTATTCTAGTTAGGGATCTTAAAATTACGGTAGTCTTCTTTGAAACTCCCCACCGAATCCTGACTACTTTGGAGATTTTAGATGCGAGTTTCCCTGAGCGTGAATTAGCTTTAGCGCGTGAGCTTACTAAAGTAAACGAGGAGAAATTGAAGGGGAAAGTCCCGGAAGTTTTCGAACAGGTTAAAGGCAGGTCCCTTAAAGGAGAGATGACTTTAGTACTGCGCTAGAAGATTTCGGCCGGTCATTACATTTGGTTTTTGGAGTTTGAGTAAAAACAGTATTGTGGGCGCAATGTCGGCTAGAACTCCGGATTGGAGTTTATCAGGTCTTCTCCGCAAAGATTCGGTTAGGGCTAAAAAGGGCACGGGATTGGATGAGTGCTCAGTATCAACTTCACCTGTCAGTAGATTTCTCATTTGCTCTGCATTACCGTGGTCTCCGGTAATTACAACCGCCCCTCCCAATGATAAAGTTTCCAGAACAATTCTACCGACACATTTATCAAGAAATTCAACAGCCTGTATAGTAGCTTCAAGAGAACCGGTATGAGCAACCATATCGGCATTTGCAAAATTAACTACGTAAAAGTCATACTGCTCCCCTCTTAATTTTTGTAATAAAGTGTCGGTGATGAGTTCAGCTGACATTTCTGGTTTTAAGTCGTAAGTGGCTACCCTTGGGGATGGTAGGTGAATTCGGTTTTCCTGGACAAAAGGTCCTTCAACCCCACCATTAAAAAAGTAAGTGACGTGAGCGTATTTTTCAGTCTCGCTAATATGAAGTTGACGAAAACCTGACTCAGATATTACTTGAGCTATCGGAAAGTTCACTTTGGGAGCCGGGAATGCGACTGAGCAAGGTAGACCCTTTTCATATTCGGTCATTGTTACAAAAAAAACGTTGTTTAATTTTTGGCCTCTATCAAAGTAGGGGAAGTTTTGCGAAACAATCGCCTTGGTAAGTTGTCTTGCCCTATCAGGTCTAAAATTAAAGAATATTACGGCATCGTTGTCTTTGATTGTTGTAGGACCCTTATCTTTAGCCGCTACTAATGTCGGTTCAACAAATTCATCAGTGATTTTATTCTTGTAGGAGTCTTCTATAACCTGAGGGGCACTTTGGGCAATCCTTCCTTCCCCGTTAACAATCCGCCTGTAGACAGCACTTGTTCTTTCCCAACGATTGTCTCTATCCATAGCGTAATACCGCCCACTTACTGAAGAAATTTCCCCGTATCCAATTTCTTTTAATTTGCCAGATAACTCTGTAACTAACCTCAAGGCCGAAGAAGGGGGTGAGTCTCTGCCGTCAGTAAATAAGTGCATAAAAGCCTGCGGCACCCCTAAGCTCTTTAAAAGCCAAAGCAGGGCGTATAAATGCTCAAGGCTTGAATGGACTGCCCCGGAGCCTACTAAACCGAGAAGATGAACTTTGGATTTATTTTTTGTAGCGTGCTCAATTGCGCTCTTTAGTACTTCGTTTTCAAGAAAAGAGCCATCGGCGATGGCCATGTTTATTCTCTCAAGATCTTGATAAACTACCCTACCAGCACCTAAGTTGAGATGTCCAACCTCGGAATTTCCCGATTCTGCAGTTGGCAAACCGACAGCGGTACCAGCTGCCAAAAGCTCGGTGTGGGGAAAGCTACTGTAATATGAGTCCATATTTGGCTTGCGGGCGAGTGTAATTGCGTTTGAGGAGTTTTCCGCTGCCACTCCCCAACCGTCTAGAATAATAATTATTAAGGGTTTGGCTGCTTTATTAGATGAAATTGGCATTAAGGGTGTATATCTATCATAGCGCTCTTGGCAAGGGTTTTTCAATATCAAAAAACCCTTGCAGGCTTAGATCACTTTTGCTATGATACTCCGTTATGTCACAGAGCCAAAATTGTGAGGCGTTAGCTATCACCTGTATTGATTTCAGATTCATTAGCCAGGTTAGAGACTATCTTACCCAAGATGAAAAGTTGGAAGGTAAGTACGATTTAGTTACCGTGCCGGGATCTTCGCTCAATTTTGATAAAATTGAGGGTAGTATTGACATATCTTTTAAACTTCACCAGCCTGAAGCAGTTTATATTTTTGATCACGAAGATTGCGGTGCCTACGGACCTGATAACTCATTAGAAAGACATCGGGAAAACCTCCAAAAAGCAAAGGATACAATCAGAGAAAGATATCCGGACGTATTCGTAGAAACTTTTATGGCCACCTTCTCCGGGGTTAGAAAACCTAGCTAAAATGGAAGTTACTTTATTTGCCGAAAAAATCTTTACGGTGGGAAATTTTCCCATCACCAATACTTTAATCACAACCTGGTTGACAATGGTTGTGGTAGTCACTCTGGCATTTATTGCGACACGAAAAGTTTCTTTGGTGCCCAGTCTGGCTCAATCTATTGCTGAAGTAGTAATCGACACAATATACAATCTTACTCTTAGTCTAGCTGATGAAAAAAGAGCAAAGAAGTTTTTACCTTTTGTCGCCACGTTTTTTATCTATATAATAGTCGCAAATTACCTAGGTCTTTTGCCTGGATTTTCGACAGTGGGTTTTTTTGAGCACCATGGTGAAGAGAAAACTTTAATTCCGCTACTACGCTCGATAAATAGCGACTTAAATGTGACTCTAGCCCTCGCTCTGATATCAGTATCAATCACTCATTATTATTCAATATCCACCCTAGGAATCTTCAAATATCTAGGACGCTATATCAGTTTGAACCCGGTAAACTTATTCGTTGGGCTCTTAGAAATTGTCGCTGAATTTACTAAAATACTATCGCTTTCGTTCCGGCTCTTTGGTAATGTATTTGCGGGAGAAGCTCTGCTCTTGACGATATCGTCAATGGCGGCTTTTATTCTTCCCTTGCCCTTTATGTTTTTGGAAATAATAGTCGGGTTTGTTCAGGCAGCAATATTTATGATGTTAACATTAGTATTTATGGTTATTCTTACCGATAAGCAAGCTGTTCATTAATTTGCAGTCAGCTTATCAACCGGAGAGGAGGTGGCTAAATGGAGTTTTCTGTAAGCGGTGGTCTGATTATAGCAATCGGTGGTATTGCACCGGCAATTGGTATTGGTTTGATTGGCGCCAAGGCTATGGAAGCGATTGGTCGAAACCCTGAAGCTCAGGCTAAAGTTTTACCAGCGATGCTTTTGGGAATGGCGTTTGCCGAGGCAATTGCAATTTACGCGTTAGTTTTGGCTTTTAGAGGATAGACTAAATGGAATTTCTTAAAGATTTTGGGGTAAATCCCCTCTTACTACTAGCTCAAATAGTAAATTTTTTAATTTTGCTATTGATTCTGAAACGGTTTTTCTACAAACCGATAATGAAGGTATTGGCAGAAAGAAAGCAAAAGATTGAAACTAGTGTAAAACAAGCCGAGGAAATTCAAAAGAGGCTTGAGGAAACAGAGATGAGGCAAAAAGAAATAATTTCCTCTGCCGAATCTAGCGCCTCAAGAATAATCGAAGAAACTAAGGGGGCTGCTAAAAAACTTCAAGAAGAAACTTTAACTGAAACTGCCAAGAAAGTCGAAGAAACTTTAACTAAGGCGAAAGAGGCAGCCACTCTTGAAAGGGAGAAGATGATCTCCCAAGTAAAGGCAGAGATGGCCGACTTGGTAGCTGAAACCACCAAAAAAGTTTTGGAAAAGAGCCTAACTTCCAAGGACAATCAGGAGCTAGTGCAAAAGTCAATTAAGGAACTAGAATCATGAAATTAGCTAAGAAAGACATTAAAATCGCAAAGTACATATTCCTATCAAATATTGCCGATGGGGAATTGGACGAGGCAAAAATCTCTAGCTGGATTAAAAAAATCAAAAACTTAAGTCCAAGGAAAAGTATCGGCCTCCTTAAATCACTTTTGGCTTTTGTTAGCTCTTTTTACAGGCAAAAAACAATTTTTACCCAGTCTTCCAAAGTTATTGATGAAAAAAGTTTAATTAAGATTAGGGAGATTTTTGAGAAAAGGGAAAGCAAAAGTCTGGAAATTGAATTTAGGGAAAATCCGTCTCTAGTTGGTGGTTTGAAAGTAAAGCTCGGCGACAACGTCTGGGACTATTCTATAAATCAAACTCTATCTGCCTTTAAGGAGATTGCCCGTGGCTAATTTAGTAGACGAAATCAAAAGAGAAATAGCAAATTTGAAAACTAGCCAAGAGGCAAAAAACGTGGGGGTTATTACTGAGGTTTACGATGGTGTTGCCAAAGTAGATGGGCTTTCAAATGTAGCCTTCAACGAACTAGTGGAATTGCCTAACAATCTTAAGGGCCTAGCTTTAAACTTAGAAGAGACGAGTGTCGGTATTGTTATTTTTGGTGACTACACTCTTCTAAAGGAGGGTGACGAGGTCTCCACTACTGGCCGGATCCTCCAGGTCCCAGTTGGTGAAGCTTTGCCGGGAAGGGTAGTAAATGCTTTGGGAGAGCCGCTTGATGGTAAGGGACCAATTAAAACTACAAAAATGTACCCGGTAGAAAAGATAGCTCCAGGAGTAATTACACGAGAGCCAGTAAACACTCCCCTGCAGACTGGTATTAAAGCAGTTGACAGTATGATCCCAATTGGCCGAGGGCAACGAGAACTTATAATTGGGGACAGAGGCCTAGGAAAAACAGCCATAACTTTGGACACAATTATAAACCAAAAAGATGCCGGGGTTGTTTGTATTTATGTTGCAGTTGGCCAAAAAACATCGAAAGTTGCCCAGATAGTGGATACACTCGAAAAAAACGACGCGCTTGACCATACAATTGTAGTGTCAGCCTCGGCCGCGGATTCTGCTGCTATGCAGTATCTTGCCCCGTACACAGGATGTGCTATCGGCGAATATTTTATGGACCAAGGCAAGGACGCTCTAGTAATTTACGATGACTTATCAAAACACGCCTGGGCCTATCGTCAGCTTTCTCTATTAATGCGGCGTCCTTCCGGGCGTGAAGCATACCCAGGAGATGTATTTTACCTTCATTCCAGGCTTTTGGAACGGGCTGCCAAATTAAATAAAAATTACGGCGGCGGTTCCCTTACAGCACTACCAATAATAGAAACTCAGGCGGGAGACGTTTCCGCATATGTACCAACTAATGTCATATCAATAACAGATGGACAAATCTATCTTGAGGGGGACCTTTTTTACGCAGGGACTCGGCCGGCAATTAATGTTGGGCTTTCCGTTTCTCGGGTTGGAGGAGCAGCCCAAATAAAAGCGATGAAACAAGTGGCGGGATCTTTGCGGCTTGACCTTGCCCAATACCGAGAGCTTGCCTCCTTCGCTCAATTTGGATCCGATTTGGACGAGTCAACTCAAAAGCGACTTGAGCGAGGCAAACGCTTATTGGAGATACTCAAGCAACCTCAATACGAACCCATCTCCGTGGAAAGACAAATCGCCCTTATTTGGGCCTCTACCAAAGGCCATTTGGATGATATTTCAGTTGAAAAAATCTCTGAGTTTGAGAAAAAGTTTCTAGATTTTATGTCGGCACGGCGCTCTAAACTGTCGGAAGCAATTATGAAGGAGAAATTCCTCTCCGACAAACTCGAAAAAGAACTAGAGGAAGCAGTCGGGGAATTTAAAAAAGGCTTCAAACATGAGTAATACTAAGGAGATACGCAAGAGAATAAAATCTATAAATAACACCGCTAAAATCACCCATGCCATGGAACTTGTGTCCGCTGCAAAAATGAAAAAAGCCCAGGATGCAGCCCTCTCTGGAAAACCTTACTCAGATCTAGTAAACCGAGTGCTACGAAGAATTGCTAGCAAAATCAACCCTGAACTGCACCCCCTACTCTCTAAGGTCGAGGGTAAAAACTCTGCCATTATCTTTTTCTCCACTGACCGCGGGCTTGCTGGTGCCCTGAACAGCAATCTTTTTAAAGAGCTTTCTAGTCTGGTGGGCGAACTAAAGTTTATCTCAATCGGTAAAAAAGCAAGAAATTATGTAGTGAAGTCCGGTAAAGACTTATTAGCCGATTTCCCTCTACCGGAAAAACCGACCCTTGCGGATATACGATCTATCTACAAACTTGTACTTGAGGGTTTTCTGAATGGCGAGTTTGACCAAGTACACGTGCTTTATAGTGAGTTTATCTCTACTTTAAGGCAAGAACCTAGAGTACGGCAACTTCTTCCGATTCTAGATGGGAAGATTCTAGAAGAATTAATTATTGAATTCGAAGAAGAAATATCCGAGCCTTTGTTTGAGCCAAATGCGGATGAAGTTTTGGCGACAATTTTACCACATTACGTTTTAATGGAGCTCTACCAAATACTTCTCGAAGCGAAGGCCTCAGAGCACTCCTCCAGAATGGTTGCCATGAAAAATGCAACTGATAACGCCTTGGACCTAGTTGATGATTTAACACTCACTTACAATGGTATTCGTCAGGGGGCAATAACCAGTGAAATTTTGGACATAACCACTGCCCAAATTGCAATGGAGTGACATATGAATAAAGGAAAAATAGTTCAGATAATTGGCCCGGTCATAGATATAGAGTTTAAAGAAGGGCTTCCAAGGATTTACAATGCCTTGGAAGTCGAAACGAGCAAAGAAAAACTGATTCTTGAGGTACAATCTCATTTAGGTGAAGGCGTTGTTCGGTCCATTGCAATGGGACCAACAGACGGACTCAAGCGTGGACAGGAGGTAGCGGATACAGAAAACCCAATCTCAACACCCGTTGGTGAGGAAGTTTTGGGCCGAATCTTAAATGTGGTTGGGCAACCAGTTGACAATAAGGGCGAGATAAAAGCCAAAAAAACTTATCCTATTCACCGTTCTGCTCCGGCCCTCACCGATCAAGAAACAAAACAGGAAGTTTTGGAGACTGGTATTAAAGTTATTGATCTGATCGCTCCTTTTATTAAAGGTGGGAAAATCGGCGTTTTTGGCGGGGCAGGAGTGGGAAAAACAGTCATTATTCAAGAGCTGATTAATAATGTCGCTAAAGAGCACGGTGGCTACTCTGTCTTTGCTGGAGTTGGTGAGCGTACTAGAGAAGGTAACGACCTATATAACGAGATGAAAGAGGCAGGTGTTTTGGATAAACTTGCTTTAGTATTCGGGCAAATGAATGAGCCCCCTGGTGCAAGGCTACGAGTTGGTTTAACTGCACTATCAATTGCAGAATACTTTCGGGATGAAAAAAGGCAAGACGTTTTACTTTTTATCGATAATATTTTCCGTTTTACCCAGGCTGGAAGTGAGGTTAGCGGCCTTTTGGGAAGAATTCCTTCGGCTGTTGGTTATCAGCCGACCCTTGCTTCCGAAATGGGAGCCTTGCAAGAGAGGATTACCTCTACTAAAAAGGGCTCAATAACTTCTCTGCAGGCGATTTACGTTCCTGCTGATGATTACACCGATCCTGCACCAGTAACAACTTTTACTCACCTAGACTCAACAATTGTTCTTGAGAGAGCTTTAACTGAGCAAGGCCTCTACCCGGCGGTTGACCCACTTGCTTCCACTTCCCGCGCCCTGGATCCTCAAATTGTGGGGGAAGAGCACTACAGTGTTGCTCGAGGAGTCCAAAAAGTTTTGCAACGCTATCGAGAATTGCAGGATATAATCGCAATTTTGGGTATTGAGGAGCTATCCGAAGAAGATAAGTTATCAGTAAGTAGAGCCAGAAAAATCCAAAGACTCCTCACTCAGCCGATGTTTGTTGCCGAAACCTTTACTGGAAGGGAAGGAAAATACGTGCCAATTGCGGAAACAGTCAAGGGTTTCAAGATGATTTTGGATGGTGAATATGACTCCACAGACGAAGCCGATTTTTACATGAAGGGCACTATAGACGAAGTCAAAAAGTAGTACCATGCAATTAACCATCGCAACTCCAGAGAAAAAAACTTTTGAAGGTGAGGTGGACCAAGTGTCCCTACCAACAACTACAGGACAAATCACCGTTTTACCAGGGCATACCTCTCTAGTAACCCAAATCTCCCCGGGAGAGCTTATCGCAGTTCAAAAAGGTAAAGACTCGCATTTAGCCGTTGGCTTCGGCTTTGCCGAAATTTCTGCTAAAAACGTTTCTGTTTTGACTGATCTTGCTGAAGGAGCGGCTGAAATCTCCGAAAAGGAAGCAGAGGAAGCAAGAAAACGAGCTGAAGAAGCTCTGAAAGATAAAGAAAGACTATCTAGCGAAGAATATGCAGCTGTAGCGGCTGCTCTAGAGAAGTCTTTAGCTAGACTAAGAGTGAAACGGCACCATTACCCTCGCACTACTCCAAAAGCAGAGACATCGGCCTAGACTCTAAGCCTGTTTAAATCAGCATCTAGAAAGATAGGTTGAACTCCTAGTATTTCTTCATACAACGACGATTTCTCGGAGACTTTGTTTAAAACAAATATCTTTTTCTTAAGCCAAAAAGCCAAAGCCATCTCTATTAACCCGTTACCACCAATGTAACCGTCCAAACCATTCTTTTTTAAATTAACGACTAAAATAGCGTCACTCTTCTCTATTTTTTCAAAATGGTTCCTCATCAAGTACGCTTTTCTTCTATATTCACTTTTATCTTTATACCAATTTTTGTAGTGCGAAACGTCAAAATTGCCTGATTTCTCCATTTTTTTGGAGGTGAGGGGCACCGAAACACTAAAACCCATTTTCTTAAGTTCTTTTTCTATCTCTAACACTTCTTTAAAGAAGGAGGCGCTTGAACAAAGGCAGATTCGGCTCACTTTTCTTTTTTCTTTTTCCATGAGGCTGATTATATCAAAAATACCTTGGGTGCTGTAGAATAAATTTAGTGTTAAACAAAAAAGAAGAGATATTTGTCGTGGATGAAAATAATAATCCCATTGAGTCAAGACCAAGAGATGAGGCTCATTCCAAAGGCTTATGGCATCGTAATTCGCACGTTTGGATAATAAACTCCCGCGACGAAATCCTTTGTCAAAAAAGATCCCTGAAGAAAGATAGTAACCCCGGATTTTGGGAGCCTTTTTTCGGAGGGCATCTAAAACCCAACCAAGAATATTTGGAGTCAGCTGTTCAAGAAGTTAATGAAGAACTTGGCCTTAGCGTTAGGAAAAAGGACCTTACACTTTTTAAAATATTCAAAGATAGGGATCATAAAGAATTTCAATCTATTTTTAAAATACTTTGGTACGGGGACATTTCAAAAATTAAATTTGATAAAGACGAGGTGGAGGAACTTAAATTGTTACCAATCTCGGAGGTAAAAGATACATTACTCACTAAAAAGAATTATAAGTGGACAATTATTGGCTACGAAACTGAATTTTTTGAATGGCTTGAAAAAGGATAAACTACTCTGGTGCTGGACCCCAGTCCATTTCTTCGACTTCAACTAAATTTTCTCTAAAACCTTCAGGGACACCAGATTTTGCCTCGTCCAATGAGTCGGCGTGAACTATGATAAAAGAGCGGTGTGGACCACCAGTAGAACAGCTGGCGTAAAAAGTTACCTCCTTCAATGGTGATCGAAAACTTTCTACTTCCTTTACTTTATTTTCATGTTCGCCTTCCTCATGAGCCTCGTTTGCAATGTATATAGCCATGTATTTATATTAGAACATTAGTTGGCAAATAGCAATGCACTATCAATATAATTGCGAAGCCGCGAGGCTCAAAAACAAATTTGGTGAAGCATTGGGGTCTCGGTCAGTTCAATCGCTTAGAGGCTAAATGCTTGTACTGAGTGAAGTCGAAGTGTTTACACCGAGGATACCGAAGTGAGACAAATGAGACAGTATAAAAAGTGAATGTCTAAAATTAAGGTTTAAGAAAGAAGAACTCCGCCATCAACCACAATTTGGGAACCAGTCATATAGGAGGACATATCTGAAGCCAAGAAGAGTACGGCTTTGCCAATGTCATCTGGATCTCCCATCCTCTTAATTGGGATTTTTGCCATAAAAGCTTCAAGGAGCTTACTCATATCCACTCCTTTGGGAAGTTCCATCTTTTTCTGAACTTCTTCCACGCCCGGGGTAGCAATGCCTCCTGGAGCCACTGCGTTTACCCAGATTTTGTGTGGAGCCAGTTCCAACGCAACGTTCTTGGTGAAACCCCAAACCCCGTGTTTAGAAGCATCATAGTGAGCAAGACCGGCAGACGAGGGGTGAAGAGCGTCAATGGAGGTAATGTTGATGACTCTCCCACCTTTTCCTTGGCCAATCATCTTCTCAGCGACTTTTTTGGTGCATAGGAACACACTTCTCAGGTTCACAGCGATTAGTTTATCAAAATCTTCCTGGGTCATATTCATTACTAAAATGTTTGGGTAAATACCAGCGTTGTTTACTAATATGTCTATCCCGCCAAACTGCTTTATAGACTCATCTGCCATTTTCTGAACATCTTCCTCTTTTGAAACATCGACTGCTATTGCTGTCGCCTTAAAACCGTTACCAGATAGCTTTCTTGCTGCCTCAGAAGCTCTCTCCTCACTTAGATCAGCTACTACCACGTTTGCCCCAGCCTCAGCCAATCGGCTGGCTATCCCAAATCCAATTCCTACACCTGCACCGGTAACCACAGCAGTCTTGGAGGAAAGATCTAATAGCTTATTTACAGGTGTTTTATCCATAGTATTTTAAGTATATCAAGTTTTACGGTCGGAGTGTCCCAGCGAATACTTGCCAAGCAAGAGCGGATTTTGCAACCAGGCTCAGAACTATATAAGATTTTTCACCAAAAATATAGTCCCTCCATTTTCCAACTTTCTTGTATTGCAGGTACATATTTATTGCGAAGCAATTGAAGAAAATAAGGATTGATACGTAAATCCAGTAAACAAAGGTAGGTACCTCTCCTTCTCCAAAGGCCGCTGCGGCCCAGAAGTAAAGGCCAACGACCAACCAGGGTACAATCCCGGCAAAACTGCCGATTATAAATGAGAGCCAATTAGTCTTTTGGGTAGTTTGGTTATATACTTCCATCAAGAGTCCCATCAGGTTCATAAAAGCAACCAAAGCAAAGATCATGATCAGCTGGGTAACCTCGTAGATTCCAACTAAAAGAGCAATAGCCACCATCATCACACTTGCTGATAGCGCGTATTCAAACCAACGGGCTCTGTTCATCCCTTTGGATAAATCATTCTCGTAACCTTTTCTCCAAAGCGTGGCAATGGTTAAGTGAGCCGCAGCTGAAAGAAAGAAAAAGATAGCCACAAGGGGAGCAAGTGAAAGATCAAACAAAGTTTCTTTAGCCGGTTCCAGAGCTTGAGTGGCTGCATTAAAGGTTAAATATCCAGCGGTAACTGGAAGCTTGAAGTCTGTGCTAAGAAGTAAAATGGCGATACCTTGAAGTGCGTGCAAGGCAGCCATAATTAGGTTGAATTTTCGCAAGTACCCAAAATCGGTTTTCTTGGAAAAAGGAAACATCTATTTATATTGTACTTTTATTGGGTAAAAACAAGCAACCGAAGTGAAAAACTATCCTTAGCTGGTAAGTGATCGAAAACGAATAAAAATCTGCCAACTCTCCTTTTAACTTGTGAGTCTTCAGCCGAGGGTTAAAAGGATCAAGACGAAGAATATCTTCTTTATTTTCAGCAATGTCTTTAACGCTATTTGGTAACTTCTTGTATTCTCTAGCAAACTTTGACGAGTAGTGGATCTTCATCTAACACAGATCTTTGAGAGATCGCAAAACCTTTGTCTTACCAGCCCTAGCCTCTTCTCTACTTTCCAGAACAGCTAGTATAGCTTCCATCTCTTCAAGCTTTTTTGCATCGATGATGGCGACCTGTGGTTTATTGTTCTTCATGACAAACACGGGCTCTTTAGTCTTTTTGGCTTCATCAAAGATCTTTTTGTAGTTTCTTTGTATATGTTTCGCATCTAATTTCTTGTGTACTGTAAGCTGTCCCTTTCTAGTTTTACTTTAGGAATCATATGAAAAAACACCTTAAATTTAGCACATCTCCTCAATTCTAGGTTGTACAACATTTGCAATTGCACAAGGAATTTCCTGATCGTAGTTATGACCAATACCACTGGGTAAATTCTTGGCCGAGAATAGTTCAAACCACATATGTCCAAAGGTGAGTAATGGTAACCAACGGGCTTCTTTACTTACTTCCGGAAAGCGTGGTTCTTTTAACCATCTTGGGAACTTATAAATAACTAGTGGGTTAGACCAAACAATTGGGTCGGTGGAGTTGAAGAGAAATGCCAAGCGTGGTGGTCCCCACGAACTCAAATTGCTAGTTAAGTCTCTCGAGTGAGGCTCGACACGAACCAAAGAGCTTTCTCCACCAGAGTATAACTCGGCAAGTCCAAACGCCGACCAAAGTGGACCGGAAGCAGGCGAACCAACCCAAAGTGCGCCATCCACTTCGTTTACTAGATTCCTTTGGGGGGTATTCTGGAACATTTCTTGAGAACCTAGAGAACCTAAGCTTTCACCGTAAACGTAAAGCTTCGGTCGTGCTACCTCTGGCACCTGATTAAGACGACTACGAATTTTAGAAAACAGAAGATTGCTGGCTCTAGCGGGCATCCCGCGATCTCTTATGTATTGCAAGATTGGCTGATTGTTTGAATATTGCAATGAAACCGAGGCGGAATCTCCCCTGGTAACAAACTCAACTGATTCAACTCCCACGGGGTTTACCCAACCGCTACCTGATGGGGTAAACATCACCACAACCGAACGTTCAAACGCCCTTGTTCTCTCAAACTCTCTCATCACTAGATCTACTCTCTTTTCCAAATCTGGCTCGTTGTCGATTCCTGCGTAAATTCGGATCGGTTTCATCGTTTTTAGCGGAAGTTCCCCAATAATCGACTGCATCAAAGCTTGTATATCCCTAGAAACAAACTCCCTACCGTTTTGGCCCAAACCCTCCCAAGAGATCAGTGACCCTTCGCCTCCGCTAAGAAAAGTAGAGCTTTTCTGGTAAGTTTCCCTCGGCTTTGCTCGCGAACTGATATCAACTAATATTTGCATTACAACTACCAATAAAATAAGCAGCAGATACCCTAGTCCAGCAACTAGCAGCCAGGTGAAATTGTAGGTAAATTTTTTGTTAAGATAGGTTTGCACTTTTTTCCCACACCACCTGGCAAAAGCTCGTATTAGCAAACCCAAATGAACTAACAATGCCGCTACTAATAAAGATCCCAGCCAGACTACTACCCAATTTGGTGCAGGAGCCGCAATTACTAAAAAGTCGCGAAAGCTCTGTTGAGCGTCCATAGCCCTCCATGAGAGAAACCCCGCAACTAAAACAACTAAGGTGGCGATAAAATATTTAAGGCTTCTTTGTAACGCGACCTTCCTAATCCCTAATTTTTGAGCTGTCACCGAAAGTAGCACACCAATTTCATAACCAATAGCAATCACAATACCACTAAAAATAATTTGGCTGTTTGTGTTAAGGGGAAGTAAAACTGGACGAAGAGATTCTCCATAGAGAGCACAAGCAATCATTAATCCGGTCAGTGATAAACGTGTATTGTGCGCCATTTTTCTTGAATTTTGTGCTAGAGACTAATGGTGACCCTAGCAACCCTGCAATTAAACACATTGAACCAGGTTCTGACACAATGGGGCAACTTAAATATACTACAGTCTTTCGAGGCTAACAACAAGTTGGGGCATAACTACCTAAGTTGATTAGAATCTGAGCAATTTATAGGAATTTAAATGTTTGAAGCACTTCGTCTATTCTTGTTTCATCAGCAACCGCAAATTCAAATTGTTGGCCACGGTTTACCACCTCCATAAACTTAGTTCCATCTCTTTTAAAGTCTATTGCTTCAACTCCCGAAATTTGAAGTTTGCTAATATTAGAATTTGCTTTATCCGTCTTTGTTTTGTTTTCCAAATCTGGGAGGCTTTGATTGTTTTTGAAAACAGATAACGTGAATATTCTACCTGCTGCATTCTGAATATAAATTTTGCTTGTAGTTTTATACCCCTTATCGTCAGTTGGCACACCTAAAACATCCTCGTATGCGTTAATAACCACGAGGTCTGACGGGTATTTAAAAAAATATTTGAATTTGTCATTTGTATAGCTATCCCATTTTAAAGTTTTATCTACGATAATATTAAAAGTTCCAATTATCTTTTCGCAAGCGTCTCTACCTTTTTTATCCCCCGCTGGCATAAAATAGCAAGAAACCATGAGGGTATCCTTGCCGTTTATGAAAGGCACTTCATAATCAATAATTGAAGAGTCTGGGCCATGTACTGAACTGCCTATGCTTTCTTTTCTTTTAGCCTCAACATTTCCTAATTTTGAATCAGAGTAGGAATCATTAACAGTATCAGAAGTTTCTACACTAATTGATATTGATATATCGCCTGGCTTCGAATTTTCCATCAGAGAAGACTGGTTACTGATATAGTCTACGGACGGGTTTTGGTCTGTTTTTAAATTTGGGTAAATTTTAAAGTTTAACGGGTACTTAACAGTATAACTTATTCCTTCTCTTTCAGAAGAATAACTTTTCCAATTTGAAGTTTTAATTACTGTTGGAGATTTGTCTTCAGCACTTTGGGCAAAATACCAAATCCCACCACAGATAATTATTATTACTATTAGAATTATTCCAATTGCAGCAAAGACTTTGTGGGTATAGAGATTAGGATTTTTGGCGAGTGGATTAGGAACATTTTGATTGAGCATTAATTTAATTATACAGTTTGCATAGAAGGCTAGTCAAAAGAGGCTAATTGGTGACCACGAAGGTTCTTTAGCCCACTTTTCGAAAGGTGCTCCTAATTATAAATGTGTAATTTATCTGTACAATACAAGTAATAACACTATTGGTTAGGAGGTGACTAATTTTATGATAGAAGCCTTTGTTGCTGCCGTTCTTGCCATTGTAGTTAGTATTTCTGCTGCAGTTAGTGGGTCTGTTCCAGCTTCAAAAGATACTAATCCTTCTGATGAAGCAAAAATTTCCGGTTCTGCTGTTTCCGAATACGTAAAGGAAAACCACCCAACAGGAGCTGAGCCTTCAAATGTTGTTATCAACAATACAACTGCAGAAGATAATGCAAACCTTGGGGTTTCGGAAAGAACCCCTGAGGAACCAAAGTTAGATGGTCAAACTTTTGGACAATCTGTTAGTGAGGTAAACTCCAATGCAGACTTTGCTAATAGTGTTGCAGATTCTCAACCAGAGGCTGCCAAAGCTGATGGTAGAGCTTTTGGTAGTGCAACCTCTGATTCTCGCAAACCGTAGTTCTTACCTGCCCTCCTGCCTTTCTTGAACTTACTTATCCTTCGAGCTAATTGGGCCATTTGTCACCAAGGAAACAACAATGGTGAAGCATTGGGGTCTCGGTCAGTTCAGTCGCTATAACACTCTTGTGTTACAAGAGCTGATGTAATCTGCGATTATAACTCGCAGAGTTTCAAGCGGCGAGATGTAGATCGCTTCGCGCTTTGCGACCACCTCGTGGACTAAATCGAGGACGATTATAGTCGCAAGGGTCTTGTCTCATCAGGAGGCTAAATGAGACAAATGAGACCCTATAAAAAGGGGTGTCTCAGAATCTCGACACAAAAATCCTATAGCACTGATTAGAGAGAATAATCCAGGGTCACAATGATATCAGTAAAGCAGCAACAATCATAGCAGCCGCTGCAGTAAAACGAATTGCGTAGACTTTGTTAGTATGTTTCTCTAGAAAGCCTGGTATAAAGATAGAAATGCCTACAGCCAAAATCATAGATGTTGGTATAGCAAGAATTATCGCTGTAACACCTACATTTATCTGATAAGCCAGATTGACGAAAATTGTGCCTATTACTGAAGCTAAACCCATTAGAACTAAGGGAGGGATTTGTTTCTTCCCAAGTTTTCCTATATCTTTACGAAATTTCGGGATTGTCGGAATCAGAAATAACGTGGTGATTACATTTGTCCAAAGCGCTACCTCCCAAACATCATTTACAGCCAAGGTTTTCTTAGCGTAGATATTACTTAGGACCAAAAACAACATAGCAACTATAGCTAAACCGATTGATTTATTAAAGAATGATTTTAGGCTTAATTTCTCATCAATACTTACAAAAAGCCCTCCGATTATAATCACACAAAACAAAGCTAATTGGTAAAGTGCAAGCGTCTCTCCCAACAGAAAGAAGCCAAAAAGGACAGCAAATATGACCCTAAAGTTGTAAAGAGGTGTGAATACAGATACATCTAGTTTGTATAGGCTAAAAACGTACATGAGTACCCAGATAGCGTTAAAAACAGAAGATATGCCCAGGAACAGCCATTCACTTGGCAAAAACGAACGATAGTAAATCGCAGTGGGTATCAGTAGGAGCGTTAGTATGAGTTGAGTAAGAAAATTAAACAGCCATGGGTTTGAAATGGAATACTTACTGGCAAACTTAACTATAACTACTACAAAACCAAAGGAAATAGTCGCAATCCAGGCATACAAGTAAAACGGCATATATGGTGATTATAAGGTTAGATTAATTGGAAAACTAGTATAATTTAGGCCAAAAATGCTAGAATGGCAGCTATGAAAGTGTACATTTTCGGCGCTGGAGCTTCAAAAGGATCGCAAGTTCATACTGTAGTGACCGAATCTCCAGTAACAAACGATTTATTTAACTCGCAATACGCTGATCGCGCCAAGGAAGTAGGTTTATCTACAAAAGACTTGGAGTCCTTGGCAAAAGATGTCTCCGGCTACGAGAGTTTGGAAGATTATTTAACCGAACGTTGGCTTAACGTACAGAAGTTAAAGAAGCCTTGGCAAAAGGAGTCAGAGATGAGACTCTTTGGAAGAATAGCTTTATATGTATGGAACCTACTTAGAGCGGTATCCGACACTTATGACGAAACAAACCTCTATAAGGTGTTTGCAAACAAGCTGGCTAAGAGTGAGGAGGAGTTTGGCTTGGTAAACTTCAATTACGATATATTACTAGATAAAGCCCTGAGTGAGGTGTTTGGCGCAGAATTTTGGACATTGGATGATTGCCTTAATAATGACTTAAATATCGTCTATCTCAAACCTCACGGCTCAGTTAATTGGTTGATACCAAAGAGAAAGGACGATCGGGGTATATCTGAAGAGGGTCGCTTTGATATGAGAGTTCGTTATGATCTTGCGAGCAGTCTAATTTTTAGTGCCCCACCCTTACAGGTTACAGACACAAAGGTTGTAGAAGTAAATCACCCCGACCTAAACCAACTACACCCTCTTGTTAGTAGTAGATTTGGCAACCAACATTTCTACCCACTTATATTTCTCCCGTTGACAATTAAAGAGTACAAGTTCGTGACTGGGTTCTACGAAAAGATTATTGCGGCAGGCAAAGAATTGTTTAGTAAGGCGGACGAGGTTTATCTAATAGGGTACAAAGCAAGAGATGAAATTATCAAAGAAATGCTGAAATCTTGCAAGGAAGAAACCATTCTGCACGTGGTAGGTAATGGCAATGCTGAGAAGTACTCTCAAGAAATACTCAAAAAGATTCCTACTCTTGTCAAAGGAATAAACCTCGACACAGGCTTTGCTGGTTACTTAGGTATTAAGGACGATGATTCTGGGGACTTTAATTTCGCAGAAACGGAAGAAGTCGAATATGATCCTTACGATAAGGTGGGGTAAAGCACGCGTTGAAGTGCCTGTTTAGTAGTTACCATTTTAATAATTTACCCAGTTCGGTAGGAAATCCCAACGGTTTCCCTCATTATCCTCACTTCTGCAAAAGACATAACGAGGAGTCTCATCCAACTTTGCCGCGTTCCAACAATTTAGGCCGCCGACAACAACATACCCTCCATTGTTGAATCTAATTTGTGCCCTTTCCTCGTCAATCAAAGTTACGGGTAGTTTGTAGCAGTCGCTGCTGGAGTAATACGGAGCTTTGCAAACTTGCACAGTTTCAGTCCCACTCCAAAAAGGCTTCTTCTCGCTTTCGATGTTATTTCTGTATACTTTGTTTCCAAACCAGATCAAACCACCTATAATAACGACGGCCCAAAATAGACCACCACAGAGGTTAGACCCAGAACTTGAGCTTTCAGTTTCTTCTTGCATTGCCGGTTCATTATAGACCCAAAAGGCAATTTATTACTTTATCAAGCAAATATGGTACAATCGCCGTGAAATATGCTGAACAAACTTAAATCTCAGTTCTCCGCTCTCTCGCTCGCCGGTAAGGCTGCCTTTATTGGTGCCGCGTTAGTAAGCGGCACTGTGTTTGCTGCGGCTGTTTCACCCTCATCTGAACCGAAACCAGCTCCCAAAGTAGAGAGTACCATTCAAGAATCAAAGCCAACAAACGAAGTTAAGACTATTACCGAAACCGAGAACGTTTCCTTTGAAACTGAGGAAGCTATCGACACTACGCTGGAAAAAGGTAAGACGAGGATAACTCAGGAAGGAAGAGATGGTACAAAGGAGATCAAGTACGAGGTTACTTATGAGGGTGGTGTTGAGGTTTCGCGCAAAAAGATTTCTGAAAAGATTGTTACTGAACCTGTGAAAAAGATTGTGGCGAACGGCACTTATGTTGCCCCATTAGCTCAGAAATCAAATTGTGACCCCAACTATTCTGGTTGTGTTCCAATTGCTAGCGATGTTGATTGCGCTGGGGGATCTGGAAATGGCCCTGCTTATGTCTCAGGCCCGGTTCAGGTAATAGGTTATGATATTTACGACCTTGATAGGGATGGTGACGGCACAGCTTGTGAGTAAATCTATCCTACTTGAACTCGTTCCTCTTTTATGAAGGTATCGACTTTCGTTATCTTTACTATTCTCTTCAGCAGATCTTGATTATGAGAGATTATATATCTATCACTGTTAAGTGCAGTCAACCTGTTAATTTGACGAACCCCATCTGAAGTAGCACTAGCAAACTCCAGTGTTGCTGTTGGCTGATCGCCCATAAACAAACAAGCGCCCTTTGTTAAAGGGAAGAACTTTCTTGACCTCGGCGTAATAAGCCCCACACCTCTACCTGGAGCCCAAGGACTACCACTTAAGATGAATGGGTTGTCTGATGTAGTGAAAGCCCTACTCTTCGATGCGTAAAGAACTTTCCAATTCATTTGACAAATAAGCGGAGCGACTTCAAGCGCCAAGTCAAACATCTGCTTAACTACAAAACTGTGCGGTACCTCAATTTCCAATTTAAACTTCTCACCTGTAGCAAGCCCAAGCCAATCTTCTTGCGTTAATTCTGGCGAGCCCTTAACTTTAGGCACCTTTTTCTTGGTGGTTTCAAAGGCCTCATTATTTGTCGCCAAAAGATGAGCAAACTTCTGAGCCACGGCTTTATAAGTCTTTTCCGCCATTTCCCGCTTAGCTTTTTCACTATCAGGCACCCTTTGTTGTTGAAGAGCTAGGAAAAGGCCAAGATTCTCACGTTCCTCTTTGGTTAACACAGCTCCGTGCTGAGTTAGCTTGTCAATTACTGGCTTTGCTTTTGTTTCAACTAGCCCGAGTGTCTCTTCAAGAATAGTGCTGCCCTTCTCCTGTTTGGTGTCGACAGTGTAGTAGTTCTCGTTATAAGCAATACCACCAGGAGTACGTTTCAAAAAGACTTTGTTGTACCTATCAAAGATGTTTAATTGACTATTTGAATCCAGAAAGCCCCTCAGATAGAACTGAGAAACATAGTGGTGCTTCTTTGGTTTGTTAGTAAGTGCTGCCTTATTCTGACTCATAGTAGTCTATTCTAACAATTATTCTCGTTGTCGGCAAACTTAAAATAACTAAATAGTATTTAGGAGTTTAGAGAAACTTCAGCCTCAAAATGCTAGTGCCCTACCGCACCACCCTTTTTGGAAAATAATTTACTTTATCTAAATGCCTCACCTAGTCGCGCAGTATTTGGGGAAATCGCCCTAAACATCTATTCTAAGTTTCTGAGCGTGCCTATTTGCTCACAGAATCGATTTTGTTGAGAAATGTTGAGTAAGTACCTACTTGTTAAGATTTGCTAGGAAATTGGTTAGCAGCCCAACCTTGTTTGCCCTTGCATTTCGATACAACTTGGATCGGATTCGGGTGTGGTTTCACCAGGTTTAGGTGAAAGCCAGTCCACAAAGAGAAAGAATAAGACTAGAAATATGATTGCTCCAATCAAACCAAGTAGCGGTTTCCAATTCTTTTCCAAGATCCCCGCTAGAAGAACGGAAATCAAGAACAATATACCTATTATTTCCCAGTAACCCATTTGCTAGACCTCCTTTGGTTGTGAATGTGCCGCAAAATAGTGCGACACACCCCTCGTCATCGGCCTAGCAGCGTCAGAGTCAACGGGATGTGCCGCATTACGACTCCGACGCTTTCACGTCTTATTTGCTGCTAGGCCAATGTTTAATTAAAGAGATTCCAGCACAATCTTGTTGCTTGTGTTATAATATGATTAACAAATAAATAAGGTGGTAGGACTTTCCAGTCTCCACAGTTGCTCAAGGTAGCAGCCGAAAGTTCGTCAAATGATTAAAGATTAACGATGAACCAAGGGCTGCTTTTTAGTTGGCAATTTCAGGGAGGCCGTAATCTGCTGGTTACTCTCTGAGCCGGCAGATTTTAGTTTATGGAAAGTCTTAAAGAAACCTTGAAGGGAAAAGAAGAAACTGTTAACAGTCTTAAGAGGAATTCAAATACAGTTAACAGTATTACTGTAACAGACCAAGTCAACCACTTGGTTAGCTCCTTTGGCTTAGAAGAGGAAAGTGTGGCGAAGGTTCTCGCTCAAGGTCTCAGTGACGAGAGAAGCCTTGGTTATTACCGACTACTTGCTAATAACTACGACCCCCAGAAACTATACGAGGCTTTGAGCTTTACTAAACTTGCCGCCACCGAAGGACGTCTTGTTCGAAAGAGAGCCATCTACTTTCAAGGCATTCTAAAAAGATGGGGCTATCAAACGAAGTTTAAGGAAGGGCAAGATGCTAGACCTTGAACTTATTAGGAAAGAGACTGGGGAACAGAATGAGGATGCTTAAAGATCTGGCAACTTAGAGTTGAAGAGCTTTCTATGGCAGTTTGGCAAGCATTTGATAAGGACCGAACCTATTTGTCTGAACAAGCAGGTATGGTTGACACTGTAAATTTATCAGAACAAAATGGAAGTGATAATGAAAAAGATTGAACCAGAAGAGAAAGTAGCTATTTATTGTCGAATGAGTGATGAAGAAAGACAAAAGAAAGAAGTCTCGATACCAGCTCAGCTCGACAATTGTTACAAGGCCATTCAGTTTGGCCAAAACCTTATCCTACCACCAAAATTGCCAATCTACAGAGAGTATGTCGATTTAGAAAGTGGGAAGCTGGCTGAGAACCGAGAAGAGTTTAACCAATTGCTTAATGACGCTAAACAAGGATTCTTCAAATATATAATCATTCACAAGTTCGATCGAGCTTTCAGAAACGATTTTGAATTTCAGAAGTATGAAAAAGACTTGAATAAAATTGGGGTGTCTATTGTTAGTGCTTCAGAACCCATTGACCCCACAAATCCTGCTGGTTGGTTTGCTCGAAGACAAATGAGTTTGATTAATGAATGGTATATAAGAAATCTAGCTCAAGAAGTAGTAAAAGGTATGAAACAGAGAACAAAGGATGGCAAGTGGATGTTTGTTGCACCGCAAGGATACTTGAATAAACGAATTCTGCTAGAGGACGGGAGAAGAAAGAGTTGGATTGAGATTGATCCACAAAGATTTGATGCACTTAAATACGCAGGCAAACTTTATTCTACTGATCAGTTTACCCTTCACCAAATATGCAAGGAGCTTAACAACTCAGGATACCTAACTCACAACGGGCGGCCTATTAGAACTGAGGGTTTGAGGAGAATACTTTCAAGTAAGTTCTACGCAGGGCTTGTTACATTTAAAGATCGAAAAACGAACGAGGTTGTGGAGTCAAAAGGAGAGCACCCACCAATGTGGAATGATCCAACCTGGCACAGAATTCAGGAGGTTCTTAAACTTAGACAGAAACCCAAGACCAGAACTACTAATACGGCAGATGTTGTCTTAACGGCAAGTAAGTTAAAATGTTTCAGGTGTGGAAGTGGTTTAACAAGAGATTTACAAAGAGGTCAGTGGCTCTATCACAGATGTATTGGCTCAATTAGAAACGGTCGAGAGCTTTGTGACCAACCAATGGTGTCAGCATCAATTCTCGAGGATAAGGTTGAGAATATATTCAAGAGACTTCAACTTCCTAAGGCAATGTACAATTTAGTTTCAATACGGGTTAAGCAAATTGAGCAGGAGGTAAAAGAACAGTCCGGGTTAACAAAAGAAACAGCTGATAAAGCGTATAAGGCTCTTTTGGAAAAGCGGTTAAGGTTAGTCGAGGAACATTTGGAAAAGAGAATACCGGAAGATATTTATGAAGTAAAGATTGTTGAGTACGATCGACAAACGGCTGTTCTAAATCAACATAGACAATCAACCACAGAGGACGAGAAGATGAGACTTCGGGCTTTAGATAAAACACTAAGTATACTTAATAATTGTTACGATCTCTACAAAATCGCAGATCCCACAACTAAGAGAATGTTTATCAATGCATTTATCGAGGAATTTGTTATTGATAACAAAACAGTTGTGGATGTGAGGCTAAAACAACCTTACGATACCCTCCAACCAGCTTTTTTGTCTGAACAAAAAGCATATGGTGACCCAACCGCACTTTCTTTTGAACCGCTTTTAGCCTGGCTGAGTCAGTTAATGGAAGTTTACCATAAGGAAGAGGAGGAAGAGTAATGTTCTCCTCCCAACTCTTTGATGAGACAACTTTTTACCAAGCTTTTATAAAAGACCTAGTCAGTTGTCAAAAGGAAGTAATTATTGAAAGTCCTTATATAACCAACGAAAGAATGAAATTATTCTTACCAATTCTTAAAAAATTGCTAAACAAAAATGTAAGGGTGTTCGTCATTACGAGAAATCCAAAGGAGCATGAGATCAAACTCGAACAACAATCCGAGACGGGAATACGAGCATTTGAAGTCGTAGGAGTTCAAGTGCTAATTTGCCTGGGCAATCACCATCGAAAGCTGGCCATACTTGATAGAACTGTTCTCTGGGAAGGCAGTCTTAACATTTTTTCCCAAAACCACAGCCGCGAAATAATGAGAAGGATAGAAGGATCTGAAACTGTAAATCAAATGTTTGATTTTCTGAAACTCAAGAGATTTATTTAAAAAGGTAAGATTTCAGAAGAGTTTACTTTCAAAGCTTTGGCTATGTTCTCCAAGATTTCAATCGACGGGTTTACCTCACCTCTTTCAATTCTAGCATAATAATTAACATGTACCTCGGCCTTTTCAGCCACAGTGGCCTGGGTCATTCCAGACTTTTGTCTAGCTTTTTTTAAGTTTTTACCTAGCTGTTCTTGAGAGTTCATATTTTCCTCATTATACAATCTTTAGAGATAGTTTGTATTTCACCTTAAAGAAGGGTTGCCTTGTAAAAAAGTTCTTGGGTTAACTGGGATTCCATAGACATTAATTTGAAAATGCACGTGTGGACCAGTTGCCCAGCCGGTTTCTCCTTCCGCCCCAATTATGTCGCCCGGTTTTACTTTTTGTCCCTTTACTACATAAATGGCACTTAAGTGACCGTAATAGGAAGTAATATTATTTCCGTGATCAATTATGACGTGTTTTCCAAGTCCCAGGGGAATTTCTCCGGCAAAAGTTACCGTTCCTTCCATAAAAGGTGTCACTGGATCGCCAATTTGTCTCGTAGGACTGGCTATGTCTATTCCGGTATGAAAAACCTGGAAAGGAAAGTTGCTTTCGCCGAATTCCAGGGTCACAATCCCGTGTACCGGCCAGACAGCGGTTATTTTAAGCTCCTGGACTATTTGTCCGGTTCTCGGATCATGGATTTCGACAGTGTTGTTCTGCAGGTTTATTGTCGCCAGCGCATTGGAAACTACACTCAAGCCGATATTGGCAACTAAAATGACGGCAAGCACGGGAATAAGTAAGGTAATTAGAAAGGCGAAGAAAACAAATTTTAGTTCTCGACGGAAAGACCAAATTGCTGCAATCGCGGAAAGATTTGGAGACACTGGATTAAATGTAGATCTCTCTGGGGTCAGTAGTTAGGAGAGGATGTTCCTTGTCTGAGGCAACAACTTTTAGGGCAACGTGGTTCTGATCGGAAATTATCAGTGCCTCTCCACGATCACAGGTTAAAAGAAACTGTTCTTCATACTCGCTTAATTTAAACTCTTCAGCCACCTTTTTAATCGTGGTTGTGTCTTGCCTCATTAAGATTCTAAGCGACGACTGGGACGCAATCGCCCGACCATATTCACTGTTTAGAAAATCATTTGCCTGTTGGGAAATAATCGTTACCCCCAAGTAATATTTTCTGGCTCGCCTCACAAGTGCCGAAACGAATCTGGCGCTCTCTTCATGTTCCAGGAGTAACCAGCCCTCATCAATTACTAGAATTTGTTTCTGCGGGCTTGATTTAACTTGCGAATTAACAAAGTTTGCAACCGCTAACATCATTATTTCTCGCAGAGATTCATTTAAGTCTTTGATGTCAAAGACAACTAGCCTATTATTAAGTTCAATATTAGTCTGGGAATCAAAGACCGAAGAGAGTGACCCGTTGACAAACTTTTCCAAACGATCACAAAGGTCTTTTTGTCGCATTTCTTTTAAGACTTGGTAAAAGTCTTTCAGTAGCGGGTAAGTTCTATCTTTTGGCTTTCGACCTCGAGTACTTTTATTCTCTTTTGGAATATATGTGTAATTCAGTGAGAAACCTTGTTGTTTGTAGGTTTGGATGATTGCTTTATCAACAATGGCTTTTTCCTCTGAATTTAAGCCCCCGACGATGAGAGAAATAATTTCCGTTAAATCCTGAATATGCTCCGCTAAATCGTTTTCGGCACCATAAGAACTTAAAGAAAAGTCAAAAGGGTTTATTTTCTCTATGGATTTGGCTGATAACTTGATATAGGTTCCGTTTACTGACGCCGCTAATTGTTTATATTCACGTTCCGGATCAATTACAATGACTTTTGTTCCTTGCATCAGTTGTCTGAGAATTTCCACTTTAGCGGTGTAACTTTTACCACTTCCGGATTGGGCAAAGACAATACTGTTAGCGTTATTTAGCGAGAACCTATCAATAATTACGAGTGAATTATTCGATTTATTGATTCCATAAAGTATTCCGGACTCCTGCACGAGTTCTGAGGAAACAAAGGGAAAAGTTAAGGCCGCCGAAGAGCTGTCCAGATTGCGTCTTTGGTTTAAGATGTTTTCTGCTCGGGGCAATGTGGATTGCAATCCCTCTAACTGTTGAAAGGTGGCGGTTTTGATATAAAAAAGTCGGGTCGACATAACAGTTTCCAAAATTGTGGTTGTTTTATTTAGCTCAACTAAGCTGTCAGCTGAGATGGTCATATAAATTGAGACTTGGAAGAGTTTTTCCTGACCTCTTTGAATTTTGTCTTTAAGCTCTATGGCTGATTTGAGCGGATCAGTTATTTCCGAACCTATGACTTTGCCGTCTTTGAGCATGGCTCGTTTAGTTGATTCAAGTTCAGTAATTTTCCGGTTGAGTTTAGGCAGGGCATAAATGGGATCTACCTGTTCAATGTGATAAGAAATATCAATGTTGTGATTGAAATTAATCAGCATGTTTAGCCAGCCGGTTGAGGCTACATAAGGAAAGCCGGAAATAAAAAGTGTTCGAACAAATTTATTATCAACCTGAAGGTAAGTGCTGTTTTCTTCAAGACCGGAGTAAGAAATTAAATCAATTTGATCTTGCTCCCCAAAGTTAAATTGAAATGATCTTTTAACCTGTTCTTTCTTGGAAGTTCGCTTACGGCGGTTAACTTTCTTGAGCTTCTCAAGATAAGGTGCTGATATTTCATTTAGCTTTTCAAGAGTATTAAACATATTGATTCTCCAGCAGGGCTTCGATGGTGTGGCCTTTAAGCTCCTGAGTTTTGGCCTGTGCAGGGCTGTAGAAGCTGTAGAACAGGTCGAGAAGCTCTAAGCTGTCCAAAACCCTGGCTTTCATTCCTAGCTTCTCCAGGCCTCTCAGGATAATATCTTTCTGCAAGTTAATTTGTTCCTCAATTAGTGCAAACTCTCTGTTTTTGTCAGAATTCTTATAAGGGATAACCACGTAAAAACGCCGTGATAAAATTTTATTGCCGGCCACCAAGTTTTTAATAAAACTACAGTAGTTTTTGATTTGATCTCGATAAACCTTCTCGCGCTCAGTCGCTTTGCTCTTACCGATTTCCTCCAAATAACGGTCGATATCGACTTCACGAACCCGAACCAGAACTTGAAGCTCACAGGGAAGCGAGTTAAGAAAGTTTTGGAAATTGTCAATTAAAATATCCTGCTCCTCCTCACTTTTAAGCTCGAAGTTTATTGAGGAGGTTTCAATAATTAATCTGTATTCATTGTCTGGCAGAACTAAAGTGCCGTTTTTGACCTCTTTGATCTGAATTTGGCGCCTTGAGCTGACCCTATTTTTGTTCTTGTTTAAAAGCAACATCTAAGCCTCCTTTTCGGCCTGATTTAAATGAAAAGCTGTATTTAGGATTTGTAAATAATCCTTCCAGTTTTACTAAATTGCCAATTGTTACCGGGGCGGCAATTTTCTCGGTTTCATCTATTGTAATAGTTTTCTTGATTTGGGATTTTTGTCTCATTTTAAAGTTAGGCAAATCCAGTGTTCTGGCAAAGCTATCGTTCTTATCAAATACATAGTATTTCGGACGCAGGTTATATCTAAAAATTGTTACTAGCCAGTTAATTACCACCCTGCCTTTAATTCGAACTGAAAGAGCAAGACAAAGGATCAAAACAATCAAAACCAGTGGTAATTTATATAAGGAAAGCTGAAGTCTCGGGATAAATAAGGAATAAACAATAGTTGCCCAGAAAGCTGGAAAGATCAAAAGAATTATTTGGGTTAAATTCAGACTTCCGGCAATTTTATCCTCAACTGTGGTGATTTGGGCTGGAATTACTTGAGTTCTCACGCCTTGACCACCTTTCTCGGGGTAGAAACAGCTCTACCAGTTTCCTCGACTGTTCCTGGCGCATTTTTATCCGTGGTCATGACGTTCATAATTTGGCCGCCAACTTTTTTAATCAAGCTATTACCGGCAGTGTAGAAAACCAACTGCATCATGATTGAAGGAGTTTTTAAAAGAGTAAACAAAAGCCCAATTCCAACTAGTATTGAAATCAGAGAATTTGTTCCGACTTGTCCGGGCAGGGTTAAAAATGCAGTTGAAAGTTGAATAACTACGACATGAACAAAAATCGTAAATACGGTGAAGATGTAGGTTTTCATCGAAATTTCGGCAAAGTCGGTAAATTTTGGAACTGCCCATAAAAGAAAGATAAGAGGTGCGAGGACTGCACCTAAGGCAATAAAAATCAGCCGGCTGACGTAAAAAAGCAGCAGGACTATTGCTAAAATTACAAACAGGATCATAAAAATCAGCATAATAAGCGGAGTTGTACCGGTTGAGAGTGCAGTCGGATCAAATGCATTTGTTACCAGAGCGTTGTTTATACCCCCGGTTGCATGCAGGACCGCCGAGACCAGTACATTACAGCTTTGAACGACCCAGTCAGCCAGAAAGATTGAGGTATTGGCTAGTAAAAAGGCCAGGCCCACTCTTGGGAGTAAATGTTTAAACTCTATTTCACCAAACCCAAAAGTTGAAGCACTCATCAAGTGGAAACCTAAAAGGGCAATTACCAGCGCAAAGAGCGAATCGGTAATGCCGACTACGACCAACCAAAAGTTAAAAATGACCGAGTTTGAAACCAGAGACGGTGTTGTAGTCAGAAAGGAAACGATCCCGTCAGTTAATGGCTTGGTTGCACTTTGAACAATATTTTGTAGAAAACCGGATACGGCATCAAGTAGTATTTGCGTTAAACCGCCGGTTGGAGTTGAAGGCACGATTGGAGTCAGACTAAGTTGACTTGGATTTAGACCGGATGTTGGTGTGGTAAAGGCATTATTTAAAAGGGAAGAAATTACTCCAGCTCCCAGAACAACTACAAAACCAATAAGTGCGTTTCTAATTGTGGTTTTAGCGTTCTCAAGGGAATAGGGTTTTCCAGTTGAAGTTATATAGGCATAACCGCCCTTGATTAAGAAAAAAGTACAGGCCAAAGAAGCAATAATAATTAAGACAGAAAGGGTTTGGTTGGTAAAATTGGCAATTTCAGTGTTACTCGCGGCATATGCCGAAGTAGTCGATATTAGAAATAAGGCCACGGCGCCAAAAAAAGTTAACATTCTCATAACATTTAGGCTTAAGAGAGTTGCCTTAGTTACCTGTGCCAAACGCGCCAGTTGCAACCTGAGTGACAATATTACTGATAACAAATGCTCCAAGTACAATTGCCAAACCGATTGCTGAATAGAAGATCGTCTTTTTTGATCTATCCAGTGATTCAGGGTTTCCGGTACTGGTAATGTAGCTGAATCCTCCCCAGACGAAAAAGCCTGTTGCCACAAATCCTGAGAGAGTAACTAAGATTGTAATTATGTTTTGGATAAAGTTCGAGATTTTAGACACATCTGCGCTCTGTGCAAACGCCGGAGCGGCAACAATCAGAGAGGTTACAAATAATGACTGTAATACAATAAGTTTTTTCATGCCTTCACCCCCTTTCGGGTGGATTAGAAACAAAAAACTGCCTTTTGAGGCAGTGTTCAGAACAAACAATATTTAAGTGAATCAATTTATATCAGAGTTAAAATTACAAGTCAAGCAGTTTTATGATCACGTATTTTTTGCTATAACAATCTAAAGATAAAGTTCTCCTGTTTAATTCAAGCTTTTTTTGATAAAATCAAACGGAACTATGTGGTATTTATACTTAGACGAAAGTGGTGATTTAGGGTTTGACTTTGTCAACAAAAAACCTTCAAAATTCTTCACGATTTCTATTTTGGCTGTGAGTGGGATAGAAGACAATCGAAAATTAACAAAAGGGGTAAAGGTTACCCTGCGTAGAAAACTAAACCCCAAAAGGCACCGCAGAAGAATTGTTGAAGAGTTAAAAGGAAAAGATACAACTTTAGAAGTTAAGCAGTACTTCTACAATCAATTAAGTAAAGTTAAATTTGAGATTTATGCAATAACTCTCAATAAGAAGAGGGTCTTTGATAGACTCACTAAAGATAAACCCAGAGTTTACAATTTTATTGCAAGACAAGTTATCGACAAAATTCCTTTTGAAAAGAACCATGTAAACAGGGTCGAGCTTATTATTGATAGGTCCAAAAGTAAACCCGAGATTGATGAGTTTAATTTTTATATCCGCTCTCAAATTCAAGGTAGATTAGATCCCAAAGTAACTCTTGATATGTATCATTGGGATTCGAAACAAAGTGCTGGGCTGCAGGTTGCCGATATGTTTTGCTGGGGAGTCTTTCAAAAATATGAGAGAAGAGATACAGAGTGGTTAGAAACTTTTAAGGAGAAAGTAAAGTTTGAGGATTTATACTTAAAAGGATGAGTTGCCTTACAGGCTTGTTTTGTCCTAGCTTAGCCAAACAGATGAATGGGAACACTAAGAACAACCTGTATCGGACTTATCACTCATCCAAAATATATATTAACAACTTTGTCAAGTAATGTCAATTTCACATAGTACGAATTTTCTTCTACAATAATCCAAAGATAAAACTCTCCTGATTAATTAGCCTAACTTGCTTTTCGCAGTAAACCAACATACTTTCCCCTTATTTCTATACTTCCAAAATTAAATTGCCTCGGTCAATATTGAAGATTTGGGTTTTCCGCCCTTAATTCAATTTTTCTGTTATAACAATCTAAAAGTAAAGTTCTTCTGTTTAATTCAAGCTTTTTTTGATAAAATCAAGCTAAATAAAATTATGAAACTATCAGATAACGAGACTGATGTTAGATCAAAGCTGATTAAAATATATGAATGAGATTATTTATATCCTGACTAATGAAGCGATGCCTGGTTATGTGAAGATTGGGAAAACAAATAACAACCTTGAACAACGCGTTCGAGAATTAAGTGCATCAACTAGCGTACCGTTACCTTTTATAGTTTTCTATGCTTGCACTGTAAAAAATTCTCAATTCGTTGAACACCAACTTCACGATGCCTTTGATAACAACCGTGTGAACCCACGTCGGGAATTCTTTCAAATTGCACCGGAACGTGTGGTCGCGGCTTTAAAATTGGCAGAGGTTGAAAATATTACTCCTAAAAAAGATTTAATTGAATCTAAGGAAGACCGTGAGGCGCACGAGGAAGCGCTTGAGCGGCGTGGAAGGTTTAATTTTGAATTGGCAAACATTCCGTTAGGTTCTGAAATTTATTTCAGCCGTGACGAGTCTAAAAAAGCTAAAGTCGTAAATCTTAATTCAGGAAAATCAATTGAGTATAGTGGTGAAGTGACAAGTCTTTCAACATCCGCTCAAAAAATTCTCGGGGTTACTTATAATGTTGCAGGCACTGATTACTGGATGTATGACGGCGAAACCCTCGATGAACGCAGACGAAGAATTGAGAGTGGAGAATAATTTTATGGCAAACAAAAATCTTACAAATGCAAAACGGGTAAAGAACGACGAGTTTTATACCCAATATAGCGATATTCAGAAAGAGATTGGGGCATATTTAGAATATAACCCCGATGTATTCCGAGGTAAGGTAATATATTGCAACTGCGACGATCCGTTTGAAAGCAATTTTTTTCGCTATTTCGTGCTCAATTTTAACAAACTCGGATTAAATCAGCTTATCACTACCAGCTACAAGCCATCACCTGTCGCCAACACGCAACTACAATTATTTGGCGACGACAAAACTCTCACAAAGTCAAAAGGACGTCCGAAGATAACCGCCAACAAATTTATTATCAACGAAGTGAAAGATATAGACGGTGATGGCGAATTTAACTTAAAAGATGTCGCCAAGCAGTTAAAGGCAAACAAGAATAACGAATGGACGCCACTAGAAGGAGATGGCGACTTTCGTAGTGACGAGTCTATAGATTTACTGAAACAATCTGACATTGTGGTAACTAATCCGCCATTCAGTTTGTTTCGTGAGTATATACAACAACTTGTTAAGTATGACAAAAAGTTTTTGATCATCGGCAACTTGAATGCTTTAAAATATACGAATATATTTCCTCTAATTAAGGATAATAAAATTTGGTTAGGTAATAATTATAAAATCAATGGTGGTGCAATGTTTTTTGAGATACCAGAAGGTATTGCAAATTTAGAGCAAGTTCGTGAAATAAAAACAAATGAAAGTGGCAAGAAAGTTTATATCACTAGAGTGCAAGGCGTCCGCTGGTTCACCAACCTTGATCATGGACGTCGTCACGAACCATTACCGCTTATGACCAAGGCAGAGGTAATCAAGTTTGTAACAAAAAAACCATATGACAAATATGACAATTATGAGGCGATAGAAGTATCATTGGTAAAAAATATCCCGAGCGATTATAACGGTTTGATGGGTGTCCCGATTAGCTTTTTGGATAAGTATTCTCCCGAGCAGTTTGAAATTATTGGATTAGGTCAAGGTAACTTATATAGAGAGCTTACACCAAAGGGTTTAAATAAAGAGTTTGTAAGTAATTATTATCAAAATGGAGGCACAGGATCAATTAGTGAAGACCATCCAATTCTTGGCTATTATAATGAAAACGGAAAGGCCACTATTCCTTACATGAGAGTAATTATTAAATACAAGAAAAAATAATATGAAAACAATTTTAGAAACTACCATAACTGTAAAAGAAATCTGTGATGGATTTGTCTATAACGAACTGGAGGGTAAAGGTCTATTTGGTTTGTCTGGTAAATTGACTATCCAGCCAGAATACCAACGCAACTATATTTATGCGTCTGACGGTGGTAAGAAAGAAATGGCCGTTATTGAATCAGTTCTTAAGGGGTACCCGATAGGTTTAATTTATTTTAATAAAGTGAGTGCTAGCAATTTGGAAGTTTTGGATGGTCAACAGCGTATCACTAGTGTTGGACGGTTTATAACTGACAAGTTTGCTATCAAAGATGAAAATGGCATGGAACAATATTTTGGCGGTATGGCAAAAGACAAGCAAGCCAAGATTTTAGAAAGTAAACTTCTCATTTACGAGTGCGAGGGGACAGAAAGTGAGATAAAAGAGTGGTTCAAAACAATCAATATTGCCGGGGTTCCTCTGAATGATCAGGAATTGCTTAACGCCGTATATTCTGGCCCATTTGTTACGCTCGGCAAAGCTGAGTTTAGTAATAGCCAAAATGCCAACATTCAAAAATGGAGCGCGTATGTATCGGGTAGTGCCAACAGGCAAGAATTCTTGGAATGTGCTTTGGATTGGGTAAGTAAGGGCAATATCGGCGATTACATGAGCCGCCATCGCTTTGCTAAAGATATCAGCGAATTAAAAAAGTATTTCAACAACGTGATTGACTGGGTTTCTAGTGTATTTACTGATGTTGAAAGTGAAATGCGCGGACTTGAATGGGGGCGACTTTACGAGACCTATCACAAGAAAGAGTATAACCCCGAGAAAGTGTCAGTCGAAGTACAGAAACTGTATGGCGACCCGTACATCAAAAATCGCAAGGGAATTTTTGAGTACATTCTTGGCGGTTCTACCGATACTAAATTGCTCGAGGTTCGCGTTTTTGATGACGCAACCAAAAAATCAGTATACAAAGAACAAACAACTAAAGCTGAAAAGAAAAAAGGATCGAACTGTCCGCATTGTGCCATTGGACATGATGCCAACAAGATTAAGATTTGGAGTTTTGACGAAATGGACGCCGACCATGTAGCAGCATGGAGTAAGGGTGGCGCGACTTCCCTCGAAAACTGTCAGATGCTTTGCAAAACCCACAATCGAGCAAAAGGTAACCGGTAAAAATCTACTTTATAATAGACAATAAATTGTAGTATTTTCCTTGACACAGTAATCAATCAAGCCTAAAATTCATAAATTAAGCAAATAGTCTGTGAGAAAAAACCAAATTTACATCAAACACCAAGCGTTTAATACAGCGCACAAAGAAGTTGTCGATGGGAACAAAAAATCCAGCGATGGTTTTGTGCGGCCAAAGAAATACCATCATGCACCTGAAAAGCTAAATGATTTCGCCAGTTACGTGGGGTATTTTCATTGGTCAAATGAGCTATATGCTTCATCAGTAGAGCTAATTGCATTACTAAGAAGAATTTATGATAGAGCTGAAGCAGCAACATCCTCGTGGAATGATAGTAAAAAGAACCTAAATAGTATTTTAAAGGACTACAACCAGCTTAAATTAAGTTTGAATGACTTGTATGACGATATCTCTGAATTCCAAAATTGCATGCTTGCTACCGATATTAGTGAAAAACAAGCACAAATTGAGGCTTTGTCTGACCAAGTGAGATTGTTGGGAACTTTAGAGAACAAGATAGTAGAAACTTGCAATCGTAAATTATATGAGATAAGTGCCTCAAGAATTACTGTCACCAATTTATCTATAGCACTGATGGCCTTAATAGTATCTATCCTGTCTGTACTATTTTTTGGCAAATAAGGCGTGGTAAGCAAAAAATGAATGAGGTTTATATCTCTGGCATACAATTCAACACAAGAGAAATAGCCGTTTTTGTATGGCTCGCTATTTTCTTTGTTTGGGCAATTCAGAAAAAAGAAATAAGAAACTCCCTTCAGGATCTTGTTAAAACTTTTTCTAAATGGAAAATCTTAACTCCGATAGTCGCTGCTATTTTCTACTCTATGTTGATTGTGTTTTTTCTGCATAAGTTAGACATCTGGGGTACATTTCTTATCAGAGATACCGTTTACTGGTTCTTGGGTACGGCGTTTGTTTTGCTTCTAAACTCTAATGAAGCAACGCGAGGAGCTGGTTTTTTTAGGAAGATTTTGAGAGATAACCTCAAAGTAATTATAGTAATCGAGTTTATCGTAAATCTTTATACTCTCAATTTTTTTATAGAGCTATTTTTAGTCCCAGCGTTGTTTTTTGTAGTAGCCATGAACGCTTTAGCTCAGACAAAAGCAGAGTACGCAAAAGTTAAGAAAGTACTTGACTATCTTTTATCTGGGGTAGGGGTATTCTTTATACTTTTCGCTTTCATTAATATTGTTGGGAATTACCAAGGATTTATTAGCTCTGAAAACTTAAAAACTCTCGTCATGCCCCCAATTTTAACCACAGCATTCATTCCTTTTCTTTACTTTTTTGCTTTGCTTATGGCGTACGAAATGTTTTATTTACGGCTTGGTTTTTTCATAAAAAATAATCCTACTCTTCTTCGTTTTGCAAAGATTAAGTTTTTTCAACTTTGCCACTTTAATTTGTCAAAATTGAATCGGTTTGCGAAAGAAAGTTCGCAAGACTTGATGAAATTGAGTAGTGAAGCCGACGTTCTACAAATAGTCGAAAGATTCAAATAGACGTTGTGCGTTTTCTTAGGGGGTTGGAGCAACTGTAAAGTTGAACTATCAAAGACTTTCGTCGAGATAGGCTGTAAAGTGAACCGCTCGCCGACCAGGTTAGCAGACAACTCTTAATAAGTGCTAACTGTTCTGATATAATTAGCTCACTGCCCTAACAAGGGCTTTTTTTGTTTATTATGGAATTATATTTCGCTGATCATTTCAAAATTAATCCAAAAATTCTCGAAGAGTATGGTGCTTTTAATATCTCACTAGTATCTGATTTACCCTTGTTCATCGACCCTTTTCTTCTCTTTCACAGTGATAAGGAGGAATATAAAATACTTCATGACGGGATAATTAAGTATCTAATATTTCTTAGAGATAAATCCGCTGAAAACCAGGAAATAAGTATAGGTGCCTTAAAAGCATGGTTTGTCTTTAAAGAAGTGCGGCAAAATTGGTTCGGTTTTTCTGTGAAAGGCAATGCGGGTAGTGGTTTGGGGCCAGATTTCGCCAGAGAACTAAATGCAAATTTGCATAAAATATTTCCTAAATTTGGTGAGGAGAGCATTACAAATGGTAGCCATTTAGAAAAACTTTGTTTAATAAAGGATGGTGTTGGAAAAGACAATATTAGCGATTTTGCTACAAATCTTATCAAAGAATTCCTTTTAGAATATACGCAAGAATTTTCCGTAGAAAATATTGATAAGAGTCTTCTTGAGGAATTCAGAATTCAACGTGTTCATTTTAATTATGACACTGAAGTTTGGGAGGAGAAAACCTTTAATCTTCCTAAATTCAACAATGACTTTATAATTCTCACACCTAGAGAGCTATTAACTCGCGATGAAACATGGATAAACAATACTGATTTAATTGATGAGTTTGAAAGAATACCAGCTGCTATTTCTGATGATCAATTAAGATTCCAGATAAATAATTATTTTCTAAGTAAGCTACTTCCAAAAAAGGACAAAAGAGGTAATGAAAAAGAACCGACCAAAAAAGAGCAGGCTGTTGCAGCTTGGGCTACCATACAGCAATTCCCTGACCTCATTGATTACTATATAAAATTTAAAGAACAAAATGGTTCTAAGGCAGAAAGTATAAGCACAGAAAAAGTTGTTTATTCAGAGAATCTTTATATAGGAAATGTCCAGCAGTTTGTTTCTGGACTAGCTGAAACAGAATTCTACAAACCAGTTTCAGGAAGCTTTGAGGAGGCAAAAGATAAAATCATGGTGTTGAAAAACTATATTGAAAACAATGATGGTTACAAACTCTTTTACCACAAAGCGGAGAGAATAAAAGGAGAGAAAGACCTGCAGCTTTTGTTTGGCCTAGTGTGTCATGAGTCTACAACGTTTGATGTGAATCGAGAGGTAAATAACGGAAGAGGTCCAGTGGATGCTAAAGTTTCAAAGGGAAATGCAGATAAGACCCTAGTTGAATTTAAATTGGCAAGCAACAAGAAGCTTGAGCAAGGTTTGCAAAACCAAGTTGATGTGTACAAAAGGGCTAATAATACACTTCAGGATTTCAAAGTCATAATTTATTTTACTGAAGAAGAGCTAGTAAGAGTAAATGGAATTCTGAATAAACTTGACTTAACTGGTTTAGAAAATATTATTCTGATAGATGGCAGAAGTGACAACAAACCTTCTGGATCAAAGGCATAAGTTATGAGCACAATAATTTCCAAATCAGAATATTTAATGTTTCTTAAGCACCCCGCTTGGTTGTGGTTGAAGAAACATGACAAAGACAAACTTCCGGCGGTGGATGACAACACCCAGGCAGTTTTTGATGCCGGGCATATGTTTGAGAAATATGCTGAATCGTTATTCCCTGGGATAGTTACAGTTGGGTTTGAAGGTTTTGATGAATACAAAACCATGCCGGAAAGAACCTTAAAGGTTTTGAACCAGGGAGCTAAAATTATCTCCCAAGGTCGTTTTGAATCTGGGAATATTACTTGTATTTGTGACATTTTGGTTAAGATTTCCGCTAACACTTTTGATCTTTACGAAATTAAATCCAGTACCAAGGTTAAACCTGAACATGAACTTGATCTAGCCTTTCAAATGGTCGTTCTTGAAGCTTGTGGTTACAAAGTTAACAAGATCGCGGTTATTCACGTTAACAGCTCTTACATGAGAAATGGGGACGTAAAAGCTAGCCAAATAACCACTACCACTGATATTACCGAGAAGGTTAAGGAAAAAAGGGAAGAAACGAAGGAAAATATCGCCAAAGCGCTTGAAGTTATCGCTTCGCGCGAAATGCCCAATATTTCCCCCTCACTTGCCCGGGGAGAGGGTTTTAGTGACTGGCTGGATATTTACCGAAGCCTCGCTAAGATTGAGCCGGAAAGCATTTACGATCTTTTCATGGTTACTGCCGACAAAATCGGCAAACTGGAAGAGCTAAAAATTGAGAAACTAATTGATATCCATGACGATTTCCCACTAACCGATAAACAAAGACACCAGGTGCTGGCAACCAAAAACGGAAAAGAAACGATTGATAAAGTCTCAATCAAGAAGTTTCTCAAGAACCTGAAGTACCCACTCTATTTTCTAGATTATGAAACCCTTTCCAGCGTCATTCCCTACTTTGATGGGATGAATCCTTACCAGCAAATACCGTTTCAGTATTCTCTGCATGTTTTAGACAAACCGGGTGGTGAACTTAAGCATTTTATGTATTTACATAAGGACAACTCTAACCCCGCTAAGGCGCTGAGTAGATCACTTAAAGCAAACACTGGTAAAGAGGGTACAGTTTTAACTTGGAGTGAAAGTTTCGAGAAAAATTGTAACAAATCTCTAGGGCAACTAGTACCCGAATTCGAGACATTTTTTGAAGAGTTGAACGAAAGAATAGATGACTTAATGATTCCTTTTTCAAGCAATTGGTACGTTCACAAAGATTTCGGCGGCAGCGCTTCAATTAAAAAAGTGCTTCCGGTACTGGTAACTGAGCTTTCCTATAAGGAACTGGGAATTCATGAAGGAGCAACTGCTCAAAGACTATGGATGGAAGCGGTTCTAGACGGTAAGCGGAACGGAGAAAAGGATAAAATCCTTGCTGATCTTGAAGAATATTGCAAACTGGATACTCTTGCGATGGTTGAGATATATAGACAATTATTAAACATCTAAATTGTATGACTGATACACCGTTTAGTTTAATTTCTGATAATACTCTGCAATTCCTTTTTTTGTTTGGTAATGCAGATGGATACTATATTAGTGCTCGTTATTCTTTGCAGTGTGGGTGGATAGCCGTTGGGTGTTCAAATGCCCATCAGGCAATAGAGCTTTATATTAAAGCGATTCTCAAATTAAATTATCAACAAAAGCATGGTCACGACCTAGTTAAACTACTAAAGAAATATAAAAGTGGCGAAAAGTATTTTACGAAACTGTTACAAAATAAAGAGTACACAGAACTACTCCAAGAATTATCGAAAGCATATCTAGCATTTCGATATGGAGAAGCTGGAGCTAATTCAAACTCCGCGAAAATCATCAGGATCCTAGATGAAATAGCGTTTAATCTCCGGAATATTTACCTTGGAAATATTAAATCTCCTTCTACAAAATTATATATACCTAACCACGCCCGACTGGAATTTTTGAAAGAAAACGAATTTTTTAAGAAAACTGATTTAACGAATAACCCGCTAGCACGAATGGGATTTCCTATTGGAGAAGACATACCAGAATAACAACTTACTTATCCGAGTTTCAGTCTGAGGTAATTTCATCGTAGCACATTCCTTTTGAATTTCCCAAATCTTGCTTCTAATTGTTCCACTGACATGTTTTGTATGGATTGACTCAAATATCATTGGGTAATAATATGGAAGTACTTCGGGTTATGTTTGGGCACTGCTATGATACAACGAATTTCAATTCCAGCATCAGTTAAAACTGTTTTTAACCATACGACAAGAGTTACCACTCCTAAAGTAATTCTTTGGGAAGGACGCGAATATCTAGTTAAAAAAGTCGGGCTTCATCATACCTTTAGGGATGGAAGAGTTTTTTTCCATGTCTTTTCCGTCTCTTGTGACACTCTTGCTTTCAGACTGGTTTTAAATACTGAGAGTTTAATCTGGACAATCGAGGAGGTATCAGATGGACTTGTCGATTAAAAACGACTTTACCCAAAATCCAAGTACAATCATGCACATTGACTTAAACAGTTGTTTTGCAACCATTGAGCAACAAGCCAACCCTTTGCTTCGCGGTAAACCAATCGCCGTTGCCGCCTTTACTACCCCCACTGGATGCATTGTTGCCCCATCAATTGAAGCCAAAAGATATGGCATTAAAACTGGAATGAGAGTTAAAGACGGCAAAATTCTCTATCCTGATCTTATTGTTCTTCCACCTGACCCGATGAAATACCGCAGTATCCATTTAAGGCTCAAAGCACTACTTAGTGATTACACCGACCAGCTTGTTCCTAAATCTATTGATGAGTTTGTTCTGGACTTTGAAGGTTTCCCAGCGTTTAACAAGGGACTCGTTAAAACCGGCAGTGAAATTAAAGAGCGGATTAAAAAAGAGGTTGGTGACTGGTTGACTGTCAATATTGGCATTGCTCCAAATAGGTTTTTGGCAAAGCTTGCCGCCGGACTGCATAAACCGGATGGACTTGATGTTATTGATAAAGATAATTATTTAAAAGTTTATTCTGAACTTGAGCTTGTCGAGCTTCACTACATTAAGCAAAGAAACGCCGCACGTCTTAACAGCGCAGGGATTTTTACCGTTATGGATATGTATCAAGCCCCCTTGAGACAGCTACGCTCGGCTTTTCAGTCGATACTAGCTAACTGGTGGTACATGAAGCTGAGAGGCTATGAGGTCGACGACAGAGAGTTTGCCCGCAAGAGTTACGGTAATGGTGTCGCCCTCAAGGATACTTACGTAACCCCCGAAGATATTTCTCCGGTTCTGCAAAAACTGGTCGAGAAAATGACAGCCAGAATGAGAAAGGCTGGTTTTAAAGCAAAAGGAGTGCATTTAGGGATTGTTTACAGGGATGGGTCCTATTGGCACCAAGGTAAAAGTCTAACCGAGATTGTTTTTGATAGTCGTGAGATTTACAAAATTATGTACCGGCTTCTTTGGCACTCACCGTATAGAAAACCCATGCGAGAAATTGGGGTTACCTGTTTTGAATTAGTTCAATCAGATCAGTCGCAACTTAACTTATTTGAAGATGTTGAAAAAAAGGAACGACTTAGCGTCGCCCTTGATTCAATCAATGAAAAGTACGGACACTTTGTCATTTCACCTGCTAACATGATGAATACTGATGGCATTGTTCTTGATCGGGTTGCCTTTGGTGGAGTTAAAGAACTCGAAGAATTAGTTTTAGCCCAATAAATTGCCAAGACTTATATAATTACCCTATGTGCGGAAGATACGGTTTCGTTCCCCCAGCTAACTTTAAAGACAGATTTGAGCTTGAGAATGAGCTTGATGACCTTCGGGCAAGATACAATGTTGCCCCCGGATCGATTATGCCGATTGTCACTCGAAATTCTCCAAATAAGGTAGGGCTGATGAAATGGGGTTTAATCCCATTCTGGAGTAAAGATCCAAAGATTGCTTATTCAACCATTAATGCCAGAAGTGAAACTGTAGAAACTAGTCCAGCCTTTAGAAAACCATTTAAATCACAGAGATGTTTAGTTCCGGTTTCTTTTTTCTATGAGTGGAAAAGAATTGATAAGAAAACTAAAACACCTTATTTATTTAAACTTGCAAATGACAACGTCTTTAGCTTTGCTGGTCTTTATGATATTTGGAAAGACGCCGAGGAAAAAGAATTCAAAACTTATACAATCATCACCACTACGCCGAATAAATTAATGGAACCCGTTCACAACCGGATGCCTGTTATTCTAAGCAAAGAAGATGAAGAGGTTTGGTTAAACATAGAAACCGACGTAAAAACCCTACATTCTCTACTTGACCCTTACGAAGAAAACTATATGACCGATTACATAGTCAGTTCGGACGTGAATAGACCCATTAACGATACTCCACAATTAATCAATCCAGTTACTTAAAATGAAGAAAAAACCAACAAAAGAAGAGGTTGAAAATTTCACAAATCTATTTAATACTTTGAACAGCGAAGCAGAAAAACAAAAATCAATGACAAAACTTGAGAAAAAGAATAATTCAATAAAAATGGGAGAAATTTACTATTAATATATCTGATATTAAAGTTAAATTTGGTGGAGATCATGAACCAAAAGATCAAAAGATTATTGATCTATTTAAAGAGGCATACAGCGGAAAGTTACTTGTTACCGTTGCAATGATAAAAGTGGAAGGAATCAAACCATTTTCTGACTTTAAACCAAAAATATCAGATGGCTTTCGAAGCTACTTTGAAAATCTTAAAAAACAAGATATACCACCACAGCTTCATGTTTATCCAAAAGATGACGTTTTTATAATGAGCGACGATTACAATGCTTATTATCTCTACCTCGAGAAAAATTACTCTAAAATAATTTGCCTAGTTCTTGGAGAAGCTGTAGGAGAATTTGTGCTTGAGAAAAGTGAGCCGTTTCAAATGCCAGTACCCACTTCTTAAAAAGGGCGGAAACATAATCAGTTAAGCTTACGACTCTGCCCTTTACTATTCGAGTTTCAGTCTCTGTATTTTCAACATACTCAAGCCCTGAAAGGGGCTGCACCCCTCTTTTGGCAAGGGTCTAGATAAACGAGCTAAAGCTCGCCCTTGCAAAATTCACCCCGCTTAATAAATTCCCTTATTGAAAGCATGCGCATGCTTCCAGAATTACATTTTTTAAGACAGGAAGGGGGTGAGAGAACTAAATGGTGCTGTTACCTAAATACGTTTTAGTTAAACTTCCGTCTCTTGGAGAAACAGAAAATCAAAGCGATCCGCAGGTTATCTGTAAGTTTTTTCTTGTCGGCTCCAAGTGGGTTTGGTACGCAACCGAATTTGATGGCAGCGACCTATTCTTTGGCTATGTTGCCGGAGACTTTCCGGAACTGGGTTACTTTAGGCTTTCCGAGTTAAAAGAAGTTCGCGGATTATTTAATCTGCCAATTGAGCGTGATTTGTATTTTAAACCTCGTCCGCTTTCTGAAGTCATAAAACTGCACGCATTGGAGATTTAGTTTTTGCCGCTTGCCACAACTCATTGTTGCGGTAACCCGTAAGCATTAAAATCCAAAAAGGAGGTGAAATAATTATGTTAGATCCAAGGCTCACAAATCAATACGAAAACGAAATTCTGGAACTTATCGACAATCAAGACCAGTACACGAGAAGTGATTTACAGGGAATAGTCACAGTGCTTGTTAACAAGATTATGGAAAGTGGCTACAAGGTAATTAGTGACCAGAGAGGTTAGCCCGCTTTTTGCCAAATGTCGGGTTTAATTCCTTTCGCTTTGATTTGGTCTTCCGTTGAAAGGTAGAAGTTTAATTCCGCCTCTTCGTAACCTCTTGTTTCGGCGATGAATTTTGCAACAAATGCACGGGTTACGTAGCTCGGGCAGATAATTAGGACAGTTGGGAATGGATTTTTAGTTTGGTTCTGCCACTTTTCCGAAGAATAGTATTTAAATAAGTCTTTTATTTGGTTTCTAATGACAAAACGCGGCACTTGTTTGTCGATTATTTTAAGGAAGTATCTTTTTAACTCCTTGCCTTCATTAATGGCAATGTAGGCCTCAGGATGGGGGTTAGGGAGATACTTGTGGTCTTCAAGTTCTGATTTAGTGAAGAAATGGTACTCTCCCTTCGTTTGAGACTTGAGATTCAGGTAAACGTCAGCAATAAACATTGATTGGTCGCGGAAAGATTGGGAACGGGTTCTTTCTCGGTAAATTCTGTTTAGAAGGGCTTCATTTACTCCCTTCCTGCCTTTTAGAATATTCCTACTGCCTTTAGCCAGGAAGTAAACCGCAGGTTTTGTGTTTTCACCAAACTTTTTTGAGTAAGTTCGCTCCAGTATTCCCTTCTTGGTTAGATCGAGAAGCCATCTGTTTGACCGGCGTGGGTCTTTGTGGTTCATCATTGTTTGAATGTGTCGTGTGTTCAGGAAGCGGAATCTGTAGAGAAGATAAGGGATTTCTGTTTGTTTTTTAGTAATGTTCGGAGATTCCATTTAGTTTTGAGGAGATGTGGGCAAGAGGCAGGAGATTATTTAGTTCACCTCTGTTTCGGGATTATATCACTTCCTCCCCTTATGTATATAAGGGAAAGAGGTAAAGAATACAGAAGAAAACAGGTTTAAAAACGAGAATATATTGACCCTAAGCGTGGGGCCAGTTTAGACAACAGGAAATAACGCATAAATCGCCCTTTCGGGTAGTAACTTCCTATACCCACACTTAGCAAGATTGACATCTTTAGTCCTAGAAAAGTTAATCCATGGATCCATCCAGAAACCTTCCCAGTAGGCAAGATAGTGGCCTTCTGGAAAGCTCGCTGACCTTCTGATAAAAACAATCACACCATTCTTACAAACTTCCTTTCTAAGCTTAGAAGTAACATAACGATACTCATAAGAAAGTCCTAGTAAGCTAAGGGCTATAACCAACTCTCTGCAATAGAACCCTTCGGTTGATGCTTTATATCTACCTAATAAATTTATGGTTTTCGAGTAGTCGAAGTCAGAGACAAAAGCTACACAAGCTGCCCCACAGCCAAAATTATGTTTTTGTACAACAGGTAACTTCACAAACAAAGTGTAGAATTTATATTTTTATTAACAAGTGCTTACTTTAAGGGAGATTTCCAACTGAGGTAGTTGCTGGCAAAATCACCTTTTGTTTTTTAACTTTTACCTGTGCTGGTTCAGGCTTTTTGTACTTTAGTGCATATTTTTCTCTGGAAGATTCAACAACCTCATTAACTCGACCATCGTCATTTGAAGTTTCTACAGGGATTGTCTCACCAGAGAAGGGTTCTTCTGAGTTTAAAGCGCTGATCTTCATGTAGAAGTTAAATGAGGGTAGGTTGGCTATCTCGCCCTGCTGAATATAGGGAATAAACTGGGGCAGAATCATTCGCTCGTCCTCAGGATTCGCCGTTCTAAAGCAGATTATTGATCCGGTGTTGGCAAGTGTTATGTTAACCAAATCCTTATCTTGAATTTGAGAGACTGTTTGGTGAGCGAGAATAGCGCCGAGTTTGTACTTTCTAGCTTCTGACAAGATTTGAGCAAAGGCTGGGGTGGCGAAGTTTTGAAATTCATCTACATATAAATAAAAATCGCGTCTTTTGCTTATATCCACTCTTGCTCTCTTCAGAGCAGCTAGCTGAATCTTGGTCATCACCAAAATCCCAAATACTTCAGATGTATCCTCCCCGATTCCTCCCTTAGAGAGGTTACAAAGAAGTATTTTTCCACTGTCGATAATCTCATCGAAGTTAATGCTGGATTTTTCCTGTTCTAAAATTCGCTTAGCAGTTGCCGAAAATAGAAAACGTCCGATCTTATTGGTAATCGGCGAAATCATCTTAACCTTTTGATAGTCTCCCGCTTTACTAAACTCATATCCCCAGAAGTCTTTCAGGTTTTCATCTGTTAACTGATCGGTTATCCTTTCTCGGTACTTAGTGTTAATAAGAAGCTTGTAGACAGTAAACAAAGTGGCATTTGGAACAGTGAAGGCTGTGTGGATCGTGTTTCTAAGGATATATTCCATTCTCGGGCCGGAGTATTTTTCTGAGTAGAGCTTGTGGAAAAGAGAAATTATGCTTTCAGTTATAAATTCTTTTTCTCGCAGAGACTCCTCTTCATCCAAGTTTGGGGTTAATTCAAGCAAATTAATTCCAATCGGATAACCCACATCATCTGGGTTGAAATAAATAACATCTTTTAATCTGTCTTCAGGTATCGTTGGTAGAATCTTTTCTATTAAATCGCCATGTGGATCAATAACACACAGACCTTTGCCGTTTTCAATGTCTTGGTTGATCATTGAAAGAAGCAGAGTTGATTTTCCGGTTCCAGTCGCACCAAGAATATACATATGGCGTCTGCGCTCTTCCTGGTTAAGACCTATTTTCGTTGTACTTTCCCCAAATCTATTGATAGCAAAAGTAATATCTAAATCATCCGCCCGCTTCAGTGAAATTGGTGCAGGTAATTGTCTACTGTGAACTTTTACAATATCTTCTGTTTTTGTAATTTTGGTAAACGGAAAGTGATAGATGTCAGATGCTTCAGAAACGGAGATGTGGGATTTAGTAGAAAGAGCAAAGATTCGCTTTTTAAAGCTAATAAATAATAACTTCTTAACAAATTTAGGATTTTTCTTTACAACGATTGATTGATGTCCATTATTGGCAAAGGTCGCAAATGAAGAAGCAAATCCACCAACGCGTTCTCCTAGATTTTGACTGTTTTTTACAATGACTAGTACCCTTATTGTAGCCTCAAATAGAGGCTGGTTTATTTTTGAATTGATCGATTCAACCAGTTCATTTTCAAAAGAGGTTCTGATGCGGTCACTTTTAGTCTTATTTCTTAAAAGATGTGGTATTGGTGTCGTCTCATTGGTAGCAAGAGTTGAAATAATCCAAAACGGGAGCATGACAACTGAGAATATTGCTGATAGAACAAGTTTTAGTAAAATAGCAGGGACTTTAAGGTATGTTGGTATATTTTTAGAATTCAAATGATCTAGTACGTCCCCATTGTAGAAAATGATATTTGAGATCTTTTTCGTTTCTGTTGGTTTGATTGTTGCAAGTAGAACCTGTAGTGAGATCAACTCAGTCTTATCGAGCTTTGTCATCATTCCCGTTATGTAAGCAATTGGATCATGCTTAGCTAAATCAGCCTGTTTGTTCAAAGGGAACGCAAAGTGGTGCGAAAGCTTAAATTCAACTACTTCAAATTTGCGGTTCTTTAACTCTCGAGTGTCTTTTGGCAGGTAATCTTCAACTTCTTTTATGGAGAGTTGGGGAAGGTAGGAAATAAGACTTCTTCGCAAAGTATTAGCCTGCTTCTTTGTAGTTCTTAGTAAATAGCGTATACCTTGGTTTTGTGTTGAAACAATTTCTAGGGAAACCCTGGTTTTATTCCCGAGTAAATGGTCAGTAAATGATCTTTTATTGGTTAGTGCATGAACCAGTGAAAATAACCTTTCGGTAGTGGAAGCGTCTTGCTCCGTAGAGGAAGGAGGCGTGAGTTCCAGGAAAACAGATTTTTCCTTGAGCTGATTTCTAAAGAGAAGAAACATCCTCACACCAAAAATAACGGCTGCAATTGCTACTAATACTAGCGCTAAAAGTAAAATACTTGGAAAATCTAAAACAACACGGTTAATAGCAGGGAAATGACTGAGGAAGTTGCTAAGAATGTAATCTGCCCTTAACTGCTTAAAATTCATAGACCCTTTAAGGGCAGAATTTGCTAGACAGAAAAGTGAAATTTGTATCGAACAGATCCTATTATAAAGTGGTAAAGCGGCAAAATAATAGTCTCCAGATTTATTGCTGCAGCCAAAACCAGATTTTATTTCTTAAATTCTGCTCTAAACCATACGTATTAGCATGTTTCAAAACACCTAAATAAGACTGAATTGACTGGTCTAGAGTTTCTGAACTTATACTACTTGCCTTATAAAGAAGGGCTTTTTCCTTAATTTTTCTAAAAATTCTTTTTTTAGTTCTAGTACGAAGGACTTGATGGTAGGGCAGAGAAACATAGCCCAGGAAATCGATACCTTGCGAAAGTTTTCTTAAAGATACCTTATTTGGATGTAAACTTAGTTTTAGTTCTGAATTAAGAAAATTTTTTAAGTGCTCGATAATTTCCAGCAAATAATTCTCATCTTGACTTAATAAAACAAAATCGTCAGTGTAGCGAACGTAGTACTTGACCTTTAGTTTGTGTTTCACAAACTGGTCAAGGGGGTTTAAGTAAACATTCGCAAAAAGTTGGCTAGTTAAATTTCCGATTGGAAGTCCTTTTCCAACCTCAACTTCATAGCTGCCCACTATTTCTCTAAATAAGTGAATTAAATCTGGATCTTTAATCTTCGCTTCAAGAAAACCGAGTAAAATTTTATGGTCAACGCTGTCAAAAAACTTTCTAATATCGCACTTCAAGACCCAACAAGGGCTTTTGTAGTTCTTCGAAACTTTTCGACTGTATTTGACCAGTTTCTCAAACCCTTTGTGAGTTCCGTAATTTTCTCGGCATGAAAAAGAATCCGAGATAAAGGTGGGTTCAAAGATAGGGTTGAGAATTTTAAACAGGGCGTGATGGACAATTCTGTCTCGTACTAAAGCTTTGTGAATATGACGAACTTTAGGATCAAGAACGTAAAAACCGGTGTAAGCAGAGTGCTTATAAGTTTTATTTACTAATTCTTTGTGTAGATCAAAAATGTTATCTTCTAGGTGTCTTTCGAAATTTCCAACGTCCTTTTTCTTTCGCTTGTCTTTCTTAAATTCATCCCAAGCTTGAAAAAGATTGTCCAATGAGGTAATTTCTTTGTACAAATGCAAAAAAGTTTTCAATTTCGGGGGGGGGGGGGGGGGGGGGGGGGGGGGGGGGGGGGGGGGGGGGGGGGGG
>JBBDPM010000003.1:0-4889 GCA_040876345.1 Candidatus Woykeibacteriota bacterium | reverse complement strand
TGGACACCAGGTGTTCCGAATCGTAAAATTGACTGATACAACGGTCCAATATCGCGGTTCGAAATGCCTGGGTAGCTCCAAGCCATTCCGGAGGGAAAAATCGAACCGAGGAGGACTCTTTTCTGCTCTAAGCTTGAATCTAGATACGTTTTTCCTAAGTCAGATAACTTTTCCTTAACAAACTTTACTGTTTCTTCAAGGTTGTACTTATTTAGAAGAGAGCTATCTTTGGTTATTAGAACGTCCTTGATCTTCTCTTCAATAATTACATTCTGTTCTTTAAAGACTTCATTGGAATATACACCTTCCAAGTTTTTCTCGACTAGAATTTGTCTGGTTGAATACAGTTTAACCAACTCGCCATCAGCAGCAACTTTCTTCTTTTGGAGAATCGAAACTCTTTGCATGTAGGTATGACGAAGGTATGAGATTAGCAGTTTTAAACCGTTTTCCTTAACGGTTATTGCTTTCAAAAACTCCCTTAGGTAAGTCTTTGCCTCTTCTGCGGGTACTGAGGAAGTACCACACCTGTTTCGACAAACGTAGTATGCGTATCTGCTGTTTCTACCTTTACTCCAACCACCGGTAAAGACAGTGCCACATTTATTGCATTTAAGAATTCTTCTTAAAGGAAATTCAGTGTTATCGATATTGTGACGAACGGTGGGGGCAGCAATATTGGTGTTTCTACCATCGAGAATAGCTTGTACTCGGTAGAATTGTTCGGAAGTTACCATTGGTGTGTGCTGACCTCTAATTTCTTCTGGATATCTTCTTGAGGTTAATAACCCCATGTAGAATTTATTTCTAAATAGTCTATTAGCTGTTTGTGGTCGGAAAGAATATTTCCTGCCCTTAAAGGTTTGTCCGATACCCCAATCGACCATTGTCTTTGCTACCTGTCTTAAACTTGCCGTTTCGGTTAACATCAAATCCCAGCCAGCTTTAATCTTGTCAAAGTTTTGTGGGTCTTTGACAACGTATCCATTTTCATTTAAATACCCCAGGGGGACGGGACCACCACTTAACCCCGCTAGGAATCTTGCTCTCATACCATTTCTGGTTCTTTCACTTCTAACGTCATTATCTAGTTGTGCAAAACCGGCCAGTATTGTCTCGACTAACTTTTCAGTTGGACTGTTGCCAGTGGGCTCGGTTGCCGAAATTAAGGTAATCTCGCATTCAGCTAGTTTCTTTCTAATCGCTAAGTAATCCGAGGTTTGGCGAGAGATGCGATCCAGTCGGTAAACAATAACAGCACTCAACTGCTTTTTGTTTTTGCGGCAGTATTCGAGCATTTCAATTAAGACAGGTCGTCCAACTATGGTCTTAGCCGATTTTCCTTCTTCTCGAAAAATACTTAGAACCTCAAAACCGCGTCTTAAAGCCTCCTTCTTACAAATGTCTTCTTGAGTACCTAAAGAGAAGTTATCAACTTGTTCCTCGGTAGAGACACGTAGGTAAATAACTGCCTTTTTAGGTTTTACTATTTCGGGCATGTAGCGAACTTTAATACTCATGGCAAGTTAGACTTTAGGACTTCTTTAAGGGTTTTACCTTCAAACAACTTTCTCTCGTAGCAATCGAGCCAACAACCAACCAAAAATTCAAATTGGGCAATGATGGTTCCAATCTGATCATCCGAAAGGGTAGTAGCTATATCTCCAAGCATACCTCGAGCTCTCTGGACTTTGTTTTCTTCGGAACTATCCAAGAAAACCGCCTGGATAGTCTCTTCAATTGTGCTCTGTGGATTAATTCCATTTACTAAAGGGTGTGTATCTTTAAATAACTGAATTTTTGGCATAAGCAGTGTTTCCCCAAGCGTGAGAGTAAATTCCAATCGTTAGACTTCTTCTATCCATATATGGTTAGTATATATCCAAATAAAGATAGCTGTCAAGTGGTACATAAGGGTCAAGAAGACAAGAAAACAGTAACCTATAGTTGCATTTTGCTTATATTTGTGCTATAGTCTTAGGCACAACTGAATAGGTTCGACCACAGCCAATAAATGTGGTTAGTAGAAAGGAATGGATCCAGCATGTCTAGCACGTCAGCGGTCCAGCTTGACTTCAGTAACTATGAAGTCGTGAAGGATCAACAAGGTCACATCCTGGTAGATGAGCAAGGCAACCTTGCCTGTACCGACCATAACTGTCGGCTCAAGGTAAGTGTTGAAGAACTCACTGCCGCGATGATTCGTGAGGGCCGGGCAGATCTGACCAGAATTGCCCTTCTCGCCTTCGCGAACGAAATCGTGCACGTCGGCGTCGACGAGTTCGACCCGAGCCTAATCCACAGCCAGTGGATCGGCATGTATAAGAACTGGGGTATGCCAAAGCACTTTCAGGTGCCGAAGCCGACCTTCAGCCGCGAGAAAGTCGTGGAGATGGCGAATCTGCCGGAACCACGCGTTCCTCTGTACGTCCATCCCAAGCTTACGCTCGGGATGCTCAATGACCTGTTCGCTGAAATGAAGGGCCACTGGTCGTTGCAGCAGGACTCAGGGGTGAAGGACAACTACGAGTTGTCCGGTTGGCTCTTTGTGGAGGCGGTTCTCGAAGCCCCCTACTGCAAAACTGACCAGACCCAACTCGAGGAGACCTTCAATTCGCAGGGCGCGAAGGGGCTGACGTTGTTGGCCTACTTCATCTTTGGACGCTACTGCAAGAGCCTCCACGATCGCTACCCCGATCTCCAAACTTGGGGGCGGACTTTAGGCTCGTCCGGGCACGGTCGCGTTCTCTACGCCGGCTTCGGCTCGGACGGTGGGCCTTACGTCAGCAGCGGCTTCGGGCCTTCGGGCGTCGATTCGGTCTTGGGTGGTCGCTCCGCGGTAGTGGTATAACTTGGAACTTGAGACTGGAAACCTAGGGTTTCTTGATCTTTTGTTTCTTGGAGTTCCGCCCGCAAAATTCAGTTGGACAGCCCCGACTTTGCCACCAGCAAAGACCCGGGGCTTTTCCATTGCTACAACAATTTATTAACCAGAACTTCTAATACTCGCCCTATAGTTTACAAGTATCTCTATTTGTAGTATAATGGAAGCACAACTGAATAGGTTCGACCACAGCCAATAAATGTGGCGTAGAGAAAGGAGTGGATCCAGCATGCTTTCTGCGGTATCAGCGGTTCAAATCGAGGAGTCTGGTGTGGTCAAAGACCAGGCCGGACATAAATTGGTAGACGAGAAGGGCTTTCTTGTTTGTTCCGACAAGCGCTGTCGAGCGCCGATCGATTTCAAACAGATGGTCGCCCAGATGGTTTCGGAAGGAGTATTTACTCTCGACGAAATCGGCAAACTCGCCTACGCGAACCATGTCGTGCATGTCGGTCTCGACCAGTACGACCCCGGTGTGATTCACAGCCAGTGGATCGAGCTGTACAAGAAGTGGGGCGTCGACAAGAACCTGCAAGTCGGTAAGCCTACCTTCACCCGCGAGAAAGTCGTGGAGATGGCGAATCTGCCGGAACCACGCGTTCCAATCTTCGTCCACCCTAAGCTGACCCTTCCGATGTTCGACGTCCTTTTCCCGCCAATGCGGGGTCACTGGTCGCTTAAGCACAATTCGGGAGTGGAGAACAGCTACGAGCTATCAGGATGGCTCTTCGTTGAAGCTGCTCTTGAAGCACCTTGGTGCTCGACCAAACAGGAGCAACTCGGCAAGATCTTTGACAAGCTAGGTGCCAAGGGGCTAACCCTGGTCGCCTACTACGTCTTCGCGCAGTACTGCAAAGAGACTCAGGATCGTTACCCGGACTTCGATACATGGGCACGATTGCTCGGCTCGTCCGGGCACGGTCGCGTTCTCTTCGCCGACTTCGACTCGCGCGGTGGGCCTTACGTCTACAACCTCTTCGAGCCTTCGAACGTCAATTCGGACTTGGGTGGTCGCTCCGCGGTAGTAGTTTGAGGCTTGTAGCTTGAAGACTTGAGATTCTTGTCTTCTTGCTCCTTGATGTTCGCCCGCGAGTAATCGAATTCAGTTGGACAGCCCCGACTTTGCCACTAGCAAAGACCCGGGGCTTTTCCATTGCTACCTCTTGCAGCAAGCAAATTTCCTTATGTATAATCTTTAATGGATATTAGGCTAATGAATCAAAGATCACGGTCTTTGGTCGCCGAATTCTTCTTGTTTCCCAAAAAGTCAGAGTCTTGTTGACTAAGGTCGGCAAGAGCGTACTTAGGGTAACTAGACACTACTTGCTTGTTTCTGGCGGAGGTTTCTTTGTCTTAAAAGAATGCTCCCAAATAAAATTCAGGAAAGACAGCCTTATCTACAAGAGAAGCTGGATTTTCGGTGATAGAAGATGGAAACAAGTAAATTGTAACGGCTCGTCCAAGAACGGTCGCGTTCTCAACGCCAACTTCAACTCGAACGGTAAGCCTAACGTCAACAACAACTTCGAGCCTTCGAACGTCAATTCGAACTTGGGTGGTCGCTCCGCGGTTGTGTCTAGATCAGGCAGCTTGCTTGGCGTGCTTTAACCAGCCGCCAAGCATTTTGCCGATTTCTTGTAAGTGTTTTTCAAGGTTTGCATACTTGCCGTTGTCTAAAGTTTGAGTGTCTTTAGCTAACCTTAAAAGAATTTTTAGGGTTTCCAATTTAGAATCTGCTTTTTTTAACAGGGAAAGCTTTTCTGCCTCTGCTCTACCAGCCAAAATTATTGACTCCAAGAATTCAATAGACAGATTGTCTAGGCGCTGACCTAAAGTGTACCTCTGTCTCTTTGGCAGTTTTGGCAGGACTAGATATAACTCTTTTACAAAATCGTAAGTTTTCTGAAATATGGGAATATCAAAATCGGTTCGTACGGGGGGGGGGTGGAATTTGAAAACTTTTTTGCATTTGTACAAAGAAATTACCTCATTGGACAATCTTTTT
>JBBDPM010000002.1:0-4932 GCA_040876345.1 Candidatus Woykeibacteriota bacterium | reverse complement strand
ACAATGAACAACAATTGTCTACTGGGCAAAATTCAACTGTTCAGGACGATTGGCAACAGCAAACCATCGAAGAAATAGGGTTAACTCTCAAAATGCCACCTGGCACTACTTTCAGAAAAGAGATTGGAGATAATGATGGCAACATCCGTACAGTCGCTTTCTACATCGAAAAGGGAGATCTGAATAATCCCGAATACCAACTTTATGCTTTATACCAAGCTGACAAAGAGGGATCGGCACAGGATTTAGAAAAGGCAAAGACTGGCATGGATCCTGCATCTATAAAAGAAGCCTCGATTGACGGGTACAAAGGAGTAGAAGGGATTGCCAATGCTAACGATCCTAAAAAACACTACTTAACTGTTATATTGAAGGATGAAAGACTCTTCTCGGTTTCTACCTATCCGCCACAACCCCAAAACAAAGAGTTAACAGACAAGATAATTGAGACGTTTAATTTTCAGTAGAGTAAAACCAGTCCCAATCTGGGTTATCAACCTCTAAGATTTTACTCTTCAACATTTTATACACCCCATCCTCTTTAATAGTCTGCCATGTACCCTCGTAATAGTGGTAGTTGGCCTCTCCGTCGTTCCAATTTTTAGTGGAAAACTTAACTAAAACAGTATCTTTAGAGTCTTCGTGAAGTTCAACAAGAATAACATCAACATCTAAAATATCGGTAAATCTATTCGTCCACTCTTCAATATTTGTCTTTTGCAAATACTCTTGGCTCAAAAGCCCGAAACCCTCCTCCATCCTCCGTGCCTTTAGATATGTATAAAATGCTTCAACTGCTTTCTCGGGGGATATTGACGGATCAACCTGAATTTTAGTTATGTTCTGATCGGTAAAATGCGGTACGTCAGTCCTAGCCCAATCTCCGCTAATAAATAACGATAATCCAGCAAGACTAAGCGTGTTTATACCGATTACCTGTCCACACTGATCAACTAGCGGGCCACCGCTCATGCCCTTCACCAGACTAATATCGGTTTGAATATACGCCACAGGCATTTGTTTAGATTTCCTAAAATCTACAAACCTACCCTTAACCAGCGTTGCATTGCCAGCCAGATCCGTTCCCAATGGATAACCCGCAGCAATGAGAGGTTCATCTTCATGAAGTACCACCCTATCTGGTAATGGAAGTACAAAATCTGGGTATCGTTTATCCGTATACAACACCGCCAAGTCAACATCTTTATCACCAATAATTTTTACAGGAGTTATAAAGTTGCCATCAGGAAAAATAATTTTCGGACTAGGTTCATCGGCAATAACATGGAAGTTAGTTAGTATTTGATCAGGGGCAATGAAAAAACCAGTACCTTCGGAATACCCACCCACCACCCGTACAACTGACTTGTGGACAGTATCACGAGCCCCGATAGAACACAGGAATTTGCCGTACCAGCCATATTGGTTGCGTAGATAATCGGCAATAACAAATAGTGAGGCAACCATATATACAACCACCCCGACAATGAAAATGGCCTTCAAGAAGTTTTTCAGGCTTCGGAAAGGATAAATAATCGAGTCAATGAAAATTTTAATCAGGGCAATAATAAACTTGATCGAAAATACCACGATATAATAGGCGGTGTACGTGATTAGTTTTATAGGGAATAGGTATATTGGGAAAAGCAAACGTTTGAAGTAAGCACGAAACCTAGCAAAGAGTCTACTTGATCTATCTTTGATATTTTTAGACAGGGCATCAAACTGTCTTTCTAAAATGTTTATCATGTATCATTTCTCAAATTCTCGGACTGCATCCCGATATTTGCAAAAATCGCAATCCTGGCCTGATTCGGGCATCGTGTCACTTTTCAAACACTCGATAGCCTTCAATACTGTTCCCTCAACCCAGCCTGTATCACCAGTATAGGGAATGATTTTTATCTCAAACTCTAATTTTCCATCAAAAGCCTCTTTGTCCGTGTTGCCATTACAGTACACAAAATATCCAGTGTCGGATACTTTGAATCCATTTTTTCTAAACAACCACTGATATATTTCCATCTGGCGTTTGTATCCATCTTGCCACTCGGCATCAAGCGTAACCTCTCCCTCTTTAGCCGTCGCTTTATAGTCAACAACAATATATTCACCTTTAGGATTTACCCACATATCATCAACGCCACCTGTAATAACTACATTGGTGCTATCAACTCTAACTGTAATCCCTCCCCGTAATGAATCCCGCCATTCGTCAATCTTTTCGTGAGCCAGTGGTATAGCATCAATGCCGTATTGTTCCATCAATGGGTGTCTTGTGCCCTTAGCTCGGTGAATGTCAAACTCTTTTTTTAAGAGTTTATCAACGGCAGAGTTAAGGGAAAATGGATAGCCAGGCGGTTGGGCAACCCCAAGCCTACGATCCATGTAAAAACATCGGGGGCAATTGATGAAATTATCTATCTTGCCCCTACTTAAACGGAACAACTCCGATGAACTCGGATCATAAATGTTTCTTGTTCTGTTGGGTTTGTAGTATTGGGACATAGTTTATGATGTTTTAATTTTTATTCGGTTGCGAATAATCTCTTGCACTATTTGTAAGTCATCATCCGTATACAACCTAAACCGCACCTGCCCCCACTTACTCTTCCGATCCAAAATCGACTGTGGCTTTGATAATTTTTCTTGGAGTATCTTTAATTCCTCGGGTGTCGTAAATTGCAATTCGCCATATACCCACCAACCCGCGTAATAATAGAACAAAACTAATTCATCGCCCCGTTTAATGCTGTGGTACGAACCCGCCCCACCTTTTTTAATGTAAATCTCTCCGTTCGGATAGTCTTTCTCAATCCACTTGGGAATTGTCGTAACTGCCTGTTTTACAAAATCGCTCTTAACCCGAGCTATTGTTTGTTCATCAGTTTCAGGTGGTTTGGTTACACTAATTTTGACATCATCCACATCCTTTTCCTCGCCCTTAACGCCCCGTAAAACTTGGGAAAACCACTCAATGGCTGCCTCTGCCTCACGTTGCAGCACAAAATTGATCTCCTTAATGTGTTTAACCGCATTTCTAAAATCCTTGAGGGTAATAAATCGTTTTTCAGTTTCATATTTAGAACCAAAAAACGGCTCAAAATGATCCCAGTTTTTCAGGATGATATTTGAGTAATCCATGACATCGCATTGACACAAACGATCGTATGAATCTAGTTTGTCCTCGGTAACATACGGATTTTTGCGTACATACTCACGAATCTTAATCTTAGCCTTCTCTTGAATATCCCCTGGAATAGCTTCACTCCAATAGTCTTTACCTACCTTTTCCGATAATTGGCTATTGATGAGCAACCGCAGTTTGAGTTCAATATCATCTAATGCTTTATTTGCATTAACCCCAAGTATCTGAATGATCTTAGAACCCGTTAGCCGTTCCAATTCCCGCTTGATTGCCTCCGCCCGTTCCTTGATAAATACTCGGTAATCGTTTTCCCGAATTGCATCAGAGTATTTTAAGAGATGCGTTTCCAGCGTATCGTTAAATTCAGAATTCTCTTTAGCGTAACTGGCAAAGTAGTCGCTTGGCTTCTGATCTAATATCTCCTTGTTAAGTTCCGCAGGGATAAAACAGAAATTGGCTACTAGATTTTCCCCGCCGATTTTATTTCTCGACAGGTATCGCTTGGGGAAGATGTGATGTTTTTCTGGACTGTTGAAGCTAGAGTAATACTTGTGATCCATCGGAATAATGCCATTGGTTACAAAATGTCGTGGGTTTCGTTTGGCTAACATACAAAAGATGGCATTGCGAAGTGCCGACTTTGTCCCGATAGTGGTACTGGCAATCTTTTCCTCATCTGCCGTAATCGTATAATTGATCTTTACGTCTTTATCGTTTAATAGTTTATCGAATATCTCCCGTCTATCTTCTCCCATCTTGGTTTCCGTTGATGATGTGTACCGCTCACTTAGTGCCGCCCTCCAAAACCATTCATCAACCACATCTGTCATATCTTTTGATAGTGCCCGTCCATCGGTTTTGAAATATAAATAGGCCAACAGAGGAATAATTGACGGATATGGGGTAAATTCAAATATCCGTACCCCTAAGTTGGCCGATAAATGCTCAACTGCCAACTCAATCGCATTAGCAACCTCATCCCAATTTTCTTTTATTTCTTCCTTCTTTAGCTGTAGTTGGTAAATCTTGTTACAAAATCCTTTAAGTATGAGTGATAGGGCATGAGTTACCACCTCGGGTGTAATATCCCCAAAACCCTTTGATGAAATCCGTTCCCGTAATTCGTTGTAATTTTCTTTAAGATCAAAATCCTCACCCCATGTACTGGCTACAACTAAATCGAATAGTGATAATTTCTTTCCACCTTGGTTAATTCGTTCAAATATGACACTGGCATTGTTTAGTTCGACGTTGTAAACAGTTACGACACTAAGCGGGTAAGTGGTAAAGATACGATGACATTCCATAAACACTTCCTGCCGCTCAGGGGTGAGTTTACGAAACATCTCCATGTGATCTTCGCCCAAGACTTTATATAACGGGATGTATCTATCGCTTTCATTTTTAACCTCAAATACCGATTGATTACCACTATCGTCCGGCTCCTTCTTGTAATAATCCAAGTCCAGGCAGATTTGTGAACAGTCAACCAGTTTTGTTTTATTTCCATCCTTAAATTCAACCCGTTTACCATACCAGGCGGCATAGAGTGAGCATATCCGTTGCTGGCCATCCAAAATAAACTTTAGCTTTTCATCGGCTCGTGGCTTGGGTGGAGTTATTCCAAGTTCAGGCAGATCCCTATAAAACAAGTTATATTTACCCGTTGTTTCCCAAAGGAAGAAACTCCCAATCGGATATTCTTTATAGATACTGTCCAGTAGTGCCACAATCTTGCTTCGCTCCCACACAAAATCCCGTTGAAATCGAGGTACACGAAGCGT
>JBBDPM010000001.1:0-369386 GCA_040876345.1 Candidatus Woykeibacteriota bacterium | reverse complement strand
GACCGTTGTATCAGTCAATTTTACGATTCGGAACACCTGGTGTCCACTTTGGTGACCCCGGGGGGATTCGAACCCCCGATCTCTGGGATGAAAACCCAGTATCCTAGGCCGCTAGACGACGGGGCCAATTCAAACGCATTTTAACACAAATCCTCACCTCCATCAAACCTAATCGTACAAAAAAAGTCGACCTGAAAAATTATTTGACATGGCGGGTGTATAATAACCCTACCGGAAAGTAAAGGTGTGAACCAAACAGCCAAAATCGACTGTTCACCTGGAAGAAGGAGGTAAGCCTTGCGATTGACACCGACGTACCGTCAAAAACCAGACGGTTTGAGTGATGATCGGGAAATGCTTGCGGGCTTCCTGATCTTCAGCGTGATCGTTTTCGTCTCCTATCTCGGAATCTCGCTGCTGTCCTGGTGTCAGCCGGCTGCTATGAGCATCATTTGGCTCATCCCAGCAGGTATACTTGGCTTGAACGCCTCAGCATTAGCCAAGGGTGGTAGTCAAACACGAGACGCTTGTCTAAACTCTAGCGTGATTACGGTCGCATTCACAGGCGTCTCTGCCCTATCATGGTGGCTACCAACATTCATGGCGATCTTTTGGATCGTTGTGGCAGCGATATGGTTTCTATACTCTACCTGGGTGGTTGGCGGTATACTGCGAGGGTAGGTCACGGTAGAAAATAATAATCTCTGGGATCCTCTTCAGACATTGGCGGAAGAAAGGAGAGAATCTCAGTTAGATCCCATGTACTTATCCATTTCCAAAAGCTTGAAAATCTCACCGAAATAGCTATAAGTATTCTTCTTTCCATTTTTAACTGCAACGATAAGATGAAAAAACACCAAAGGTAATTTCCTTTCCTCCGAATCTTCAAGTCTGACTTCTACAGTAAAGGCGATATTTTCTGGTATTTTAAACTTTTCTTCCCCGTTCACATTTATTCTTTTTGAACTAATTAAACCTTTAAGCCTTTTAAAATTACCCCCCTTTATCGTATTAACTTCTTCGCTCGTTGGTTCTTCGTGCGTCCAAGGTATAGTGTGGCCCAGATTTGTACCTACTTTGTCGGTATAAGTGACGGTGCGTTCGTTATTAAGACCATTTTCCACAAAAAGCTTTTGAGCAGAGTTATGTAGCTCTCGAAATTCCATTCCCACCTCGACATACCCAGCTACCTTCTCGAGTAGGTTTAAGCTTTTTCCAAGGTGTTTTTTGATTTTTTCATCTTTTCCTAGATAAATAGTAGTTCCAAATTCCCCAATTATCCCTGTTTCTCTATTCACTGGGGAGAGATAAATAAGACCAACGCTGCCATTTTTTAATACGTGATTTTCTCCTGGCCAGAATTTCCCTTCACGCAAGGTATCGTATTGCAGTCTAGCAAAATCGTCTGTTTTACTAAAAAGTACCCCTATACCAAAAGGAGGTGGTTCGTACCAACCACCTTCATAAATTTCTGGCTCTTTTTTCATTTCCTCATGTAGCAAATCTCTAAATTTTGCCTCTGATATTTCCAAATTTTCACTCAGTACGTTTCTTATTAACCCCGCGGATAGTTTTTTGGTTTTAACACATATATCTACTCTCTCTTGGACTGTTTTCATAAATTATTTCTCTATCACAATCTCAACTAAATTATTCGGTGGAGTGTAAAAAGATTTATAGGTAAAGGTTGGGTGTTTTGGATCTATAAACTTTTCGAAAACCTGGCGAAGTTCTGCAAGTAAATCACCATCTGCTAAAATTTCTTCCGGCCTCATCCAAGCAAGTTCGTCCCCATCATCCGAGTACGGATCGCCTTCAAACCACTCCCCCACTATCACTTTGAAATGATATTCATCATCTGATTCAAGAAACCTTCCAACACCGGCTGCCTTAAGCCTTAAATTCACAGCTTTTACTCTTGTTTCTTCCATCAATTCTCTTTTTGCAGCCTCCAAAATCCCCTCGTCCTTCCCAATCTTCCCACCCGGGCCATTCAAAATACCCGGTAAATACTTTCTATCCTTGGATCGGCGAAGCATTAACCACTTATCGTCCTTATGAATAAAACATGTAACTGTAGATTTTATATTCCGCGAATTTTTCATTGAAGACATTCTAGCATTTTAACGCTAAAATCCAAATACTATGAAAAAAGATGAGACGTTCATAAAACGCTGCATTGAACTCGCTGAAAAAGCTTTGGATAACGGTGAGGCTACTTTTGGAAGTTTGGTTGTAAGAAACAACAAGGTTATTGCAGAATCGTCTAGTACTACAAAACGTGATAATGACGTAACCAATCATGCTGAAATCTTGGTTATGCGTAAAGCTCAGAAACTCTTAAATACAAGCGATCTTTCCGAGTGCAGTATCTACTCAAACTGTGAACCTTGTGCGATGTGCTCTTTTATGATTCGCGAACTTAAGTTTAAAAAAGTTGTTTTTGCCTCCAAATCACCCCTAATGGGTGGTTTTAGCAGATGGAAAATACTGCAAAACAAAAAACTAGAAGCACTAAAACCTTTCTTTGACAAATCTCCTCAAGTAATCTCAGGAATCTTAGAAAAAGAAGCTACAAAAACGTTTGAAAGACAAGCAAATTTACTTAGTAAAAATAGAACTAGTCTTTAGAGTCTTTATGATTAAGTCTGCTTCTTTGTTGACAAAATAATTCACGATAATAAAATTTTCATAACGTGGTAAGGCGGCGGTGAGATGTCCGTACGTGCTAGGACAACTAGGACCCGGGCATAACCACTTCACTGCTGTCCCTCCTGGTGAGCTGGCTGCTCGTCGTGTTGATTCTGGAGCCTTACCGCATCAGAACCACGACTAGAGCAAACGAGCATCGCGCTCTAGACCTTTCCGCTACGTGCGGGGAGATTGTCTGGGCTCATTGGGACCACGCCGAGGAGGTATCCAACGGGTACCTCCTCTCCAACCTGACAAAAGCTTTCCACCTTGGGTCTTGACATATTTTTATAAGCCGTGGTATTGTTTTTCCAATGGGGTTAATAGTAATTTCTAAAGTACTAAAATACAGAGCATTTATTATTGCCTTAGGATTAGTTTCAATTCTTGCTTTTTTCCAGACAAATCAAACATTGGACGAAACTTCAAATGGGTCTAATCAAACTGATAATCAAACCGTAGATAACAACCAACCAGAAACCCCTAGTAATCCAGAAACACCTGATCTTCCCGAGACCCCGGATTTACCAGGGGAAGATGCGTCGAATGATAATACTGCGGGAAAATCAAGAGTAAGTATTTCCATAAATACAAGAACTGAAAATGACGACGCAAAAAGCTCAGTTGATATAGACACGGATCCCGAAATTCCAATTGAGGATCTTGAGAGAGACTTGGAAGATGGCAATGTAAATATAAGTTTTGAAACGAATGATGATGGTCATTTTGAACTAGATTTTGACAGTGATGTTGACCAGAAGACTAAAAACAAATCTTCTTTTGACCAGAAAATACGGGAAAGACGAAGAGTGCGCGATTAACAAATAACACTCTTAAAAAGCCCAAACCCCCCCCCTAAGTCTGTTTTTCACGTAGTGAGAAAGGAAAGATTGAAAGATTTTCGATGAATCGGACAAAAATTGTTTGCTCGGATAGCCTCCTGATGAAGCCTCGTACCGTAACCCTTATGCCTACCAAAATTATAAAGTGGGTACTTTTGTCCGAGTTTTCGCATAACAGAGTCTCGATAAACCTTGGCCACTATTGAAGCCGCCGCAATGGTTGCTGAAATGTGGTCGCCACCTTTTATGGGGATTTGATTTTCGCGGCTCATACGCTTTATGTAAAAAGCATCGATTAGGATTTTGTCCGGAACTAGAGACAAATTGCGTACCGCCAAACGAAACGCCCTCTGAGTTGCCCCTCCAATACCTATTTTGTTGATAGTAGAGACCTGGACAACACCAAGACCAATAGACACGGCGTGATTGTAAATTATCTTAGAAAGGCTTTCTCGACGACGGGGTGAGAGCATTTTTGAATCAAAAAGTTCTTCAGGGAAATCAACAAGTTTTGGAAAAACAACTGCGGCAGCTACCAAAGGACCTGCCCAAGCTCCTCTTCCTACTTCATCAACACCGGCAATTTTCTCAAACCCAGAACTCCAAATGTTTCTTTCCAATTTAAAATGGGCGGGGGCCTTCATACACCAAGAGCTGCTTTACCTTTGCGAGACCTAAGATAATAGAGTTTTGCTCTTCGAACCTTGGCTTTTTTCTTAACTTCAATTTTTTGGATTGACGGGCTGGTAACCGGCCAAATTCGCTCAATTCCGACTGCGGCAGCTCCAATTTTTCGCACCGTAAAAGTCCTTGAAGCTCCTACCCCCCGAACAGAAATTACCGTTCCTTCAAAAGGCTGGATTCTTTCTTTATTTCCTTCTTTGACTTTTACACTCACCCGGACTGTATCTCCAGGTGCTAGCTTTACTTCGTCCATATATTTCTCCAGGCCACTATTTTATAGGCTAAGGGCTTTTCTGTCAATGAGGCTAACGAAACACTGAAAAAAGCACCACAAAAATCAAAATACTAATCGCCAAATACTCAAGGACGGTGGCCTTAGTTAAGTTTTTTTCCTCAGTATGGTGCCAAATACCTGAAGCGAAGTAAAAGAAGCTCAAAAACAAGATAATAGAGAATCTAGCAAGAGACTCTCGAAAAATAAAGAGAAGTGGAACTGTAAAAAGAAATATTAAAAGCAGAATAGCGTATTGGACGATATGGGTTTGACGATTATGCTTGTTCATACAATACTCCCTACACTCTGAGCAAACAGCGTAACAAGCAGGACGAATATGACGCTCGCATGAAGACCTGAATGACTGCTTAGACGCTCATGCCGTCTTCGGAAAATTGTAGTTGAATCTATTACAAACAAAGACCCTAGAACAAAAAGCAGACTAAAACTTGTTTTCTGGCTAGTACTTAAATTATCTAAAGCGCCGGCTATGTTAAAAGCGCTATTATTATTCTCTGGATCAACTGGCGCCGTAGTTGTTGATACCTGTTGATTATTAGAGGAGGCGGTGGGAGTACCAGCTTGTAAGGCTAACTTATCCTCCACTTTTGTTTCGGTTCCAACCTGAACTTGGGGCGGAGGCGCCTGGGCTTCATAAGTTACTGGTCTCCCAAAAAGCTGTACCACCAGGGTAGTCTCTTCTCCAAGAAGAACACCGTTTTTAACTACCACCCCAATCTGAGTAAATTGGGAGTTCAAAACATTTTCTCTATGCCCGGTGGTAGAGTTCATCCAACCATTCATTACTCCAGTAGAAGTTTGAAAATCTCGGGCGAGATTCTCGCCAGCCCAACTGTATTTATAGCCAACCTGTTGAAAAAAATGCCAAGGAGACGTTCCATCAGGTGCAAAATGGGCCCAGTAGTTCTGCGCAAACATATGATCAGCTTTTTTCGCAGCTGCTTGATCAAGTAGAGAACTCTCTTCTAGTGTCCTGGCACCATTGTTTGCCCTTTCTTGATTGGTTAATTTGATGATGTCTAGCTTATTTATATTGGTGGCGTAACCTAAGATTTTAAGATCCCCTGCAAACGTATTGGAAACTATTTGCGCAATCGCCACAATAACAACAAATACAAATAGAGATTGGTGGCGGATAGCGTAAGGCCTGTGATCGTTATGAATATGAGGATAAATCCACTTTGCGAGCAGGGATCCCATGTAAAAATTATACTATGAGGCAAGAGAGAGGGTCAATGAGATTAATTCTCACAGTTTTGGTTACTTTCCCCATTTACACACATGTCGATATCTGGCCCTCCATTTAAGGCGTCTGATCCTAATCCTCCATCCAAATCGTCATCTCCAGCACCACCTTTGAGGAAATCGCTTCCTTGATCACCTTTCAAAATATCATTTTGGTTGCCTCCATCCAGTGAGTCAGAACCCTCACCGCCAACCAATCTATCTTGTCCATTGTTTCCCTTCAAAGAATCGCTACCAACCTCCCCGAAAATAACATCACTTCCGTTGTTTCCAGTCAATGAATCATTACCAGCGCCACCCACAATACAATCGTCTCCGCCATTACCATTTATAGTATCTGAACCCTCAAGCCCAAAGATTAAATCGTTTCCAACTGTCCCATTTAGATGATCGCCAGCAGAGGTTCCACTTATTGGATCACGAGCAAGCTCAATATCTGCACATTCCAGAGGTACACTTGAGAAAAACTCTGCCGTAGTGAAAATATTATTCGTGCTATTGGCCGTGTCGGAAAAGTAAGCTGCGGTACCAGCAACGAAATAAAAACTTGAGACGGCAATTAGAAGTGCTACTGACAAGGTCGCGCTCTGTCCGGAAAGAGTAGGTGGTTTTATCCTTGTTCTCCGCAGTTCAGAAATAAATACCCAAACTTCTGATAAAATCACATAAAGCGATGGGATAAGTATCATCAAGAAATACCCAATCGGCTCTTTCGTGAAATTCACAAATCGACCAACATAAGGAGCAGTTAAGAACACTTCGCCCATCACATCTTTTTCGGCAATCAACTTTTGATCGGCTTTTTTGTTCGCATCGCCTTTGGTCCTGTAGAAAAATTGGCCATTTCGCTCCACAATTTCAACCACTCTGTGACTAACAAAATTATTCCTCCCGGCTTCATAGGTAATGATATCTCCTACTAAAAACCTGGTCATCGGCATAGGAGCGGCAAAATCCGCCGATGATCGCGTTAAAACAACGCTCCCAACAGGCATAGCCGGCTCCATACTACCGGTTTGAACCACAAGCAATCTGTACCCTTGTGGCAAAGGAATATTGGCTGCCAATGCCACCAAAGCCAACATTACAAAAGCAACTATTATTGTGTTTCTTAATACATTAATCAATTCACAATTTCCTTTCGAGATCAGAGGCCCCTCAGGGCAATCTTAAGGTCCACCAAGGGGCCTATCTTAAACCTCGAACTTTACGGCGTTTGAGTTGCATCGTACAAAGCATCAAACGTTACAGAATCACCTGCTATAACGTTGGTCGCGCTAGTCGGAACTCTCGCCATAAGTCTGCAAAATATTGCATTGCCTTGAGCAATTGTTCCTAGACCTGCGTTCCCACCAGCAATCCAAGCATTAACACTAAACTCAGCCGACGATGTGTTATCTCCCAAAGAACCATTGTCGTCAATATCACAATTCCATCTAATAAGTAGGTTGTCTGCCAAATCGTTAGTGGTATCTGGTCCGGGGGTTTGGCTTAGATTAGCTAGATCAGCTACTACATCTAAACTTATAGGCGATGAACTGTTATTCTTCAACCAGAAATCTGTGTTACTGGAAAAGCCAGGAAACAGATTACTGAAATCTGGAGCATCGAAGGAGCTTCCAAAAACAACAGTGAGTTCGTTGCCTGTGTCAAGTCCGATTTGTAAATCTGCGTTACCTGACGTAAACGTATTTCCAGTACTAGTAGCCTGGTCAGTGAAGAATGCGAAGGTTGCTCCCACTAGTAGCGCACTTGTTGCCCCGATAGTTGCAAGACTCGCAATTATTCTTCTTTTATCCATATTTTTCACCTCCTTCCAGAGAAGACCCCGAGGGAGCGGGGTCTTCTCATAATAATTTATGGACCCACATTACCAGTATTGGTATTTAGCGGTCCGTTAGTAACAGTCGTGTTACCAGTTGCATTTCCTGTAGTTACGTCTCCATCGCCAGTGTTTTTGTTGGCCTTGTTTTTACCAGTTTTTGCTTTTTTTTCAACTTTGTTCTTTACATTTGCACCATTACCTTGATTTGCTCCTAAAGTCTTAGTTGAAGTTGCAGTTGCAGTATTATCTGTGTTTGCTCCAGTATTCAAGTTATCCGATGTATTGCTGGAATTTGAGCAATTTACGGCCGAGCTATTTGAATTACCAGAGTTCGTAATACTCACATCTGCACTAGCATCCCCAGTGTTTATAGTACCATTGCCTGTGTTTTTACTTGCCTTATTTCCACCTGTATTGGATTTTGACTTAATGTCATTCTCAACAATAAACGTGTTGGATTGATTTACACCACAAGTGAGGGTGCTGTTTGCCGTGGCAACATTGGTAGAATGTGCTCCAGTGTTATCGTTGGTTGCTGTGTTATCGGCAAAGGCTGGAACGACTGCAAAAGCCACAGAAGCGGCTGCAATTGAAGCTGCTCTTAAATATCGTTTCAAGTTTTATCACCTCCTTTCATCGCAAAGCTCCTCAGGGCAAGCCTTTGGTATACTTTACTCGACTCAATTTTTAAGCAACAAAAAACCAGCCATAAGACTGGTTCCTAAATTCAATGTATTCAATTATTTCGGCAGTTTCGGGCATTGGCAGTTTTAGCTGGGCAGCTAAAAACACGAATCAGGTAAATAAAATATTTTTGCCTCCGCGTGCGGTCAGCAAATGGTCTGTGGACGCAAAAAGAGTACACCTGCTGTCCACACGTCCTTTATCCTAAAGACTATGAAATTACTTGTCAATTGGTACAAAATGGGTAAAAGAGGGTCATTCTAATACCATTAAGATTGTAAAAAATGTCTAAGATGAAACAGACTACTTCTCCCAACAATCTGAAATATGCACATCTACTTTGACTGGGACTTTTTTCAGAAGCTTCTCGCCCGCCTTTATCATTTGATCTTCTACAAGAGCCGCAACATCATCAACAATCTCCGCTTTCGCCTCAGCAACTATTTCATCGTGAACCGTGTGAATAAGATAGGCGTCTAAATTTCTAGCTTTAAACTCCCTGTTGATAAAAACTAAAGCGTATTTTGTAATATCCGCACTAGTTCCTTGAATTGGAGTATTCTTACCCTGCCGCTCCACTGATCCTAAAAGTTTTTGGTAATCGGGATCGGCAGCATCGGGTAGATTGAAGAGTCTTTTCCTGCCTCCTAAAGTCCGTACATAGCCGTAGCGTACCGCTTGACGCCCAGCTGCATCAAGCCATTGTTTTACTTTTTTGTAAGCGGCAAAATAAACATCCAAAAGTTTTTTTGACTCTTCCACAGAAAGGCCAATTTGGTTTGAAAGAGAAGCTGGACCTCTTCCATACATCAATCCGAAGTTTATTGATTTTGCTTGAAACCTTTTGTCTTTATCCACCTTTTCTATAGGGGTTCTGAACATTTGGCTTGCCGTCAGTGTGTGGAGATCGACGTCTTCCCGGAAAGCTTTCAAGAAGGCCGGATCTTCACTTACTTCGGCCACAATTCGAAGTTCTATCTGAGAGTAATCGGCCGTAATTAACTTGTACCCCGGGGTAGCAATAAAACAGCTTCGAAAACCGGAATCAGCTGGTATCTGTTGCAAGTTTGGGTTGTTGCAGGCAAACCGCCCCGTATCGGCGCCAAGTTGAATAAAATCAGGATGCAATCTACCAGTTTTTGGGTGAATTTTTTCCAAAATCGATTCCCCAAAAGATGTAATCATTTTTTCGTACGCTCTATACTCGAGTAGTTTCTTTGCTAAGGGGTGGGCGGATTTTTGAAGAGTTGCCTCTGAAGTATTCGGCAGCTCGACTCCAAGCTTCTTGAAGGTTGCAACAAGTTGCAGTGGAGAGTCAAGATTTATAGTGTCCATTTCGTTACCAAAAAGATCCACTTGAGAGTAAGGACTTAAGTGCCGCAGCTCACCTTGGAGTTCTTTGTTTAACCCATCTCTCTTCTCTTGTAGTTCAGCTATATAGCTTCTCCATTTTTCTTGATCTATAAGGGAGCCTCTTAGTTCCATTTCGGCTACCACAGGAGTAGTCGCAAATTCTAGTTTGGCTGTTTCGATTAGCTCATCTTCCTTCAATTTTTTAAACTGTTTATCAAAAATGGTGTGGAGCACCAGAACGTCTTTGGCGGCGTAATCTAGCTGCTCCTTAGTAAAATTGTGTTTCTGATTAAGACCCCCCTGATCGATAAATGTTTCCCGGACTGTCTTATCCATTCTCTGACCCAAATATTTTTCAGCTAGTGTCTGCAGAGAGATCTCTCTAGAGGCTCCCATAGTTAGCATTCTTTCGGCCAGCATAGTATCAAAAATTGAACCCAGAGTTATGCCGGCCTGGGCCTTCAATAGGTTATAGTCGAACTTAGCGTTCTGGGCAATTTTCAGGGGCCGCTCCGCCTCTAAAACATGTTTTATTGGGGTAAGGTCTACTTTTGTCGCATCGATTACAAAAATTTTATCCCGGGTGGAAATCTGAACGAGAAGTAGGGTTGCGGTGAACGGGTCAAACTTTGTCCCTTCGGTATCAATTCCGATTGTTGGTGAGCGCTCAAGCTCCTCGACAATAGCCTTTAGTTCATCCTGATTGCTTATAACTTTGTAGTCTAGACTTGTGGCAGCTTCTACATTCATTTCAGTTTTTCCTTGAGCATTTCGGTTACTACTTGGGGGTTTGCCTTACCCTTTGTTTTTTTCATTACTTGGCCAATTAGAAATTTGAACGAGGTTTCTTTCCCTTTCTTGTAATCCGAAACTGCCGGTTTATTTTCAGATATAACCTCTTCGACCATTTGGGTAATTTCTTCTTCGCCACCTATTTGGGAAAGCCCTTCCTCCTCTATTATCTTAGCAGGAAGCTTTCCTTCTTTAAACATCTTCCCGAAAACACTCTTTGCAACCGCTTGATTTATCTCCCCCTTGTCTAAAATGAAAAGAAGTGCAGCTAGTGCGGCTGGCTCTATTTTTGCCTCTTTGATACTTACTTGATTTTCGCGAAGGGCTCGTAAAACTTCCCCCAACACCCAGTTAGCTACGATCTTTGCTTTTCCTGAGTCAATGTGAGTTGGCTCCTTTTTCCCCTGTTCTGCCTTGCTGTAATCCAGTAGCGCTTCTTCGTACCACTCGGCTAGTTCTTTAGTCTCTGCAAGCTGCAAGCTATCATACGGGCTAAGGGCGTACTCTTTTTGGAAGCGCCTAATTTTCTCATCAGGTAGCTCAGGAATATCTTTTTTTAACCTGCCTACCAGCTCCTTGCTAATCGAAAGTGGTGGTAAATCCGGTTCAGGAAAGTAACGGTAGTCCGGTGAGGTTTCTTTAGACCTCTGGCTAATTGTCGCTGTCTTACTCTCAACCCACCCCCGCGTCTCCTGAACAATTTTTTCGCCCTTCTCTAGTGCTTTAATCTGGCGAACTACTTCAAAAGCTAATGCCTTTTCGAGAAAACGGAAGGAATTAATATTTTTTATTTCGACTTTAGTACCAAGCTGTCTTTCACCTTTAGGTCGCACGGACACGTTGGCATCAAATCTCATGCCGGCTTTTTCCATATCAGCATCGGCTACACCAAGATAGCGCATAATCTGGTGTAGTTTCTTTGCGTAGGATCTAGCCTCTTCTGGCGTAGAAATATCTGGTTCAGATACTATCTCCAGTAGTGGTAGGCCACTTCGGTTAAAATCTACTAGACTTGCCATTTTTCCGTCTACTTTTGCGTGGATCAACTTTCCAGTGTCTTCCTCCTGGTGGGCTCGATTTATCCTTATTTTTTTGCCTTCTACTTCAATAAATCCTGTACTTGAAATTGGCAAATCGTACTGGGATATCTGATAACCCTTTGGCAAATCCGGGTAAAAGTAATTTTTCCTATCAAACTTCGTTTCGGGGTTTACTGTACAATTTAGCGCCAGACCAACTTTAATAGCGCTCTCAATTACCTTTTGATTTATTACTGGCAAAGCCCCAGGCAGTCCTAAGCAAACTGGGCAAGTGTGGCTGTTAGGGGAAGTACCAAAATACTCGGCACTACATAAGCAGAAAATTTTCGATTTCGTTTTTAGCTGAACGTGGACTTCGAGTCCAATTGTTGTTTCATACTCTTTCATAGCACTCCCAAAACCTCTAAGCCTTTTTGGAATTTGTCTAACACGTCCCTTGCTTGACTTGTGGGCAACTCAAAATTGAAGTTGTGAACCATTTCATTTCGAATTTTGTGGGCATACCAAAGATCGTTATATTCTTGGTACTTGTAGTTGAACTTTTCCTTGGCGGCTTTCAATCTTTCGCCAGTACTCTCTCCTTCTGGATACAACTTTTCTAAGGTGTACCCGAGAAGTTTGTCCGCCTCGATCACTGCTTCTCTTGAAGCGGAAGGTGTCTTGGAGGTAGCTTTCTGCTCGATTCTGCCCCACCCCTCGGTAATTTGATTCCTATCAAAAACATCTAAGTGCCCTTCATTTAGCTTTCTGTATTTTGCTCTTTTCGGTAAGAAAAAATCTAGTATTCCCATTAGAGTTTTGGCTTCTTCTTGTGCCATTCAGTGGCCTGCTCGTAAGCGTTGGCCGCTTGTAAAATTTTTGCTTCCTCCCAATGATTTCCAGTAATTTGCAAGCCAACCGGAAGGCCGTCTGCAAACCCACACGGAATAGAAATTGCCGGTAACCCGGCTAAGTTTTGCGCTACTGTCAAAATATCTGCTAGGTACATTTGCAACGGGTCCTCTGATTTTTCGCCAATACCGAAGGCCACTGTTGGGGACGTCGGTCCAACAATAACATCAACCTTTTCAAAAGCTTTTTTGAATTCTTCGATGATTAAAGTACGCACCTTAGCTGCCTTAAGGTAATAAGCATCGTAGTAACCAGAAGACAGAGCGTATGTACCAAGCATTATTCTTCTTTTTACTTCCGCCCCAAATTTGTCTCTACCTTCTCCATACCTAATTCCATCATACCTTGCCATATTAGCTGAGACTTCAGATGGCATTATTAAGTAATAAACTGCAATAGCATCTTTTCCCCGTGGTAAACTTAGATCCTCAATTTTTGCACCAAGCATTTCCATTTTCTTTACGGCTGCTTTGACAGCTTCGACGACCTTTTTATCAACACCCTCTCCAAAATACTCCTTTGGTACCCCAACTTTTAACCCTTTAACATCACCTTTCAAGGCTTTAGTATATTCAGAAACATCTTTATTAACACTGTTGGAGTCCTTGGCGTCGTAACCGGCGATTGCATTGAGTACCAAAGCAGCATCCCCAACTGTTTTTGTTATTGGCCCAATTTGATCTAAAGAAGAGGCCATTGCTACGAGACCATAACGACTAACCCGACCGTAAGTTGGTTTTAAACCTACTACTCCGCAAAAAGATGCTGGCTGACGGATACTTCCCCCAGTATCACTGCCAAGTGAATACGTAGCTAAGTTCGCAGCGATCGTAGCCGCCGATCCTCCAGAAGAGCCTCCAGGTACCTTTTTCAAATCCCAAGGATTTTTTGTAGTCTTAAAGGCGGAGTTTTCAGTTGAACCACCCATGGCAAACTCGTCCATATTAGTCTTACCTAAGGTTACAGCTTTTGTCTCAAGTAACTTTTCGTAGACTGTAGCGCTGTACGGTGGCTCAAAATTTTCTAGCATTTTTGAGGCGCAAGTAGTTCGTATTCCCTTGGTTACAATCACATCTTTAATCGCCACTGGAATTCCTGTTAGGACGTTGATAGGGCCACCTAAATTTATCACCTTGTCTGCCGCCTCAGCCTGCCTAAATGCAATTTCTTCGCTAATTGTTAAGTAGGAGTCTATTCTTGGATTTATTTTTTTTACTCTCTTTAAGTACTCCTCCGTAAGTTCTCTTGAAGTTACTTCTCTACTTTTCAAAAGTTCATGGGATTCTTTTAGATTAAGCGTGGTAAGTTCCATTATTCGTCTCCAAATATATGAGGCACTTTAAAAAGATTGTTGTGAGTGCTTGGTGCGTTTTTTAGAGCTTCTTCCTCTGTTAATCCAGGCTGAGTCTCGTCTTGCCTTGTGATCGTATTTTCCCCTGTAACATGGGCAGTCGGCACGACTCCATTTGTATCGATTTTCTCCAAGTGACTAATGTTGTAACTAATGGCCTCAGAAAGATCCTTTGAGTACTTTTTCTGTTCTTTTTGAGTAATAACTATATTCGCCAACTTTGCCACATTTTCTACTTGTTCCTTGGATAACTTTGTTTTTTCACTCATAATTACAGGCCTTCCATCTGCTTCAAAGCTTTTACCCTATCTTCTATGGGTGGGTGAGTATTAAACAGCGATGAAAACCAATCTACAGCCCCTCTACCCTTGTCTTTGAAAGGATTGACGATGTATAGATGAGCCGTCGCTTTGTTCGCAACTTCTAAGGGCTCTTTATCGGCTGATATTTTCATTAGCGCGTTAGCTAAACCCTCAGGATACCTTGTAAGCAATGACCCCGATGCATCGGCCAGAAACTCCCTTCTGCGGGATACTGCAAGTTGGATTAAAGTTGCAATTAGCGGCGATAATATAGCTAGCAGTAGCCCAGCAATCATAAATATTGCAGCCCCTTGACCTTCATCTCTACTTCGGCCGCGTCCTCCCCAAAATGTCATTCTCAGGAAAAAATCAGCTAGTAATGCCACGGTTCCGACTAGTATTGAAACGATCGCCATAAGCCTAGTATCTAAGTTTCGGACGTGAGAGAGCTCGTGGGCTATTACGCCTTCTAATTCAAGCTTTTCGAGCTTGCCTAAAATGCCGGTTGTTACGGCAATAGCTGCGTGTTGGGGATTCCTACCGGTAGCAAAAGCGTTGGGTGCCGTATCTTCTATTATGTAAATCGCCGGGACAGGAACTCCAGCTGCAATACAAAGGTTCTCCACTATCCGATAAAGCTCCGGGCTGTCTTTCTTTTCGATTCTTTTTGCTCCAGACAAAGCTAGAACCATTTTATCTGAATAATAATAGCTTACAAGATTAGCGACGCCAGTGAAAATTAGCGCAAAACCTAAGAAGCCAAGTAACCCTGGTCCTTGATAGCCAAAGGCTCTTCCAAAAACATAAACTACCCCCACCACAAAGGCAGCAAATATTACCATGATTAACAAGCTTTTAAATCTATTCGCGGAGATTTGATTATAGGTAGTTGGGACACTCGCCATGACAGCCTATTTTAGCAGATCTAGGAGAGTTTTACGAGCTCCCGGTATGTTTACTTAAATATCCGACACCTGGTGTTCTTTTAAGGAGTCATTGGGCGTTCTCATATCCAAGGAAAGATGGACCCTTTTGGTATGGTAGTAATCTAAGTATTCATCAACCTCTCTTTTCAGGTTAGGGAGATCCCCTGGGGTGAATTTACCCCAACCCAAACACTCCTTCCTTAAGGATCTATTAAAACTCTCAATGTAGCTTTGTTCGTTCTTTCTATATGGTCTAGAAATCCTAAACCGGTTGGTATATCTAAAAACTATTCTTTTAAACTGGTCTTTAAACTCAGGACCACCATCAGTTTGGAGGAGTTGAGTGTAGTGAAATCTTCCTTTCATCGAGGCTCTTAAGAAGTGGGCGTCCTCAAAACTGGTTAAAGCTGGGTAGAGTCTAACGGCTACTTCTTTGGAGAAGATATCTACTGCTGTAAAAGCAAACACAGCTCCAAAATCTACAGAGTCCATCTGAATAACTTTCCTTGGTCTGTAAGCCTCTGGAACAGCTCCCCTCACCCGATTCTTCTTCCACTCACTTCTCAGTTTATATTTCTCACCTAAGATTTTGTAGATGGTTTTGAGAGACAGTTCTATTCCGTACTCGTCGTTAAGGTACGTCTTAATCTTCTGACCACAACAGTCCCGATGTTCTTCCCGTAGTTTATATATCCGAGATTTTAGTAACCCATCAACATTTTTCTTAGTACGGGAGCCTTTCTTAGCCATCAAATATTGTTCAAGAAAACCCAATAACCCTGGGGTTTGGATTGAATACCAACAATCCAGAGGTGAACCGTCTCTCTATTTAGGAGCAACCTTTCGGAGATGTGTTTCTTAGAAACCCCCTGCTCAAAAAGTTCCCAATCCAGCCCTATTTTAGTTATTTGGTTCATCCCTATATTTTAATTACTTAGTGTCGGATATTTAAGGTGAATATTGCGGCTCCTTGACAAAAGTTAGAAATAGCGTTTTAATTAAAACAATTTAGAAAAAATCACCATTTATGCCCTATCATAACATGAATTTTTCTAAATCCAGCAAATATTTTCCAAAAAATGCTAGATAGCAAAGAGTATGTCAAGGTAGCTTCATATGAAGGAGAAAAAGGAAAAGTAAAAAAGGCAGTCCTTCTTTATTCAGGCGGTCTTGATACTTCGGTTCTTCTTAAATGGATACAGGAAGAATACGGTGCGGAGGTTATTGCTCTTACTATAGATATTGGCCAAATGACCGATGACCTTAACAAGATTAAACAGAAAGCGATAAATCTTGGAGCTAAAAAGGCACTCGTGATAGACGCGAAGGACGAGTTTGCGAACGAATATCTTGCAAAAGGTATAAAGGCGAATGCCAATTATCAGCAGGGTTATCATCTCGCTACCGCCTTAGGACGTCCGCTTATTGCAAAATGGGCCGTAAAAATTGCAATGCAGGAAGGAGCAGATGCCATTGCTCATGGCTGCACCGGTAAAGGTAATGACCAAGTAAGGATTGAGGGGACCGCTCTTGCGCTAAATCCAGATATCAAAATAATCGCTCCGGTTCGAGAGTGGGGTATGGGAAGAGATGAGGAAATTGAATACGCCAAGAAACACAAAATCCCCGTAAAAAATACAAAGGATAAGCCTTATTCTTATGATGACAATATGTGGGGAGTGTCCGCTGAGGGCGGAGAAATTGAAAACCCCGCATTAATACCTCCTTTAGAAAAAATCTTGGTGGTTAATAAATTACCGCAAGACGCTCCCCTTAAACCAGAAAATCTTCAACTGGAATTTGTGAAAGGTATTCCGATATCTCTTAACGGCAAACAGATGAAGCTTTCAGAACTCATAATTACCCTCAACAAAATCGGGGCGACACATGGGGTTGGAACTAACATTCATATAGAAGATAGGGTTGTAGGTCTAAAAATACGGGATATATTTGAAGCTCCAGCTGCAGAGATAATAATTTCTGCACATCAAAAACTTGAGCACTACGTTTCAACAAGAGATGAAAACGAATTTAAAAAAATAGTTGACCATAAGTGGGCATATCTTTGTTATGACGGTAAATGGTACGAACCGTTAATGAAAGACATAAATGCCTTTATAAATAGCGTAAATACAAAAGTTACCGGAAAAGCTACTCTCCGACTTTATAAAGGAGTAGTTGAGGTTGTTTCGCTTGAAACTCCCAATACAATATTTGAAGAAAAACTAGCAACTTTTATGGCCTCGAAAGCTTTTAATCAAAATGCAGCGGCCGGTTTTATAGAACTGTTCACCCTTCAAATGAGGCTCGCTCAGCGCGCCGAAAAAACCGCTTTGTTATCTATTGGAAAAAGACAAAATAAGGCCAGACTTCTTGGAACAATCAAGAAATTGCACGATATTAAGTACAAGCTTTATGCAACATATAAGACTCATAAATTTTTAAAATCCAATGGCATTGAATCAATTGCCGTGAATAAAATATCCCGGCCAGCGCTTAAACCAAACCTTGCTGATCTTCTTAATGCCGACCGGTTTGACCTTATTGTTAATATTCCCGACGACTCAAAAGCTGTAAATGTCGATAGTAAAGTTATAAGGAAAAAGGCAATCGAAAACAACGCTACTCTTATAACTAATTTGTCTGTTGCCCAAGACTTCATAGATAGGCTTCAGGCAGCAAAGCTTTAATGAAGCATAAAGTTATTAAGAAAGTTCTAATGTGTAAGCCTTTGTTTTACTCTTCGCTTAATTATTCCATAAACCCGTGGATGAGGCCAGGTGAAATTGATAAAAATAAAAGTTTTGCTCAGTGGGAAAATTTAGTAAATCTATATCTAAAACTTGATATAAATGTTCAGACTATTAATCAAGAGTCAGAAGTGCCTGATATGGTTTTTACTGCCGATCAGGGAGTTGTTAATGGTAAAACTGTACTCCTTAGCAGGTTTAGGCATAAACAAAGACAAGTTGAAACAAAATACTATAAGAGATGGTTTCTTGATAATAATTACGAGATAATTGATCTTCCGTCAGGTATGAACTTTGAAGGGAATGGGGAGTTATTTTTTTGGAATGATCTGATTTTTTTGGGAACTGGATATAGGTCTGATAGAGACGTGGCCGGCATTATTTCAAAATTTTTTGGCAACAAGGTTGTGGTGCTTGAAATAGTTGACCCGGCATTTTATCATCTTGATGTTGGTTTTTTCCCGCTTAACAAAGCTACGATTTTTTACTATCCAAAAGCTTACTCTTTAAAGTCTCAGAAAACTCTAAGAAATGTAGTTCCAAATCTCATAGAATTTACAAAAGAGGAAGCCTTAGGGTTTTGCGCAAACAGCGTTATTACAGACCATCACGTTATTTGCCAAAAGGGAAATAATTCTTTTGAAAAAAAACTTATGAAGCTTGGATATAAAACCTACCCCGTAGAGCTTTCTGAATTTATGAAATCCGGCGGAGGAGCACATTGCCTCACAAATACTTTGGAGGAGTCATATGAGAGTTAAACATCTTGATTTAAAAGAAGATCTGATGAGCTTAATTAGAAAGAACGGTGGCTTTGTGAACGCCCACGCGCATCTGGACAGAGCCTTTACTCTTAATAAGGAAAACTTAATTTACGTAAACAGAACTCTTCAGGAAAAATGGGGCCTTTGTAATGAACTTAAAAGGAGGTCAACTGTTATGGATATATACGACCGAATGGCCAAGGGAATTGAACTTATGATTTCACAAAATGTTCAGGCGATCGGGACATTTATTGACGTTGATAAAATAGTAAAAGATAAATCTATAAAGGCGGCTCAAAAAATAAGAGACAAGTATGGAAAGGATATTAATATTAAATACATAAATCAAATTCATTATGGAGTTTTAAATAATAAGGCTAGGGAGTGGTTTGATATCGCTTCGGAATTTGTTGATATCATCGGGGGCCTTCCGGAACGGGACAAAGGTAAAGAAAAAGAACACATAGATATTTTGCTGGGAACAGCTAAGAGTTTTGGAAAAATGGCTCATGTTCATATAGACCAATTTAACAGTCCTTCTCAACGTGATACGGAGATTTTAGTAAGAAAAGTTATAGAGCATAAAATGGAGGGGAGAGTTGCGGGTATTCATGTAATATCCCTTGCTGCTCAACCCGCTGCCTATAGGAAAAAAATTTATAATCTTATGAAAAAAGCAGAATTTATGGTAATAAGTGCCCCTATTGCCTGGATAGATTCAAAAAGGACTGAGGAACTCTCTCCAACGCACTCTTCTATAACACCCGTTGACGAACTTGTCCCCTATGGAATTCCCGTGGCGCTTGGAACTGATAACATCTACGATATTTATAAACCGTTTGCTTCGGGAAACATGTGGGAAGATCTTCATCTAATGATTGAGGCCTGCCGTTACTATAATATAGAAGATATGGCAAATGTTGCGACAAAAAACGGGTTAAAAGTACTGGGTCTATAACAAAAATTATTCATTTTTATTGGCTAGGAAATTCTTATTGATTTCTTACCGTGGCGAATGTAACGAGGCTCTACAGGAATTTTTCGACTAGTACTTTTGTTGCATCTTGGCCTCTGTGATAAACGCCAAAATCTGGCAAAGTTTTAATCAGTCTCCAATCAAAAACTGGTCCGTCAATACAGCAAAGGTAACCGTTTATTTCGCAGTGGCCACACAGATACAAACCACCACACTTCATAAATCTTTCCACGCTAAGCTGATATGGTACATCAAACTCATCTGCAAGGTCCCCAATAACCTTCATCATTTTCTCTGGTCCAGCGCTGTAAATTTGGTTAATTTTTTCCTTTTCTATAATTGTTTTAGCAAGTTGAGTGGCCAAGCCTTTAAATCCAGACGATCCATCCTCAGTAGCGATGTGAGTTTCTATTTTCTGGTTTCTAAGTAACTGTTCAAAAATCACATCGTCTTTGTTTTTAGCACCAATAATCACTGTAGATTTGATATCTTTCCCTTTAGCCTTTTTTGCAAGATCATACATTGCCGCAACACCATAACCCCCACCAACCAATAATATATTTTTCTTTTTTTCAAGATTAAAACTTGCCCCATATGGCCCCCTATACCAGATATTGTCACCAACCTTTAAAGAAGCTATCTTTTTAGAAAATGGGCCCACCGCAGCAATTGTAAATGTTAGGGGTTCATCGTTGATAATAGCGAAAGGTTTTTCGTTAAATCCTGGCAGCCAAAGCATTGCAAATTTCCCTGGTTCACTTTTAGTCTTCTCATCGAGAAAAATAGTGTTTATTCGATAATTTTCTTTTACTATTTTTGTAACTTTTGCTGGTTTTGGTCTCATTAATTAAGCGCTTTGCCCCTAAAATCTTCTAGTTTTTGATAATTGTGTGACTTCATAAAATCCTCTATTTCTCGAGAAATTAATCCAAATACTCCAATTCCTCGATAGTAAACCGCAGTACCCACCTCAACTGCCCTAGCCCCTGCCATCATCATCTCAATAGCATCGTTACCGTTTGTAACTCCACCTGCTCCAATAACAGGAATTTTAACACTAGATGCTATTTCCCAAACACATCTAAGAGCTATTGGTTTTAAAGCAGGTCCGGAGAGCCCACCTATTTTATTCGTTAATATCGGCTGACCTGATTCAATATCAATAACAATTCCAGGCATTGTATTAATTGCTGATATTGCGCCTGCACCTGCTTCTTCAACAGCACGTGCTATGGATTTTATATCGGACACATTTGGGGCGAGCTTAACAATAATTGGGATTGAAGTTGATCTCTTAACAATTTCCGTGACTTCGGCAGCCATCTTTTCATCTGTTGCAAAATTTCTACCAAAATCATCATCCGTGTTGGGACAAGAAATATTAACTTCTAAAAAATCAGGTTTTGCCTCAGAGACTATTTTTGCAACCCTCCCAAAATTATCTTTAGTATCGGCAAATATGCTTGCGATTAAAACTTGGTCATGGGGAATTTTGCTTTTTGCTTTCTTTAAAGCCTCCTTTTCCTCCTCTGCTCCAGGATTTGGTAAACCAACCGCATTTAAAAAACCCACATCCAAATCCACCAATATTGGGTTGTTATGACCTTTACGAGGACTCAGACCACAGGATTTTGAAATAACACCACCAGCACCACTTTTGGCTACTCTTATTAACAAATCTGAACCAATCCCTAATATACCAGATGCTAAAATAGTGGGGTTTTTAAATTTTACACCACAGATTTCGGTAGAAATATCTAACGTCTTATTCAAAACCGGCTCTCCTCCCCCAACCGACAGGATCTTTAGCCCAATCTAAAACTATCTCCTTATCTTTCTCTTTAATATAGCTAGTTTTTATTGCGACATCAACCAGTTCTTTCAAGGTACAAAGAACGTTGAGGTTTGCTTTTGCTTTTTTGTAATTTTCAAAGGACTGGGGAAGCTCGTAGGAGAATATTGCTACTACATCCTTGCACTTGCCACCAGCTTCCTTAATCACGGCTAGTGTCTCAAGGCCACTTTTACCAGTGCTAACTAAATCTTCGACGATTATTACACTCTGGCCTTTTTTTAATTCTCCCTCAACTTGCCTACCCTTACCATGAACCTTTACTTGACTCCTAGTGTAGATCATCGGCGAATTAAGTTTCTCGGCTATCCATGCAGCATGTGGGATACCGGCGGTTGCAGTACCGGCAATTACATCCGGTTTTCCTATCTTTTTAACTTTGTTTGCCAAAAGCTCAACTACTCTTCTCCTTTCTTTTGGATGAGACATCAGAAGGCGGTTATCCGTATAAATTGGGCTTAAAATTCCAGATACATACTTAAAAGGTTTATTTGGTCGAAGTTCCACCGCTTTAATTTTTAGTAAAATCTTTGCTACTTCTTCACTTGGTTTCATTTGTTCTCTAACAAACTAATAAGTTCTTTAACTAATTTTTCTGGAGAACTTTCAAAAATTACTTTTGCTTTGCTTTCTTTAGATATCTTTTTAGTAAGTGAATCCAACTTATCTGCTATACCACCAGTTCCAGTCAAAACCCCAATAATTTTACCCATGTCATAAAGATTTGTAAATTCATTCATACTTCCCCAACGACCAGAAATTATAATACCCGCATCACAAGTAGCCGTTGAGGTAACATTCCTGTATTTTCGCATAACATCTTTATTGTCAGAAAATTCATAGTCTTTTGGAATAAAGAATAGTTTATTATAAACGGAGAGATCGTGACTTGGGTAAAAGCTTTTATGTTGTTTAAAACTGATTGACGGAGAATATCCCCAAACTTCAACTCCTTTTTTGGCAACCCCCACTGCCACTTCGTAAGGAATTCCAGACCCTGCTCCTGTCAGTATGGTCACATTATGGTTACTCAAATGCTCTGCCAAATTTTTAGCTAGTTGTTTAGCTTTGTCTGACCCACCTTCAGCTGAACCAAAGATTCCGATCTTAAATTTCATAGTTTTATGGATACCGATACTGGTTAATTAAATCCCTTAATTTTTTCGCTTCTTCCGAAGCCTTCTTTGCAAAGTCTACGTCCTGAGAAGCATAAAGTATGCTCCTGCTAGCATTGAACATTATCCCTTTCTTCTCTTTATCAAGACCTGCCAAAACTGCGTCTCTTACTTCTCCTTTTTGGGCACCTAATCCCGCTGTTAGAAAAACCCTATTTGGGAAAAGAGATCTCACTTTTTTTAATTCTGCTGGGTAAGTTGCTCCGACAAACAACCCAAAATTAGCATACTTCCAGCTTTTTATCTTCTTAGCAATTTTTAGGTAATAGGGCTCATTACCTACCTTCATGTCTTGAAACATTTTGGAGTCTGGATTCGAAGTTTTAAGAAGAAGAATTGTGAGTTTATTTTTATATTCAAAAAAGGGTTTTAAGGAATCCAACCCAAGATGTGGATAGACGGTAGCGGCATCAGCATTCCAATATTCAAACAAAGCTTTAGCGTACATTTTGGCTGTATTTCCAATGTCACCTCTCTTGGCATCCAGTATTACAGGAATCTGGGGATAATTTTTCTGAAGAAACTCGATAGTTTTTTTAAGCTGCTCTAGTCCTTCTAAACCATACGCCTCGTAAAAAGCAATATTTGGTTTGTAAACACAAACTAAGGGGGCGGTAGCTCCTACAATAGCCTTGTTAAATTGAAAGATTGGGTCCTTTTTTGTTTGAATTGATTTGGGAAATTTTGAGATTTCTGGATCAAGGCCGATACATAAAAGCGAGTCGTTTCTTTTGACAGTCTTGTCTAGCTTTTCTTTAAATTCCATATATCGTCCTCTTTAATTGCCTCAGCAATAACTCCAGAGCAGGAAACAATTTCAAGATTCTTAAACTTTTTTTCCTCTGGAACACTTATGGAATCAGTTACGATAACTTTTTCGATATCAGCCTGCTCAAAATTTTCTTTATATTTACCGACAAATACCGGGTGAGTTGCACAGGTAATTATATTCTTAACACCCGCTTGTTTTAAAATCTTGGCGTTTTCAACAATTGTTCCACCCGTTGATATTAAGTCATCAATTATAATCGCACTCTTTCCAGCAACATCTCCTCCCATACTCAGCACTTCAGCCTTATCACGCTCTTCAAAAAAGCGCCTTTTCTCAATAACTGCGATTGGATATCCTAGGTAGTAGGCAAAATTTCGAGCTCTTCTGACGCCGCCAACATCAGGGGAGACAACAACTGGATTACGAAGATGTTCTTTTTTCACTCGATCTCCGAGGATTTTTGTCGCGCTAAGATGCACCACCGGAACGTTAAAGAAACCAACAATAGCTTCCGCGTGAAGATCGACTGTTATTACTTTCGTTACACCAGAGGTTACCAGTAAATCCGCCGCTACCTTAGCACTTATTGGCTCCCCTCCTCGAGATCTTCTTTCTTGCCGAGCATAGCCAAAGTACGGAATTACAGCGCAGATTCTTCTTGCTCCTTCCCGACGCAAGGCGTCTGAAATTAAGCAAAGTTCCATGAGGGATGAGTTCGCTGGTGGAGAGGTGGGTTGAATTATAAAAACCTGAGCGTTATTAACATCCTCATCTATCCAAATGCTCCACTCGCCATCAGGAAACTGGTCGGAATGAATTCCCCCTAATTTTGTTTTTAGTTTTCGGGAGATTTTTTCGGCAAGATTTAAATTGGAAGACCCACTTAAAATTTTCTTTGCGTTTGAGGCCATTTCTAAAAACTTACTTTGACAGACTCTTTGGCGGTTTCTTCTGCTTCAAAAAAGGTTTCGGGTTTGAAACCAAGCATATTGGCTAATAAAACGTTGGGGAATACATTAATCTTGGTATTGTAGTCAAGAACATTTGCATTATAAAACTGCCGGGAGGCGGCTATTTTTGTCTCAGTATCAGAAAGCTCTCTTTGAAGATCCTTGAAGTTATCTGATGCCTTTAGATCTGGGTAGGCCTCAGCTACTGCAAAAAGAGATTTTAAGGCTCCGGTAAGCATATTATCAGCCTCAGCAGCTTCTTTTGCGTCACCTGCTTTGAGTAAATTACTTCTTGCATTCGTAACGTTCTCAAATACTTCTTTCTCGTGCTTTGCATAACCTTTTACAGTCTCTAGTAAATTCGGAATTAAATCCGCTCTTCTTTTAAGTTGGACATCAATACCACTCCAACTTTCTTTCACTCTCAGCCGAGCAGTTACTAAACTGTTATACAAACTCCATAAGAAAAATATTACTAGAGCTATAATTCCGAGGATTATCCACAAAGTTATTGTCATAGATATTACTTGATGTCTAGTATATCCTTAATTTTTTTATATGGCAAGGTGTTAATTACGTCTTTACTCTCGACCCAGCCACGCCTTGCGTTTGCGACTCCATATTCCATAAGGGAAAGTTGGCCCACCTGATGTGAGTCGGTTCCAATTGAAAATCGCACTCCAAATCTTTTCGCTTCTCTGATTAGTATATCGGGAAGGTCCAATCTATTAGGAAAGGCGTTAATCTCTAAAAACTTCCCTAGTTTGGCAGCAACTTTAAATATTTTTTCCCAATCAGCATCAATACCCTCTCTTTCTAAAAGGAGCCTTCCAGTTGGGTGAGCAAAAATATCAACGTTCGGGTTCTCTAGCGCTTTTATAATTCTTCTTGTCATCTCTCCGACAGGCTGACGGAAACTCGTGTGGATTGAAACCAAAATTACTTCGTGCTCGGCTAGAATTTCATCTGGTACTTGCAAGGTATAATCAGCATTTATATTAACTTCGAGTCCAGAAATTACTCGTATTCCTTTATTAGAGTAATTATACTGTTCTATATCCCTCAATCTAGCCTTAAAATTTGTACTTGGGTAAGAGTGATCTGTCAAGGCTATGTATTCTCTTCCCAACTTTTCAGCCGCCTTAGCCACATCCCGAATTGAATTTTGGCCGTCACTCCAGGTAGAATGGCTCTGTAAATCTCCTTTAACATCATCAATTTCTATTAGGTCAGGAAGCTGATGCTTAACTGCAGCCTCAATTTCTCCTGAATCTTCTCTTAACTCTGGCGGTGGTGTTTGCATATAGAAAAGCGAATAAACCTTATCTTCGGTCTCACACTTTAACATTTCTCCGCTTTTAAGTTCCTTTATCCCATACTCTGATATCGAGTAGCCTTTGGACCTTGCGACTGATCTCATGTGAATATTATGGCTTTTGGAACCGGTAAAATGATGCAGGAGCGATCCGTAGTGCTCTATTGGCTGTACCATAAGATCAACCCTAATTCCGCTTGCAAGGGCTATAGTGGCCGTACGATCACCTGCCTCAACAACGCGAGAGATACCCGGAAATTTTGTGAGATGGTTAATTACAGTCTCAGGGTTACTCGAGGCTACCGCTATATCAATATCACCTACCGTAGAAACACGTCTCCTCAAACTTCCCAAAGTATCAGCTGACTTCACTTCACTATTTTGTTTCAAATACTCTACAACCTGCTTTGCAATTTCACCTGCTACAGGAAGCAAAATTCTATCTGATTTTCTTTTAAATTCCTCAATACCACGAAGTATATTTTGCAGAATTTTTTCACTAAAGCCTTTCTTTACTAGCCAACCAGTCTTGATTCGACTTTCAAGATCTTCAATACTTATCACTCCTGCCTCTGCTAGCTTGAAGGCGGTCTTTGGACCAACACCGGGAATCTTCATAAACTGAAACATTTCTTCAGGAACACTTTGTAATATCTTTTCAAAGTGCTTTACCTTACCAGTCTTAAAAAGCTCGTCTAGATATTTTTGTAAATTCTCACCTATACCCGGTATTTGATCCAAGTTTCCGCTTTCCCAAAGGTCTTTCAACTCAGAAGTCGCATGTTCTATAGAATCAGCGGCAAGATCATAGGCTCTAATTTGAAAAGGATTTGCCCCTTTCACTTGGTATGCTGCCGAAACATTGCGCAAAATCTCGGAAACTGATTTGTTTGTAAAGTTTGGTTCCATGATTAGGAAATTATATCAACTAGTTGGGCCTTTCTCCAATTTGACTCTACGATCGCTTTTTGATAGACTTACAAGCGCATTTTGAGCCCGGGCCCGTGGTGTAGTGGTTAACATGCCTCTCTGTCGAAGAGGAGATCGCCGGTTCGAATCCGGTCGGGCCCGCCACGTATAATTAAACCTATTGTCAGTCTAACTTTCTCTGTTAAAATAGTGTCAATTATGATCTCAAGGCTATTTTTACCTTTTTTAATTCTTGTTATTCTAATAGTAATAATATCAAAGGCCACCTACCAAAGCTTTAACAACTATTTCTTACCTTCTGACACTCCAAGTATTGATATTTTCCTCAACTTTATAGGGGTTGTCTATGCTATCATCTCTGCTTTTGTAGTATTTGAAGCCGGAAGTAGATTTAACGGGATCAATGAAGAGTTGAGCAAGGAGTTTATTGCATTGCGAAATGTGTTTTCAATAATCAAGTCTTTTAATGATCCTGAGCTAATTGAACTTTGTAGAGTCAAAATAAGAAATTACTCCGTAACTTTAAAGAAGAAACTCTATACCAACGGCCCCAAGGCGAAAAAAGAAGTTAGTTCAAAATTTAGAGAAATTTTTACGATTTTGGATAAAATAGAACCTAAAAACGAGAAAGAGAAAATTCTTCTTGGGCGTGTAGTTGATTCTTTAAGTTCATATGGAAACTCAAGATCAAGAAGATTAGGATTAATAGAGTCAGAAATCTCTAAACTGGAACTTTTTTTAGTTGTTTTTCTTTCTTTGTCACTAATAGTTGGTTTTTTCTTTGTAAGGCTAAGTAACGTTTATCTTTTTATGTCCTTAATGGCAATTGTAAGTAGTGCTGTCGGCTTCATTTTGTTAATCATATTTGACATGAACTCTCCATTCAACGGCTTTTGGACTATATCGTCAGAACCGATAAGCCGTACTATAGAATTCTTAGAAGAGGACTGACTTCTTCCCTGATATTCATCGTGAGTGCCTCCGTTTTCTCCCCAACTTCCTAAGTAGTCGAAAATAAAAACCCTATTGACTGACTAAATATTTCTTGATAGATTGGAAAAAGAAAGGTTGGAGAATTTTCTCACCATTTATTCTGCCCCCAAGTTTTTCACTGCCTAATTTGAAAAGGGAGGTTTTTAGTAATGCAAGATCTTCTAAAAGGTCGTCAATCTACCATAGTTGCTATTGTAGTAGTGGTGTTAATTATAATTGCTGCTTTTTTTCTATTTGGTAATAGAGAATCCGGTCAAGTAACAGACCAAGCGGAAAAGACTCAAGATGAGCAAAAAACCCAGGAAGAGGAAAAAAAGGCTGAAGAAGCAAAGGAAGCAGAACAAACCAAACTACCAAGAGAGTATACAGTAGCTAAAGGAGATCATCTTTGGAAGATAGCCTCAAATGTCTACAATGATGGTTATAAATGGGTGCTTATAGCTCAAGAGAACGAGTTAAAAAACCCCGATATGATAACCACAGGACAAAAACTTACCCTACCCAAACCTTCTACAACAGTTGTTGCTAAAAGTTATACCGTTGTAAAAGGCGACACGCTTTGGGAAATATCTCAGAAATTTTATGGTTCGGGATCGAGTTGGACTAAAATAAGAGATGCGAACAAAGATAAAGTTGGAAAGTTAAAGAACGGTAATCCATTAATAAAACCTGGCCAAGTACTTAAAATACCATGATCAGGAGTTTCAAACCTAACTATCTGATCCTCACCCAGTAGAATTAAAACTTGTCGCCCAGGTTAAATAGGTATAAAATCACCCTACATCTCCACAGAGTATTGTTTCGATTAAGCACCTGTGGTGTAGTGGCAACATGCTTCCTTCCCAAGGAAGAGACCAGGGGTTCGAATCCCCTCAGGTGCTCCATGGCTGCTTTGAAAGAGCTCTCTTTTATTTTCCCCTGTTGTTGTATAATAGCAGTGCAAAAAGCTTGCGCCGATGTAGCTCAACGGTAGAGCAAGCCCTTCGTAAGGGAGAGGTTGGAGGTTCGACTCCTCTCATCGGCTCCAAAATATTTTATTATGAAGAGAAAACCACGAAAGAGCCTACCACATTACACATACCGCCAATTTGGAAAAGAAGAAGAGAAAGTTATTTTCAAAAGAATGACTCTAGTTTTGGTAGCTTCGGCGGTATTACTTACAATTATCTGGTTTTGGGGGACTAGCTTCGTAAATCTTTTGGGTATATTAGCCAAACCCGAGGAACAAAACCTAACCACACCTACTTTAGAGCTACCAATTGCAAAACCGACAATAATTGACTTACCAGAAACGACAAATTCTGAAAAAATTTCTATTACAGGTAGAACAACAGCGGAAAAAGAAGTAATTCTTGAAAGCTTGGAGGGAACTACCAAAACAACATCTGAAAAAGATGGCTCCTTTACATTTAAAAACGTGACCCTTAAGAAAGGCCTAAACTTAATAAAGGTTTACGTCTTAGATTCGGACGGAAATAAACTTGAGGAAAACCTGGTAATAACTTTTGACAACACACCACCAGTACTCGAAATCTTACAACCAAAAGACGGGCAGAATTTCCCTGAAAAAACGGAAACTATAAAAATCTTGGGGAAAACTGAGCCAGAGGCCGAAGTTTTCATAAACGCTCTTCAGGCTATTGTCGATCCCCAAGGTCAATTCACATTTTCCTACCCTGCTGGGAAAGGGCCGTTGAAGTTAGATCTCAAAGCAACCGACAAAGCGGGAAACTCAAAAAAAGTATCTCTTACAGTGGATATATCTAACGATTAAATTTCTTATCAGTAATCTTGAAGTTTATTGTGACTAAAGAAAGCAGTATCCAAAACTGAATGCTTAAATCATTTTTGAAAAAAGGCACATCGACAGACCCATGGATAAACATGTAGACAATTGCTCCAATTAATCCGGCCGTAAGTATTTTATTTTCACCTTTTAAACTAATTTTTATAAATTCAAATGATAGCCATAGAAACGCTATTAACCCCAAAATTCCGGTTTCCACCCAAAATGTAAGTAATATATTGTGCGGATAGTAATAATTTTCCGCAAGGCAGGTTTTGTAGCCCTTATAATCTTGCTGAAATCCGTTCAAACCTGATCCTTGAATAGGGCCGCCAGAAAGTAGATTCTTGGTACCTTCCCATATACAATACCGACTAGAAACACTGTTCCGCACGTATCTACCTTCTGGAGCAAAACTACCTATGTTCAAGAAAACAAAGATATTTAAAGCGAAATAAAATATAACGGCAAAAAATACACTGTACTTAAAGATTTTATTAAGTTGGGGTGAAAGTGATCGGGAAATTAAATACCCAACCCAAAATACTAAAATAGAAAAAATTCCCACAATTCCACCCTTTGATTGGCTTAAAAAAATTGCCCCTATCATAAAAATAGAAATAATAATTGCAAAAACGAACCATACCCTTTCTTTGAGGTTTTTGTATTGCAGGGCGCAGAAACTGGCCGAAAGAGAAATAAGAGGGCCAAAATACAAGGGTACTGCGTTTGCGAACTCATAAATGCTGGAGATTCTTGTGCTAGCCGCATTTTCAAATCCTGAGGTCTTCATTAAAATTAAAAATTTCACGATCGAAACAGAGGAAATAAAAAAACCAGAGATGAGCAAGGCCTTTAAGACCCAAAAATAATCTTTTTCTCTTAAAGATACGTCAACAATTACCAGATAAAGTAAAAACCCTTCGAGAAAATAGGCTTTCCAAACTCCTAATCCCCCTTTTAAATCGGTCGTTCCCCAAAGTGAAATAGTTGCCGCTAACAAGAAGACCCCAATAGGTAAAATTAAAGGCCCTTCAAGACGCTGTAGTTGATCTGACAGAGATTCTTTTCCCATTCTTAGTCTGTATAGCAACCAAATTAACCAAGCGAAAAATGTGACCAAAATCAGAAGTTCAAGAAAAGTAAATGGTATTGGAGAAGAACACCAAGAAAAATTTTTACAGCGAATGGCAAAACTTGGTATCAGAGCAATAGATACAAAGGCTAGATTCTTAATTATCTTCATTTTCTTCCTGGCTAATTTGAGCAAATAAGGGTTTGAGTAAAGCAAAGAGCCACAGTAAAATCAAAATTTCCGTAAAAACTGTAATCAAAGACGCAGCCACAAAACCAAATTTAGGCACAAAATAAATGTTGGCGGCTAGATTTACTAAGGCAGCAAATCCGTAAACGAAGGGCAGCAGTTTTTCTCTACCTAAGGTAATAATTGTCCACATCAAAAGCGGTGTCAAATAAAAAAATGGGTAACTAAGGCTTAAAATTTTAAGAGCCTCTGCGGCGGGTGCAAAATCTCCAAATATAAGAACAATTTTTGATCCTAGGAAAAAAACAGCCAGTGTGACAAGGAAACTCGCAACAACTAAAAGCTTTCCGTACTTAAAAAAATTCTCTCTGAGCAATCTTAAATCCTTAACTTGATCCCTTATTAAGAATGGGTAAATTGAATTTACAAAAAAAGCGGGCAGTATGATACCGAATTCAAACACCCGATAAGCCAACCCGTAGTAACCAGCCGCTAACTCATTGTTTAAGCTTAGGCTTGAATCATAGTTCGCAAGATATACAACTTGCTTATCTATATTGGCGGCTACCTGGCTAAAAATTAGCGTTACACCTATCGGCAAGGAAGCTAAAATCATTTGCCGCCAGGAGGGTAAGTCGAAATCTAACCTGACCTGCTTAGTTTGGCTTCTAACTAGTATTAAAGAAAGGCAAGCTCTCACCACCCCACCGACGACGTAAGCAACCACAACAAAAATAATACTTAGCTGAGAAATGATGAAGAGGTAGGCCAAAACTAAGGTTATAATTGCGCCAGATACATCTGCTAAAGCTGCTTGATCGTATCTCAAATTCGCCTGAAAAATTGCAACCGCGCTGTTAAAGACGGCTAAAGTAAAAACTGTCGTCAGCGAGATTATAATTCCAAGCTTAATAAAGTTTGAGTGGTTAGTGAACGAAAGAACCGCTAAAGCAACAAAAATAGTAATAACCGAAAGTACTATTCTTAAAGAAAAAAGTCGATTGAAATATTCGGAGATTTTCTCTTCATTTTTAACTAACTCTCGGGTAACAATGCCATTGAGTCCAAAATCCGAAATTAGGTAAAAAAGAGCGACGTAGGAAGTAATTGTTACAAAAACTCCCCAATCAGACTTTGAAAGATTGTGAGTTACGAGAAGCGTTATTGCTAAAGTAGAAGTTGTCGTAACACTCTTGGCAACAAGTTGGGAGAGAGTATTGGTACTTATCTTAATTAGATCCCTAAACATTTGTTGGAAAGTTTAACAAAGTAGAAGGAACGTAGCAACAATTTAAACTAAAACTAGAATTACTTGAAATAATCTACGGCATTTTTATAGATTGATAAACCGGTTACTGCGTTTTGGCGGTAGGATTTAATATTCTGGTTAGGGAAGATAAATCTTTCTGGATGCGGCATAAGACCAAAAACACGTCCAGTGGTGTCGCAAATGCCGGCAATCGCCGCAAACGACCCACTTGGATTTCTCGGATATTCTGATGTCGTGAAACCGCTATTATCAACATATTGCAAGACTATCTGATTATTTTTAATCATTTCACCGAAAGTCTTTATGTCTTTTGGCATGAAATTGCCTTCTCCGTGAGCTACGGGCATATCGAGTATATCTATATCTTTAGTAAATACTAAGGGCGACTTGGCATTTACTTTTACCTTAACCCACCGACTTTCAAATTTGCCGGAGCTATTATTTGCTAGTACCGACTCTGGATCGTTTCTTTTCAGAGTGTTTGGAAGAAATCCAAGCTTAACTAAAACTTGAAAACCGTTACAAACGCCAAGAACAAGTTTTCCCTCGTCTATAAACTTTGAAACTCTATCTTGAAAGACTGTCTTAAGCTCATTTGCCCAAATCGTTGCCGATCCAAAGTGGTCCCCATAAGAAAAACCGCCCGGTATAATAATAACCTGATAGTCTTTTAATTTTTTACTTTTGAGCTCTTTTGTTAAAACAATTTCAGAGCTGCCGCCGGCTAAATTAAAGGCAAGCGCAGTCTCATAATCACAGTTTGTACCCGATGTAAAAAGGATGGCTGCTTTAGGCTTCATAGTAATTTGAAAAAACTTCTTTGTAAACTTTAGACAGACTTTCCACTGTCTCGTCGAGAATAGTCTTACTAGAATTTCTAATTTTTAATCTATTCTCAGCAACAATTCCAATTTCCAGGTAGTCATTTAAGAACATTTCCTTTACCAAAGGCAATAATTTTCTCTTTACAGTCACAACAACTGCTCCAGCCGACTCAGAAAAAAGAATTTCGTGGTTTTTTAGATCAAACTTCTTGTTAAGGCTATCTAGGTTAATCTCGGCTGCAAGACCAGATGAAACACAAGCTTTTGCCAAGGCCAGCGCCAATCCTCCTTTACCAATTGCTACCCCTGACTCGATCAAACCTTTTCTTATGGCAAAGGAGAGTTGAACCAAAAGAGCTCTGGTCTTTTCAAAATTTATTTTTGGTATTTCCCCTTGCAGGTTATACAACCTACCAAAGCACGATCCACCCATATCCTTTTGTAATTCTCCTAAAAGTAAAACTGCATCATCTTTGTTCTGAAATCCTTGATCAACAACCTTTTTGATGTTTAGCATTGGGGCTAAAGCGGTGATAAGTAGTGTTCCCGGAATTGTGACCTCGCCTTTGTCCCCCTTAAACTGATTGTTGAGCGAATCTTTACCGGAAATAAAAGGCACTTTAAATCCCTCAACAGCGTCTTTACAACCAAGTAGTGATTCTACTAACTCTCCCATAACTTTAACCTCTTTTGGCGATCCCCAAGAAAAATTATCAAGTAAAGCAGATTTCGTGAAGTCTGCCCCAGAAACTGCTAATTTTGCTAACGAGTGAGTGATTATCCAGTGTGACATATATCTTGGGTTTGTTGAAGTTAAGTTAGGATTGGCAGTTATTGTTAAAGCAAACCCTAGATTTTGGCCCTCCGACAACTTCCTTATAGTCACATCTTCATGAGTAAGTTCCTCTTCATCTGTAAAAGGACCAATTATTGTTCCCCCCTGAACAGTTGAATCGTATTGGTGAGCAATTAGAGCTTTGGAGGTGAGATCAGGATCCGAGAGTAATTTTTTTATGGCTTCGCCAAAATTAACAGCCGATGCTTTTTTCCGATTACGTTTTTTCTCCTTCCAAAAAGTTCGTCCAGACACTACTGGACACCCATCATGTAAAAATTTCATTCCAATATCGGCAACTTTTTTACGTCCGTAATAAAGTTCTAGGCTGCTTTTTCCGGTAAATTCTCCAATAACTGTCGCTGGAACATCAAATTTTCGACATATTTCGAGTATTTCACCCTTATTATCCTCACTACAAACGACTATCATACGTTCTTGGGATTCTGATATCCAAATCTCCGAGTATGACAACCCCTCATACTTTTTGGGGACTTTATCAAGGTTTACCAAAACACCAATGTTTTTTCCGGTTTCGCCAATTGCTGAAGAAAGTCCTCCTCCGCCACAATCCGTAATCCAAGGGGAGAGTCTTTTATCTTTTATTTCCAAAATAGCATCCTGGGTTTTTTTCTCCATTATGGCATCGCCAATTTGCACAGCCCCCAGAGAAGTGGTCTCTGATTTTCCTTTTAAACTCTCCGAAGAAAAATTAGCTCCATGGACCCCATCACGGCCTGTAAAACCACCTAAAAGGACTACCAGATCACCCTTTCTAGGCTCAAGTTTTTTAGCAGAGTCAAGGTCAGTTTCGCCAACCGCTCCACAATATACTAGAGGATTACCAACGTAATTTTTATGAACTAGCAAAGAGTCTTGGAAAAAATCTGTCGGGATACCCATCTGATTGCCATAACTTTTCGTCCCCTCAACAATACCTGACAAAATAGCTTTTGGGTGCAGCACCCCTTGGGGGAGTTTATCGTAAGATAAATCTTGGGGCCCAACACAAAAACAAACAATGCTGGAAACCGGTTTTGCTCCTTTCCCAAATCCTATGATATCTCTTATGACACCCCCAGTACCTGTTTCCGCCCCACCAACAGGTTCAAGTGCTGAAGGGTGGTTGTGAGTTTCAACTTTGACGCAAATGACCCTGTTTCCTATTTTAACGCCGCCAGCATTATCTTCAAATGCGGAAACCACGTAAGGTTTTCTTAGAGCTAAAGAAGGCTCTATTATTGCAGTTTTGAGAAGATTATTTATGAGGGTGCCGTTGTGTAAAAAATTACCCTTCAGTGTTTTATGGCTACAGTGTTCTGACCATGTCTGAGCAATTGTTTCTAATTCTATATCGGTTGGACCCCTTCCTAAGCCTTTGAAATAATTTTGTATTTCCTTCATCTCAGAAATATTTAAGGAAAGTCTGCCGCTTTCGGAGATTTTTAAGAGCTCTTGCTCATTTGCCTTACTAATTGGCACAGTTGTTAACTTAAATTTGTATTTTGGAGTCTTAACAAAAATTCTCTCACTTTTTGTAACCTCATGCTCAATCGCATTTTTTATTAATAATCTTCTTTTTATAAGAGCAAGATCGTTTGCATTCAAGCGGCCGGTAATCGAGTATAAACGTCCAAATCGAACTTTTATCTCTTTTTTTACCCCCAAGTCCCGAGCCGCCTTTTTAAAACTTGCCTCTCGTGGATCGATAACACCCAAATCTGATACAACCTCTACCTTCAACGCTCCTTTAGTTAAACTTTTGGGTATAGTATTTATGAAAACTTCCTGAGTGAAACTACTGTGAAGAAGTTTTGCAGATAAAACGTTCAGATCTTTTATCGAAGCTTGAGCAAGCCAAAAAACACTAAATTCCCTAACACTTTCAATACCCTTAATACCAAGATTATCAATACTCCTCTTTAGTTTACTGCTAAATCCTTCTTTATCGCTAACATATACTTTAGATATTTTCATCCAAAAAACCGCCCTTTAGGCAGTTTTAAATTTTCAGCTTTAATTTAAACTAAAGTAAAGCGTTTATCAATCTATAATATTGCGCCTTCCAGCTTCTTCTCTAGTGTTTCCTTATTAATTTCGTTCAAAAACTCTCCTTTTAGCGGGTATCTGCCCGTAAAACAAGCTGCACAAACTGAATTTTCGGACTCTCCAGTTGCTTTAATCATATTTTCGACGGACAAATATCCTAAAGAATCTGCCTCAATAAACCTTCTAATTTCCTCAACCCCACGCTCGTTAGCAATAAAATCCTCTCTATTTGGCATATCCACACCGTAATAGCAGGGGTTTTTAATTGGAGGTGAAGAGATTCTGACATGCACTTTTTTTGCACCAGCTTCTTTAAGAAGTCTTATTATTTTGAGTGAAGTTGTGCCTCTTACAATTGAATCATCAACCAAAACAACTCTTTTACCCGAAACAACTTCTGACAAGGGTGAAAGTTTCATTTTTACACCTAAATCCCGCATTCTCTGATCAGGTAGAATAAAAGTTCTGGCTATGTACCTATTTTTAATTAGGCCTTCGCGATAAGGAAGGCCAGATTCTTGAGAATAGCCAATAGCTGCGGCAACTCCAGAGTCCGGAACTGCTATCACAATATCAGCTTCGGCTGGATGCTCCTTGGCTAGAAGCTTACCAAGATTTTCACGTGACAAATAAACGGACTGATTATTTAATATCGAGTCCGGACGAGCTAGATAAACATATTCGAAAATACAAAAACTAGCTCTTTTTTTAGCACTAAACCTAAAGGAGCTTAGGCCTTTAGAATTAATAACCACCATCTCACCCGGTTCAATCTCTCTTATAAAAGAAGCGCCAATTGCGGAAAATGCACAAGATTCGGAGGCTAGAACGTACCAGCCGTTCAACTTACCTAAAGACAATGGACGAAAACCAAGGGGGTCGCGCACACCAATAAGCTCGTTTTTAGTGCCGATAACCAAACTGTAGGCACCGCTAACCCGATACATCATGGAGAAAATCTTTTTAACTGGGTCTTTATATTTTGAATCAGCAATTAATTCGGCAAGTATCTCACTATCGCACGTGGATTTAAATTTCTTGCCCTTTTTTTCCAGAACTTTCTTTAGACTTGCGGCATTAACAACGTTTCCGTTATGGGCAACTACAAAAGTTTCCATTTTTCTACGAGACACAAAAGGACCAGCGTTTTTGATATTACTGGTACCGGTAGTAGAATACCGATTGTGCCCCACTGCGATATTTCCTTGCATCTTTGCTATCCTCTCCTCATCAAAAACTTGATTTACCAACCCCATTTTTTTATGTAAAAAATATCTTTTCCCATCAAGCACCCCTATACCCGCGCTCTCCTGACCACGGTGCTGGAGTGTAAAAAGACCATAAAAAGCAAGCCTTGCTACATCCTCTCCAGGGGCATATATCCCAAAGACGCCACATTCTTCTTTTGGCTTTGAATCTTCAAGCATAGGCAGAGATCCTTTCAACATCTCGCCAACCAATATCCGTTCGGTAATGCAGATTGTTGCCTTGGATGTTAATTAGAGAAATAGCTTGATAAGCGCGGGCTCTTGCTTCAACCACATCTTTCCCTTCACCGACCACGTTAAATAATCGACCACCGTTGGCAAAAAACCTTGTACCTACACGTCTAAGTCCGGCACCGTAAATACTAACTCCAGGAGTTTTTAGCGCTTCGTCGATACCAAAAATCTGTTTATTTTTTACTTTGGAATAGTCCCCTGGATACCCGCGACTTGCACCAACTATGCATACTCTTGTTTTTTTATCTTCCAAAATTTTTAACTTATCCAACTCACCGTCAATTACCGAAGTAGCAACTTCCAAGTAATCGTTTTTAATCCCTGGTAAAACAACCTGGGCTTCAGGGTCTCCCCAACGCGCGTTAAACTCAATTATTTTTAGATTTTTTTTCTTATCAATGATCAAACCAAGATATAATATCCCTTTATACAGCCTTCCTTCTTTTTCCATACCTTTTATTGTTTTTACAATGATTTCCTCTACCTTTTTCTGAATCTTGTTATTCGAGGCTAATAAAGCCGGGGCGTTTGCGCCGATCCCACCGGTATTCGGCCCTTCGTCAAAGTTATTGACTGTCTTATTATCTTGCGCCGCTTTCAAAATTTTGAAGTTTTTCCCGTCTGAAATAGCGTACACTGACACTTCTTCGCCCACTAAAGCCTCTTCAATCAAAAAAGTCTCCCCTGATTTCCCAAAACTTTTCATTTGATCAATTGCCTCTATTACTTCCGACTTATCATTAGCCCTAATAGCTCCTTTACCGGCTGCAAGACCGGATGCTTTAACGAAAAAAACTCCTTGGGGGAGCTTTTTTAGGTAGTCTTTTGCCTTTTGCGCTTTTGTGAAAGAGGCAAAGTGAGGAATAGGAAGTGAGTACTCCCTCATGAAATTTCGGGACCACTCCTTACTCCATTCAATTTGAGATGCAAGTTTCGTTGGACCAAACGTTGCTACACCCTTCTCTTCAAGGAAATCCACCATACCTTCTGCCAAAGGATCGTCTTGTGCAACATCAACAAGGTAGATTTTTTCACGTTTTATAACTTCCCAAATAGAACTTTTGTCAGTTGGACTAATACTGGGATAAATTTTGACAGGTTTCGCAGGTTTATAATCCATTAGACCATTACCAGGAATAGAATAAACTTTTCTTACTTTAGAGCTTTCAATATATTTGGAAACAAGAGCGTGTTCACGAGCACCACCGCCTATCACTAGTACTTTCATAATCTATTTTAGAACTTTAACACTAGAATCTTCAAGAGAAAGTTTTCCTTGGCAGAAAAGTGAGACTGTTTTTATAAGTATCGCGTGCTCTTTTTTCTTTAATCTAGTGTATAAAGTATCAACTGTGTCATCTTTCTCAATTTTTTCAAAATCCCGAAAAACTACTGGCCCCCAATCTACACTTGGAGTAACAAAGTGAATTGTGGATCCTGCATATTGGTAACCACCCTCTAAAAATGCTGAAATTGCATCATCGGTATGAATTTCTTCATTGGTTGGGGCTTCTCTACCGTCTGGAAAATAAACTTTAGAACCAGCCTTGTCCGGTATTAAACCCGGGTGGATATTCAAAACATTTGGGAAAATCTCAAAAAACTCTTTCGTCAAAATTAAGATCCACCCAGCCAAAACTACTAAATCAGGATTGTATTTATCCTTCAAAAGCCCCGCTAAGTCCTTAGTATATTCGTTACGCCCTTTTCCAGCTTCTTTGTAATGCGACCAACCAAAAACTTCTGCTGGAATTTTGTGCTTTTTGGCTCTTTCTAATCCCAAAGCATTTGAAGTGTTACTAACTACCACACAGATTTGACCTTTTATCTCGTCTTTTTCGCACAAATCAATTATTGCTTGAAGATTTGTTCCTGTTCCTTTGTCGGAGATAAGAATGGCAATGTTTTTAGTCATTTAAAAATACAAGCTGCCCCACGGCAGCATATAAATAAAATAGCACAAAAAATTTTTATTGTGAAGGGGAAATTCTGGTGGATGGCTCTCTCCTTTCCACCGCTAAATTAAGCCACCCGTTGAACTAACTGGAGGGAGTCGCATGCAATCGTACCCTTAGGAGGTGGTTGCTTCGGAACCTTCTCTTTGGCCCAAAAATCAACCCAGTCATAAGGATAGATGCCAACCTTACCGATTGATGAACACCCTCTTGCTTTCGCCTCCCAAACTTCGATGTCTGCCTTTTTCTCCAACGATTCTCTGTAGCTTTCGGCAGACTCGAGGTCCTGAAAAGCAAATAGTACCGATTCTCCTCTGGGTATAGTCCGACCGTCAACTTTGTACTCGCACCGCCATAAATAAGCCCGGGCAAAGGAGGAGTAAAGTCTATCACCCTCTCGCCGGATCACTTTGTAGACCCTATTTCTTGTACTTTCCACCTCTTCCTCCTCAAATCTACGGTTTACATGAAGGAGTCCTGATTAAAAGCGATTATATTAATATTAAGTTCGTAAGTCAAGAACTATAGGGTGGAGATTTAGTGGCTAAAGGAACGGGTTGAGGTAAAAACCATAGCAACGTTGTTGCGTTTACAAATATCTATCGTTTCTTGATCGCGGATCGAACCACCTGGTTGGATAATAGCCTTTACACCTGCCTTAATTAAAATTTCTGGCCCGTCAGGGAAAGGAAAGAAGGCATCGGAGGCAGCGACCGAGTCAATTATAGTCATTTTTGACTTACCCCGATTAGGGTCAGTCGCCTTTGCAACTGCAATTTTGCAGGACTCTTTACGATCTTGTTGTCCTACTCCAGAAGCAATCAAAACATCATCTTTAACAAGGCAAATAGCGTTTGATTTACAAATTTTGACAACCCTCCAAGCAAAAAGAAGATTCTTGATCTCTCTTTTTGTTGGTTTTTTCTTTGTTACCACTTTCAGATCTTTTTCCCCGATGTACCTCACATCTGCATCTTGATACAAAATCCCACCCCGAATTTTTTTAAAATCAGGATTTTTCGCAGGTTTTGGATTTTTCAAAAACGGATTAACCAGAATTCTAAGGTCTTTTCGTTCAGAAAAAACTTGCAAAGCTTCTTTATCAATGCTCGGCGCTATCAAAACTTCAAAAAACTTCTTCGCCTTGTTTTTCCCAAGCAACATTTCCTTGGCCAGATTTTTTGTAACATTACGATTAACTCCGACAACCCCTCCGAAAGCGGCAAGTGGGTCCCCTCCATACCAAGCATATTCATAAGCTTTTTCGATAGAGTTTTTGAGGGAAAATCCAGCTGGATTTGTGTGTTTGATTATTACACAAGAGGGTTTTGCGCCTCCAACTTCGGATAAACAACTGATAGCAGCGTCTATATCTAAGTAGTTGTTAAACGACAACTCTTTCCCTTGAAGCTGTTTAAATTTTTGAATCGCCAGTGGGTCTTTATTCGACTCACCAGCGTAAACCCAAGCTTTCTGATGGGGATTTTCCCCGTATCTTAGTTTTTTACCCTGATTAAAACTCAAAGCAATTGTCCGGTCTGACTTGTCGACAGATAACCTATCGGGATCGCTTGATAGAAAGGATGCTATTGCCCCATCGTATTTTTCCATCAAACTAAAAACTTTTGCGGCAAGCTTCTTTCTTACTTCAAAGTCCACCTGACCGTTACTCTCTAATTGACTAACAACTAACGCTGTATCGCTCATATCACATACTACTATTCTTTCGTTATTAAAATTCTTAGCGGCCGCACGAAGCATTGTTGGGCCACCAATATCGACCATATCTAAAACTTTTTCTAGATTACCAGACTTTATCCCTTCCCAAACAGGGTAAAGATCAACGATTACTAAATCGAATTTAGAAACTTTCAATATCTTCAATTCGTCTTCATGTTCTTTAGTATTTTTGGAAAGAATGCCGGCGTGGATTTTTGGGTGAAGCGTAACTACCCTGTGGTCGAGAATTGGTGGAAATCCAGTCAATTTTTCAACGTTAACAACCTCAACATCTTTACCTAAGAGGAACTTTTCCGTACCTCCACTTGCGTAAATCCTAAAACCCAATTCTTTGAGTTTGTGTGCAAGAGTTATTAATTGACTAGTTTTTTTATAAACACTAATTAAGGCACTTTTTGAATTTTTCATTAGGGACTCTAATTCAATTTATAGTTACGGTTTGTTTTGTCGCTGGTCCTAAAGAAACTGCAGAAATTTTTACGCCGATCAATTTTTCTATTACTGACAGGTATTTTTTGAAGTTCGTAGGTAGATCTTTATATTTTTTAATACTTGAAGTTTCCTCCCTCCACCCAGGCACCTCCTCGTATATTGGCTGACACTTGTTAAACTCTACCTCGGAAGACGTAACAGAGTTAATTCTTTTCCCGTTCAAGCTATAACCAACACAAATTTTAATCCTTTCCAAGGTATCTAAGACGTCTGGCTTAGTGATTACTACTTCATCAAACCCATTAATTTCGGCTGTGTATTTTGCAAGAGGCGCGTCAAACCAACCGCACTTCCTTGGTCTTCCGGTAGTAACCCCAAATTCGTTTCCCCTTTCTCTTATAATTTTCTCTACATCTTCCTTCATACGAGTCGGCAAATACCCTTCCCCTACCTTAGTAATATAAGCTTTATAAACACCGAACGCTCTATCGCCTTCCTTTGGCAAGATTCCCGAACCTTGGTACGCACCAAGCCTTGTAGTTGGGGAAGAGGTGACTTTGTTGTAAATTCCCCACTCCACATCCAAAAGACTCCCTTGAGCGCCTTCAAGAATTATTTTCTGATTTTTTTCGGACGCGGTTTTTAAAACTTCCTCTGTCTTTGTAACGTATTTATTTAACTTTGAAAGAATCTTCCAGTAATTTTCGATAATAATTTCGACCTCTGGTAACTTACTACCGGCACTAAAATGCACTTTTTTGATTTTGTAAATCTCTTCCAGCTTTGCTCTGAATAAACTTTTACTCGCTGCATCGGCAAATCTCAATCCGGTCCTTCCAACTTTGTCTGAATAAGCTGGCCCAATACCCTTCTTCGTTGTACCAATCAAGTTTTTCCCACGGGAGCGTTCATCAATCTCTTCTGCCAGAAAATGCCACGGCATAACTATATGAGCCCTGTCACTTATTAAAATATTTTTTGTAAATACTCCACTTGATTCAAGGGTGGATATTTCTCCCAAGAGCTCTACCGGGTCGACAACCATACCGTTTGCCAAAACACATTTTATATTTTTGTGAAGTATACCTGAAGGTATTAGGTGAAGCTTAAATTTACCTTTGCCATTGACAACAGTGTGGCCAGCATTAGCGCCGCCATTGAAACGGACTACAAAGGATGGTTTAAATTTTGAGGTGTACCAGTCGACAATTTTACCTTTTCCCTCGTCTCCCCACTGACCACCAATTATTATTAGCCTAGTCATAACTTAATTAAAGGTGGCAGTATTAGAATCTAAGATAACCGAGTGGGGGTGAGATTCTCGGATACCGGCCCCAGTAATTTGCCAGTACTTTACTACCCAAAGGTTACCTATCTCTTTAGCACCGAAATATCCCATTGCTGTTTTGAGAGAAGAGGAGAGCTTTCTGACAACATTTATGACCGATCCTTTATAGGAGACTCTAGCACTAACTCCTTCCTCCACCTCTTTTTGGAAATATCTATCGTGTCCTCGCACTTTAATTGCCTCAAACGACCCCATACCGCGATAGCTCTTAAAACGACGGCCGTCACTATTGATTATAACCTCCCCAGGAGACTCGTCCGTGCCGGCCAACATATTACCAAGCATTACACAAGAAGCACCAGCCGCTAGTGCTTTTACCATATCCCCCGGATAAACTAAACCGCCATCGGCAACTACTGGCACTTTGTATCTATTAGCAACTTTGGCACATTCCAAAACAGCCGTAAACTGCGGTACCCCAACACCAGCCACATCACGAGTTGAACAAATTGAACCAGAACCCACGCCAATTTTAACAGCATCCGCTCCCTTTTTAATTAAGCTTTCCGCCGCTTCCCTTGTGGCTATATTGCCAGCAATGATTTGAACCTTGGGAAAAGTTTTTTTCAAAAAAGGAATAGAACTTACGACGTTTTTGTGATGTCCATGGGCGGTATCGATGACTAAAATATCAACTCCCTCATTAACAAGCGCGCCGACTCTACTCTCCATATCTTCCCCAACTCCGATTGCGGCTGCAACCAGCAGCCTTCCGTACTTATCCTTACAGGCAAGCGGAAATTCTCTAATTTTGTTGAGATCTCTCCAAGTTATCAAACCATTTAGTTTCCCTTCCTTATCCACTATTGGAAGTTTTTCAATTTTGTGCTTCTTAAATATTTTCTCAGCTTCCTCAAGAGTCGTTCCCTGCTTGGCAGTTATTAACCCCTCTTTTGTCATTACCTCTGATACTTTTTTAGTTAAATCGGCTTCCAGTCTTAGATCTCTACCGCTAATAATTCCTTTTAATTTATTATCATTTACTACCGGAACACCCGAGATTTTATAGGTACTCATTACCTCAAGTGCTTCTTGTAAACTCGCTTGGGGCCGAAGTGTAATAGGCTCCTGTATCAAGCTGCTTTCACTTCTTTTTACAAGCCGCACTTCCTTTGCTTGATCTTCAATGGATAGATTTCGGTGAATTACACCAAGACCACCGGCTCTCGCCATCGCAATTGCCATCGAAGACTCAGTAACAGTATCGGATGCAGCGCTAATAATCGGTATATTTATTTTTATTTTTTTCGTGATCTGAGTTTCTAAACGGACTTGTGAGGGTAAAACAGAGCTATCCTGAGGCTCAAGAAGAATATCGTCAAAGGTCAGTGCTAGTCCCTTAAATCTTCCTGCCATACTAGATTATATAACAGGCGAAGACCTTTTTGGCAAGAAGGGTTTTACGGCGCTCACCAGTTTACTCCCACGGAAACTTTTCTACTTTGTTGATTTTTTTTAGATAAAAATCTGGTTCAACTTTAGAAGTAGGTGTAGTATACAAACAAACAGTTTTAACCACTGTTCCCTTCGACTCCAAATATTTCCTAGCAGCTATGAGGCTGCCTCCAGTTTCCAACATATCTTCAACCAGTAAAACTTTTTTATTCTCTAAATCGCCAGTGATTTTTGAGACTAACTTTCTTTCCTGACCAAATTTCCTTATGGTTAGACAGTACATCTCACCGACTCCAAGATAGGATGCTAAAAGTCTTGCTGGAACAATTCCACCTTTGGCAATACCAACAACTATATCTGGGTCATAGTCTGTTTTCTTGTATAGCTTTTCCATTTCATAAACAAAAAATTTCCAGTTCATAAATCTATTTTCTTAATACAAATTCTTTACCTGTCAAGAGGATACCTAGAGGTTTTACGTAAACTTCCCTTTTTGTTGATCTCTCAGTATAACCTGCCACTATAGACTTAAGTTTGTGACCCTTAGCAACCTCAACTACTTTAACTGCGTCTTTATCATCTTTTATAAAGACTACAAGTCCAACACCATAGTTGAAAATTTTTATCATTTCTTCTGTCGTTGAGCCGTTTTCTTTTTCAATAAATTTGAAGATATTTGGGATTGGAAGTATTTTTTCGATAACATACCTGATTGGTTTATTTGATCTCATAAGTTTTAACCAACCGTGCCCTGTAATTGGCTCGATGTTTGTCGGCGTTATTCCCACCGACAAAATTGATTGCACCAGTGGTGAGTAAAGAACCGAAGGTTCATTGGCCCCCTCCCAAAAGTCCCGACCGCCAGGAAGCTTTGTTCTAAAACCCTTTTTAATCCTTCCAGCCAGTTCTCTAATAGGGGTAAAGCCGTTCTCGTGAGGTCCAGAACTTTCGACAAAAACTATTTTGTCCCCAGCCTTGACGCTACCCGCAGTCGGTTTTCTACCAGAGGGTACAACACCGAACACAGCACCGGCAATATCCAGCTTACCTTTAAAGATTTTACTTTTTAATTGGGGAGTCTCGCCCGATATATAGACGCACCCGATCTTTCGACAACCATCAACAATCCCAGATAAAAACCCTTTGCGGAAGCTCTTATTAAAAACAATCTCGGGGGAGCTGGAAGGTAGATAAAGAGAAATCAAAATAGGTTGGACTCCAGCTGAGGCAACATCATTAGTTAAAGCGCCCAAAGTTTTGAAGGCTATGTTGTACCAAAACTTCTCTTCCTCAGCGGAAGTCAAGTCATCTGGCCTGGCATCATCCGCAGTCCCAAGCCCTTCAGTTATTAAAGTAGTATAGAGACTGGGATTAAATTTTATAAATGGTTTTAGGTTCAGGGTAAAAATATTTGCACTTGAACCAAGCCTCTTATCTGGCACAAAACCATAATTTTTTGCAAAACCCAAAGTTCTTCTGCTTGCTTCAATAAAAGCAATCTTCGCATCATCTAGAGAATTATAATCTACCTGATCTAATTTCCTACCCATTCTGCTTGTATATCAAGAAGAAACCATTTTGGCAAGTAGGATCGTGGATTCTTTTTACAACTAAATTTTTTGCTGATGCCAATAATCCTGAATTTGTAGCAAGAAAATAGATGGTGGGCACTGTAGGATTTGAACCTACGACCCCTGCGATGTGAACGCAGTGCTCTACCACTGAGCTAAGTGCCCGTTAGTGCATTTTACCAAATCTTCCTGTTGAAAATCAAAGCTAAAAAAGTTATACTTTTTACAGTTTAAATATGGAAGAAAAGCACCCCATATGGGGATATTTTGTTGACATTATCGAAACTATTGTAGTTGCGGCTGCAATTTTTGTAGTAGTTTATCTATTTCTATTACAACCCCACCAGGTTCGAGGAGCCAGCATGGAACCAAACCTGCATGACGGGCAATACATACTTACCGACAAAATAACTTACCGGTTTCGAGACCCAAAAAGAGGTGAAATAATTGTTTTTAAGGCTCCAGTTGATGAAAATTTCGACTACATAAAAAGAATAATTGGTCTTCCTGGAGAAACAGTCCAAATCAAGGAAGGTAAAATTGTTATAAAAAACTCTGAGAATCCAGGTGGAATTTCTTTAGATGAGAGTTATCCATCAACCCAAAATAATAATCCAGGTAGTCTCCTAGAAAATGGTAAGGAATTAAAGATCGATGAGGGTAACTTTTTTGTTTTGGGGGATAACCGCAATCAAAGCTTTGACTCTAGAGAATGGGGTTTACTCCCAAGGAAAAATATAATTGGAAAAGCTTGGTTTCGCTACTGGCCAGCTGCAAAAATTTCATTCGTCAGAGCTATCGATGCTACTAAGAAGTAAGCTTCTTGTGAAGAGCCTCTAACTCTTCATCAGTCTTGAAAATCAAAAGAAGCCTTCCACCCTTTGAGGATTTTAAAAGTTTAGTCTTTACACCAGTTGAACCAGATATTTCTTCTTCCATCCGGGCAATATCTGGAGTATACTCGTATGTTCTTCCCGTACGAGGCTTGATTTGGGCACCAGCTTTCATTCTTCTTACCATCTCTTCAGTGGAACGAACACCCAAATTATCGGCTAATACTTGCTTATAGGCTTGAATCATGAGGTTAACATCTTCTAAACCAAGAATTGCCTTTGCGTGACCCTCAGCAATTGCGTTGGAAAGAAGACCGTCTTTAAGAGCATCTGGCAACTCCAAAAGTCTCAGTGTATTTGAAATATAAGGCCCACTCTTTCCCACTCTCTGACCTATTTCAGCTGACCCAATGCTAAACTCCTCAATTAATCTTTTATAGGCCTGCGCACGCTCGAGGGGATTTAAATCCACCCTTTGCACATTTTCAACAATTGCCATTTCCAACATCCCTTGAGTATCAGTCTCTTTAATAACAGCCGGGATTTTTGAGACTCCGGCAAGCTTTGCTGCACGCCAACGGCGTTCCCCAGCAATAATTTGGTAGCCGGCAGGGGTTTTGGCCACAATAATTGGCTCTAGAATTCCGTGTTCGCGGACTGATTCGGCTAGTTCAACTAAACTATCTGGTAAAATCTGGCCTCGAGGCTGCAGTGGATTTGGTTGTAGAGCTTCAATATCTATCTCAAGTGCTTCTGTCCCAACTTGCATAATTACACCTTGCTCAACACTTCAATATATTTTTTATCTTTCAATACTTTAACTGAGACTACCCCATCTTTTGTGGAAAACACTGTATGATCACGTCCTAGGCCGGCTCCTTCACCCGCGTGAAACTTTGTGCCTTTTTGGCGAACTACAATCTGTCCGGCTTTAATTTTTTGACCTGAGTAAATTTTTACTCCAAGCCTTTTTCCAGCTGTTTTACTACCTTGCTTTGCTTTTGCTCCACCTGATTTTTTATGAGCCATATTACTCCTTTAGTTAGGGAATCCGAAACCCTAAACTATTTCAAATTTCGATGCTTTATACTTCAATTTTTTCAATCTTCACCGAAGTTAATTCTTGCCTGTGCCCTTGCGTCTTATGATAACCTGTTTTCGCTTTATACTTGAATACTCTTATCTTCTTATCTTTAATGTGATCGTCCACTGTAGCCTTTACCTTAGCCTTTAGGTGAGGCTTTCCAATTTCTACTTTATCCCCGTCAACTGACAATAGCACCCTGTCAAACTCTACAGGTTTACCTTTTTCGGTATTTATTTTTTCGACGGTGATAGTATCACCTTCTGAAGCTATGTATTGTTTGCTTCCGGAAGCGAAAACAGCATATTTCATAACCCCCTAATAATATAGGCTTCTCAATCTTGTGTCAACTGGTTCGTATTATATCAGAAAACTAGTGAGATTTTTTTGAAAAAGAAGAAACTGAGTTCACAAGCCCCAAACTAAACATTACTGATATTAGAGAGCTGCCGCCAAAAGAAATAAGTGGAAGCGTGATACCAGTAACCGGAAAAATTCCTATATTCATACCAATATTTATAAAAAGGTGTATGGCAATCATAGCAGCAACCCCCAGAGAAATTATAGAACCCTGAATATCGGCTGCCTTGTTAACTGCAACCAAAGTTCGATAAATTATAAAACCAAAGGCACCTAATATAATACTAACTCCAAAAAATCCCAGTTCCTCAGCTGTGGTGGCAAAGATGAAATCAGTCTTTTGCTCAGGTAGGAAATTTAAATGGCTCTGTGTCCCCCTCCCGAAACCTCTTCCCTTTAAACCACCACTACCAACTGCGATTATTGATTGAACAAGGTTGTAACCAGACCCATGAGGATCCCTTTCCGGGCTAAGGAAAGTCAGTAGCCTCTCTTTTTGATAATCTTCCAAGAAAAACCAAGACAAGGGCAAAAGAACTAAGGCTATAAATACTAGTGAAGCCGCATGGAGGATCTTGACACCCGCACCAAAAACCAAAACGGCCCAAAGTGACATGATTATTACCGCATTTCCCAAATCAGGTTGGATAAATACTAAAGCTGCCGGTACCGCCACGATCAAAAAAGAAACTATAACATTTTTTAAATCTTTTGGAGAAAATCTTGAAAAAAAGGAGGAGAGGGTAAGGATAATTACCGGTTTAGCCACCTCAGAAGCTTGGATAGTAATAATACCTAAATCTATCCATCTTCTTGAGCCCCGAGTAATTTCGCCGTAGAAAAAAGTGGTCAACAAAAGGGCTATGACCAGAGCGTACATTAAATAAGAAAAACTAGAAATAAGTTTGTAGTCTATCCTTGAAACGATAAAAAAGATAAGAAGGCCAAGCAAGAGGTATATGGTCTGGCGGGAAACAAATGTATAATCAACACCATTTGCTTCAATTGAAGTGCTGTAAATCATTAAAATCCCAAGCGAGGTTAAGAAAAGCATTGGGAAGAATAGTATCCAATCGATTCCTTGAAAAAAGCGCATGAAGAGTATTTTAACAGGTGAGCCAAGAAAGTGTGAAGCCCACACCATCGGTGTGATCCTTTGGGGTGGGTTCGTGGTACTGGTGGCGTCAGCGCGACCCGGTTACTTGCGTTATCACCCGATGCGCTGGTAGACCAGGGCCTCCTTGATCCCCAGGTACTCGCAGTACTCCGGTATGGCGTACTCGCGCGACCCGCAGTTGCAGTGCCTGTCGATGCGGTTGGCCTCATCGATGGTCATGCCCCTCGCGATCGCTTGCACCCTCAGACAGGTCGCCGCTTCCCGGGCGTCATTGAAACGCTCAGGCAGAACGGGACGCGTTGGCACCCCGGGCCGAGACGTGACTGCTGGAGCAGAGAGCCCTCCATACCTTGCTTGCGTAGGTGTTGCGGTTACCATAAGTTCCTTTCACTTCCGTGCGATGTTACCCTACTGGATTATCGGCTTGGTTTTCCATCCTCCTTTCCCACCGATAACAAAAGATTGAGTGTTGTGGAAATGTTATAACAATGTGGTGATAAGTTCAACTATGACTTTGATACGAGGATTTTTTCGCCTTTAGTGAGGTTTTTGGCGAGAGTTTCTTTTTTTAGATAATCTTCAAATTCTTTTGGCCAATCTGGAAGCTCAACACTCACGAACTCATCCATCTTACACCCTAACTCTTTGCGAACTTCCTGGATTTTCCGAACAAGCTCTCTTGCCTCACCCTCAGCAGCGAGACTTTCCGTGATATAGAAATCGAAAGAAGGTTTTTTACCTTTGTCATAAACTATTTTTTTAACATTGAGCTCGGCATCCAAAACATCTTCGAGTTCTTTTGGAAGTTTCTCGATATCTTTCCCATAAAAGAATACCGCTAAAGGCTGCCTTAACTTTATCCCTTTTTCTTTACGCAAAGAGTGACCAACCTCGGCCAATTTGCGAACCTGATCCATGTTTAAAATCAAATCCTTATCAATAGCGCTTTTATCCGCTCCAGGGTAGTCTGCAAGATGCACAGACTCTTCATCAGTAAGATTTTTATAAATCTCGTACGCGATGAAAGGCGTAAAAGGCGCCAAAAGTTTACTTAAAGCTGTAAGAGTAGTGTAGAGCATCTGGTAAGTAGTTACCTTCGACAGCCCATTTTTAGCTGTTGGCCCAACTCGATCGCGAATTCGCCTTACATACCAAGTAGAAAGATCGATAACAAACTTTTCTATCTCCCGAGAGGAGGTAGCCGCATCATAATTTTCTAATTTTCTATTAACAGAATCGATCAACCGATTCAGCTCAGAAATAATCCACCGATCTAGCGGATCGGAAAGTTCCGCTTTTTCGGTTGCCGAAGGCTCCCATTTATCGATATTGGCATAGGTAACAAAAAACACGTAAACGTTCCAGAAAATCAGAAAAAAACGGCGACGGACTTCATCTGCCACATGGTAGCCGAAGTTAACATTGTGTTCGGGGTTTGTGGTCAAGTAAATCCAGCGCATTACATCCACGCCCATTTTTTCAGCTGCTTCATCAAACCAAATCGCATTTCCCTTGCTCTTGTGCATCTCGTCACCTTTCTCGTCGCGCACTTGGCCATGCCCTAAAAGAGTTTTGAATGGCGCTTTGGCCTCAAGTGCAGTAGACATTGCAATCAGCGAATAAAACCAGTTTTTGAACTGCCCTGGGAAACTTTCGGTGATGAAATCGGCTGGAAACCACTCTTGCCAATAATTTTTATCTTCAAAATATTTCAGCGTGGAGTAGGAAACAATTCCAGCATCGAGCCACACATTTCCAACATCTCGAATCCGTGAAACTGTCTCGCCACACTTGGAACATTTAATCTTAACCAAATCTATTATTGGCCTATGGGGAGATATTCCCTCAAATTTATCCCAACCCTCAACCGCTCTTTTTTTCAGATCTTCCTTTGAACCGAAAACGTCGAAACTACCACAATTTGTACATTCCCAAATTGGCAAAGCCAAACCCCAATAGCGCTTCTTGGAAATTAGCCAATCGTGCATATTGTTCAGCCAATCTAGCTCTCTATCGTATCCCCACTTCGGAAGCCAATTTATATCTTTAATCACTTCTTTCATCATCTCCCGATAGGTTTTTGGCTTGCTTCCCATATCCTGGCGCGAGGGTGAGTCCATTGCTATGTACCACTCATCCACTACTCTCCAAACGAGCTCAGTCTTGCACCGCCAGCAGGTAGGATAGCGATGTTTATAATTCTCCACCTTAAAAAGAAACTTCCCACCGTCTTTTCTATCAAGATAATCAATAATTAATTCAGGGAGTTTCTTGGCATTTTTTCCAGAAAACTCCCCTAAGCTATCAATATAAGATGCTTCTTCGTCTATAAGTTCGATAAGCGGTAAGTTTTGGTCTTTGTGTAATTTAAAATCTTCTTCTCCGGCACCTGGAGCAATGTGAACAAGCCCAGTACCTTCATCCTCATTCACAAGTTCTCTACCGTCTATTACGATGTGTCCAAAGCTTTCCAAACTTTCTTTTACCCTTTCAAGTTGGTCAAAGGGTCCAATATATTTTTTACCAATTAAATCTTTACCCTTAATTATTTTTACTTTCTCTAGTCCAAGAGCATGGATTCGGGATGACATGACAACTAGATTGTCTTTGGTAATTGCATAGTCTTTTTTTGGATCAATTGCTACAGCTACATTACCAGGAAGGGTCCAAGGAGTTGTTGTCCACACCAAAAGACTATAATCCTCAGCAACTACCGGATACTTTACAAAAAGTGCCTTGTGAGTTATTTCTTTATACTCTTCAGTTAAAATTTCGTGTTGAGAAATAGCCGTACCGCAACGCGGGCACCAAGGTACAGAGTCGCGGCCCTTATAAAGCCAGCCTTTTTCATGAACAGTTTTTAGATAGTGCCAAATGGCGTAATTATTTTGATCAGAAGAAGTGTGATAGGAATTTTCCCAATCCATGAAGTATCCCAAACGTTTAGATTGTTCGGTTTGAACGGCCGAAAATTTCTTGACTCGTTCTTTGCAAAGATCTACAAACTTAGCAATCGATTCGAAAACATTTCCAGGTACTAAATTCTCAATATCCTTCTTACTTTTTAAACCAAGTTCTTTTTCCACTTCTACTTCAATCCAAAGTCCCTGCTCATCAAAGCCATTCTGAAACCTTTGGCGAAACCCTTTCATATTGAAAAAACGCTGCCACAGATCTTTGTAAGACCTACCCCACGCGTGGTGCACGCCCATCGGGTTATTAGCGGTTATAGGGCCATCAAGAAAAGAGAATTTCTTCGCCGACGATTGGTTTCTCTCTAGATATTTCTTGTTAAGAGAGATCTTGTCCCAATGAGAAAGGACTTTTCTTTCCAGGTCAGCAAAATCGACTTTTGACGAAACTTCTTTAAACATAACAGGGTAAATTAAACCAAAAAATCGCCTGCTTAACAAGCGATTTGTATTTTTGTTTGAAAAACCAAGATAATTTCCCCCAGTTTTACTGGGGATTTAGCTTTTTTTAAAGCTAAAAAAACTAAAACTCAAATTTCATCTGCTTTTTAGCACGGGACTTTCCGCCAAGTCTACCAATCTCCGAGTAAAAAACTACGCCATGCTTATCTTTAACCACCTCACCACCTTTTTCCCCGATTTTTGAGTAAAAGTCTGGTCCATAGTTGCGCTTAGTGGACTGTCCCCCTTTTCTACCAATTTCTGAATAAAATGTTGGGCCGTACTTCTTTTTAACAGCTAGACCACCACGACGACCTGCTTCCTCTGTTGTCATTGTCATAACGCGCTGTCCAGTTGATGCCTTCTTTACAGAAAGTATCTCTTTGAGCTTTTTCACCTCCTTTCAGGCAAAAATCCAATTCGATCTTTTTTTCTTTTGGGCAGTAGAAATTAAAAGTGGGCAGAAACTAGGTTACTTTTTCAAAAACCTTACAACATGGATGTAACACCTTTTATACACCTTGTCAAGTAGCCTAGATTACAAAAGAGGGCCGGAAATTTTCTAATATAATCGGGGTGGAGACACTATTTACACTTGAAATAGTATAACATTTTGTTATAGTATAAACGTCCATGGAGGAAAAGAATTCTAAGCCCTTATTTACTCTTTCGGTCGCTGCCGAAATCTTAAGCGTTCACCCAAGAACACTGATGATCTATGAAAGTCAAAGATTAGTTATCCCATCAAGGACAAAAACCAACCGAAGACGCTACTCCCAGAAAGATATCGAGAAACTTCAATTTATCCGCTACCTCACCACAAAAAGGAATATTAATTTGGCCGGTGTGAGATGTGTGTTTGAGCTCATGGAAAAATTCGATAAAAAAGATTTTGATACCCAAAAAGTTTCTTTTCCGGACTTCCCCGAAAGCTCAATTTTCTGAAATCCCCAGATTTATTTCTTACAGGCTTCTATAAAAGAAAGATAGATTGGGTGAGGCTGTAAAGGTCGTGATTTAAATTCGGGGTGAAATTGGGTACCAACAAAGAAAGGGTGGTTAGATAGCTCAATCATTTCCACTAATTTTCCGTTCAAACTAGTTCCAGAAATTACCAAGCCAGCTTCTTCCAATTTTTCTCTATAACTATTATTGAATTCGTAGCGATGGCGGTGGCGTTCATGAATCACCTCTTCACCATAAATCTTCCTTGCTAATGTACCGTCTTTAAGTTTACAAGGAAACGATCCAAGTCTCATCGTACCACCATACTCTTTACCGATCATCAATTTTTCTTGCTCTGGCATTACATTAATCACAGGATCGGTCGAGTCTTTATCAACTTCGGTTGTATGAGCCTCACTAATATTAGCAACCCTGCGGGCAAATTCGATAGTGGCAAGTTGCATACCGTAGCAAAGACCAAGATAGGGTTTTTTTGCTTCTCTTGCGTAAGTGATCGCCTTTATTACCCCTTCTATGCCTCTGCCTCCAAAACCACCTGGTACAACTACTCCATCCATGTTGCCCAAAACTTCCTCAGCAGACTTACCCTTCTCGAAATCCTCAGAATCGATCCAATGAAGAATTGGTTTAACAGAGTTTGCCCATGCAGAGTGCTTAATTGCCTCAATTACTGATACATAAACATCCTCAAGCTGAAAATTGCCGGTTGCAAAGTACTTACCAACAATCGCTATATTCACCTCATCTTTTAAGTTATCAATCCTAGCTAATAGTTCTTTCCATTCGGAAAGGTCCTTTTCTTTAGATTCCAGATTTAGTTTAGAAAGGACTCTCTCACCAATATGTTGGTTTTCAAGAATAAGGGGCACTTCGTAAATTGTCCCTACATCCGGATTTGATATCACATCCTCTGCTTGCACATTACAAAAAAGCGCAAGACGCTCTTTCCGACGCTCATCAATTGGTAACTCGCTTCTTCCCACCAAAATATCTGGCTGCACTCCCATCTCATTTAAACTCCTTACTGATTGCTGGGCGGGTTTAGATTTCATCTCTCCTAGGCTTTTAGGAATTGGTAAGTAGGCCACGTGCACATGAGCTACCGTACCAGAATTTTTAAGCTGCATAATACGGGAGGCTTCAAAGAAAAGGGCGTTTTGGTACTCACCTACAGTTCCGCCTAGCTCAATTAAAACAATCTCTGCTTCTCTAGAAGTACCAGCCTCTTTTATTCTCCTAATTATCTCATCGGTAACATGGGGTATTGCTTCAACATCCTCACCATCATAATCAAAAGAGCGTTCTTTATTAATTACCTCCTGATAGACTTGACCAGTTGTAATGTAATTGGCTGATCTCAAGGGTGTATTCAAAAATCTTTCGTAATGACCTAAATCCTGGTCAGTCTCGACTCCGTCATCGGTCACAAAAACCTCACCATGCTCCTGAGGGCGAATAGTTCCCGCATCAACATTTAAATACATATCAATTTTTACTGGGGAAACCTTGAAGCCCTTAGATTGTAGAATCGCAGCCAGGGAAGCAGTGGTGATACCTTTACCAATCCCAGAAATAACTCCACCACTAACGAATATGTACTTAGTTTCTTTTTTTGCCATGAAAAAAGGCCTCCTTTAGAGGGGTCCAAGTTATACTTGGTTTAGGGGCCCACCATCATTCTATCAAATAAGTCCACCCCTTTGTCAACATGTAAATTAACTGTGGGCCCTAAAACTATTCGCTGTTTGCAGACTTTGTAGCAGATTTAGTAGCTTCAGCGGATTTTGTCGCCGACTTCGTAGCGGAGTCTGTTGAAGCGGTAGTCTTGGGGGTGGTTATTCTGACGTTACCTAAAGACTCTTCACTATCCGAAGTTTTGTTTAATACAAAATACCATAAAGCCCCGGCTATAGCAGCCGTTACAACTACAATAATTACTACGGTTAGTATCACTTTTCCCCACGATATACCCTTACCACCTCCCTGAACAACTTGTGAGACCGGTGGTGTTTGTGGGGCTTGGGGTGTTTGCGGCACCTGAACTGGTGCATCAGCCATAATTTTCAACCTCCTCTCTTGTGAAATTTAGGATAACATACCTTGCAGAACTACTTGAAGAAATTAAAAAAAGCGGGTCTTGAGCAGTTTTAGACATTGTTTAAAATATAGCTGGAAAATACTCAAGTGTCAACCCAACGACCTAACTAGAGGCTAACTCTGTATCCAAAAGCGAGAAGAGCGTCCTCAACCAAGAAGACGCTCTTAGCACCGCTACTAGTTGGGCCGCTGATCAGAAATCGGGTTCTGTACAACGGTTGATCTGTATATCGGCCCTCCTTTCAGCAAGCCGGTAGAAGAGGAGGGTGAGTGCGGGGCTTACTACCACCAGCACAACTGGTATGGCCAGCGGCGGTTCCTGCAACTCTTGAAACACCTTTCCGATTAGGAAGCTGCATCCTATCTGAAAGGCAATGAGTAGCAGAATGAATCCAATAATCACCCACCACTCCCTGGAGACGGTTATGACGATTATCCTGCGTGACACAAGTCACCTCCCTCGCAGGTGCTCGGAAGCTTGACAGCAAGCCTCCTCAAGACTACCGCAATTTCGATCTCTATCTTTTACCAACAGGTTTCGCTGTTGTCATGGATTATTATACGTCTTTCAAGCAAATTTACTAAAATGTTGGGCAATAAGCGATAAGCGACGTGGTTTTTAGGCTAAATTAATGTTATTTGGAAGATAAGTAACTTGTAGGAAGATTATAGGGGCTATCTTTGCCGAATAAACGCTGGAATATCTAATTCGTCTTATTCTTGCTATATCAATTAATACTAAGAAATCACTTTAATTATTTCTAATATAGTACTTAACATTAACGTAGTCAACCCACTAAAACGTAGTTACAGGACTGGCACCAAAACTAAAAGGCTTAGTCGAGGAATTTGAAGGTTGAAAGAATTTCTTTCAGTATTTCCTTTGCAGATTTATAAGTAGTTTCACCTCTAACTGTTAAACTGATGTCTCCGTATTCGTCGTTTCGCTTAAAGTAGATGTATAAATTGTATGGTGTAATATCCTCCTTCTTACTCACTGGAATATCAATTTCTTCAAATTGCAAACCTTTAACCCCACCAAGTTCGACGTCCGCCAATCTAGTTGTCTTTGCTGTGTACGGGTTATCCGAATCTGGTTTGCGTGTCTCCGTTGCACCAATTTTTAATTCTTCCACGTCCCTGAATCTGAATTTAGCGTCATTGCTATTATCTCCAGTATTTATAGTAATCATAATATTATCTTTACCTTCGTAGTCAAAAGGTTTGTCTGAAAGACCTACTGTTTTAACTTCATGTATCGTAGTTTCTTCAAAAAACCAGCCCTCTGGGCATTTAAATTCTACTCCCACAACCTTATTTGAATAGGTATCACACTTACCAGACTTATCTTTTGAAGCAGATGGCATCGCTGTTTTTGTTGGAGTTGTGGTAGTTTGGATTAGCTCTTCTTTCCTGGGTTGATAGGCGTTGTAAACTAGAAAGCCTCCACCACCAACTAGAACTGCACCAATAATTACTCCAATAAGGATATTTTTCCAATTAATTCCTTGTGATGCTGGTTGAGTTGGTGTTGGTTGGTTAGTGTTCTCTGGCATAGTTTTAGTATATAAAAAGTTCTAGTAAATAATCAACTGTTTTAATTTTAATTCGTCCTGCCCCCCCCCCAGTCAAGCCTTAATTTCAATATGGTCAGGATACATTGTTCGCGTCACACAATGTTGTTCTTTCTTAAAATTTTATACTATGATATTATAATTTTAGTATGACTTATAAAACAACTCTAGCTACAAAATCAAAAATCGTCCTTGATAAGTAGGGTAAGCCTTCGTATGTTCTTGTGCCTTGGGAGAGGTTTAAGAAACTTTCGCCTCAGGAAGCCGAAGGGTTGGATATTCTTTCTGACAGAGATTTTAGTGACGAATTAAAGTCTAGAGTTCGTTCTCTACTTACCAAAAAAGACCCCCTTGCAGACACCGTTCCCATCGAAAAACTTCTCCAAGAAGTGTAAATGTACTCAATCAATCTAGAAAAAGCCGCTCAAAAGGATTTTCGCAAATTAGATAAGCAATTTAAAGACAAAGTCTTACAATCACTAAAGACTATTTCTGAAGACCCGTCGGTTGGAGAGCCTTTAAAAGGTGGCCTTTCTGTTTATCGCTCCTACCCACTTTTCTTATCAAGGTAAGCAATATAGAGTAGCTTACGTGATTTATCCTAAGCTAAACTCTGCGGTTGTGATAATGATTGGACTAAGAGAAAACTTTTACGAAAAATTAAAAAAGAGAGTATCTGCGAGGTGGTGAACCTGAAACCTAGCGTTGGCGCATAAATGTCGGAATATCAAATTCGTCTTCTTCTTTCTTTTCTTCGCCTTCTTCGGAACCCTCAGACATGCTCGGGAGGGCTTCAGCTGCTTCCCTTGCTTCAATTGAACGAAGTTTATCTTCGGAAAATCCTGTTGCAATAACAGTAATTTTCACTTGATCTACCATAGCGTCATCAATAGCGGCGCCAAAAATAATATTGGCATCTGAATTTGCAGCTGAAGAGATAATTTTTGCAGCCTCATCAACCTCAAACATTGAAAGGTCTGGCCCACCAGTAACATTAAAGAGTATTCCTTTGGCGCCTTCAATTGAAACTTCAAGAAGTGGAGAGGCGATCGCACTTCTGGCGGCTGACGCTGCTTTTCCTTCACTTGAGCCAAAACCAATACCCATAAGAGCACTGCCGGCATTAGTCATGATAGTGCGCACATCAGCAAAATCTACATTTATTAGCCCTGGCATTACTATTATGTCGGATATTCCTTGAACTCCTTGACCGAGCACCGAATCAGCTACTTTAAAAGCTTCTAGCAGGCTCATTTTCTTATCTACCACGTCAAGAAGCCTCTGGTTGGGGATAACAATCATGGTGTCAACTTTGTCTTTCAGGTTGTCGACACCTTCTTCTGACACAATCCTTCGGTGAGCTCCTTCAAAAGCGAAGGGCTTTGTCACTACCGCCACTGTGAGAGCGCCACTTTTCCTGGCAGCTTCAGCTATAGCCGGGGATGCTCCCGTGCCAGTACCACCACCCATACCAGCTGTAACAAAAACCATATCAGAATCTGCAACTATCTCTAAGAGTTTTTCCACTGATTCTTCAGCAGCTTTTCTACCCATCTCCGGATCGCCTCCAGAACCTAAACCGCGGGTAAGTTGCTCTCCTATTTGAACCTTTGTTGGGGCTTGGCAAGTAAGAAGTGCCTGGGCATCGGTATTAACACCAATAAAATCAACCCCCTGGATTTGTTGGAGGCTAATCATTGAATTCAGGGCGTTGCACCCCGCACCACCAATTCCAATAACTTTAATCTTGGCAAACCGATTTACTTCTGGTTTGATCAGCATATGTAGCAGAAAGAGTATAACTAATTTGTTACGTTTGTCAAGCTAAGTCTAGGGTAGAAAGGAGCGTAGCCAACGAAGCAAATTTTTTATCAAATTGGCAGCTGCAAACCCCTTACCTATTGTTAGACTGAGACCAAAGGACGTCTCTGTCACTTTCTCGCCGTAAGAAAGTAGGCCAACAGCGGTTGAATATTCTGGGGATGAAATTTCATCAATTATGCCACCCACACCCGAAGGCTCAGCCACTCTGGTCGGCATCCTTAGAACTTCTTTACCGACAGCCTCAATACCGTAAGTCTTAGCGGAGCCACCAGTTATTACAATTCCAGCAGGCAGTAGTCCAGCGAAACCAGAACGCTTAATCTCCATACCGATAAGGGTAAAAATTTCTACGAGACGGGGCTTAATGATCCCATCTAGCAAGGTTTTCTTAGACACTGTTCCAATATCTTCCGTTATACCAATTTTAGAAAGGTCCAAAGTATCATCTTTTCTTTCATGCTTGCTCTCGCTATCCTCACTTTCCTCTTTGGGATAGACTTTTTTAGACTGGTCACTAAGAGCAACTTTAATCTTCTCGGCTGTTTCTAAAGAGCTGCGCAGTCCAATTGCCAGATCATTTGTTATATTTTTACCACCAATCGGAATTACTACTGAATGAGAAATTGATCCGTCTACAAAAAAGGCGACATCAGTTGTGCCCCCGCCGATATCCACTAGAGCAACTCCCAACTCCTTTTCGGTGTCGGTAAGAGTGCTTTCGGCAGATGCCACCCCTGAAAAAACCAGTCCTTCCACATCAATACCCACTTGCTGAATACATTTCACTAAGTTTCTCATTGAGGTTGTTGCGCCAGATATGATATGAGTCTCCACTTCTAGCCGAACACCCGTCATTCCGACCGGATCTTTTATCCCTTCCTGAGAATCAACCACGAACTCTCTGGGAATAACATGAATTATTTCCCTGCTGGATGGAATTGAAATTGCCCTGGCCGCTTCAGTAACTCTCTGGACATCTTCTTCGGCAATTTCATTTTCTCCACCGGCAACGGCTACCACACCTCGAGAATTGACTGAACTTATGTGGGAGCCACCAACCGAAACAAAGGCACTACCAATAGATACACCAGCCATCCGCTCTGCCTGTTCAAGGCTCTCAGACATCGCACTTACTGCCTCATCAATATCCACCACCTGCCCCTTTCTAATACCCTTTGAGGCAACAGTTGAAACACCAATTACCGTAAGTGCCCCCTCAGAAGCTAAACTAGCGACTACAGTTGCAATTTTTGAAGACCCTGAGTCTATTCCAACAATTATTCTTTCTTTGGCCACAACTTTCCCCAATTGTATTCCATCCAACAGTCTCTAAATCAATGGATGTTAATTTTTAAGTTCCTTATTGAGTTTATCACACATCGGATGTGAAAACGCTGCACCCACACCAAACTCTATGTCGGTCAGGGCGTCATTTTTTGTATACGACCACCAACTTATCAAAACGAAAATCTATCTTTTCGATCTTCCTCTTATTTATTTTAGCTTTAGTTAAAAGATTTTGTAAAGTAGTAAGCTGGGAAGCAGCATCCTTTTTAAGTGAAAAAACTGCCGTCACTCCTTCCTTTGAACTGATAACTAATTTATCATCCGTTCTTGATAATTCTTTTTTTAGAGAAAAGAGCCCGGCTGGCAAAGATTTAATAATCTGGGTAGCCTTGCTCTCAACAACCTCTTTTCTATTTGCAATTGGAGATTTGGGGATAACATCACTAAAGGCGTTGTGAATAATATTGGGTAACGATACCTTAGTTACTCTCACTACTCCGTAGGCAATCCCAACCAGAACAACTAAGACGAGTAAGACCTCGACAAAAATTAGTTTATTACGTGCTTTGGTATGGGGTTTCTCAATTTGGACGAACCGAGGCGCGCCCCTTTTTAAGAATTTCTTTCTTCTATTTAACATATAATTTGGCGACTGCCAGGGTTTCTTCAACTAGTTTTTTAGCGGCTTTCGGGTCTATTATTTTCCTTGCCTCCCGCGCTTTACCTTTAAACAGATTATAATTCTTAACAACATGGTCTACTGAATTTAAAAGTCTTTTTGGTGTTAATCTCTCTTGCGGAAGAATTACAGCCGCTTGAAGATTCTCCAAAATCTGCGCGTTTATAGTCTGCTCACCACCCGCAGAATGGGGCAAAGGAATGAAAATAGCCGGTACCCCAAGAGCAGCTGTCTCACTTACTGTATTTGCTCCTGATCTTCCAACTAGAACACTGGTCTTGGCGAGAATTTTAGAAATCTCCTCGGAACTAAACCATTTTTCAATAATATATCGGTTTTGAAATCTTTTGGGCAAAATTGATGAAGCTGCCTTGAGCTTTTCGTAATCCTTAAAAGCTTCACTTCCACCAGTTTGATGAACTACTTCATATTTTTTCAACAAATCAGGCAAAACATCGCCAACTGTTTCGTTTATAATGTGAGCCCCCTGATTGCCTCCAGTAATAAAAATTACCGGACGGCTTGTTCTAACTCTCTTGAGATTTAAAATTTCCTTTCTTATCGGATTACCAACCACTACCGTTTTTTCCCCTGGAAAGTATTTTCTTGATTCTTCCCAAGAAAGCGCAATTTTTTTAGCAAATCTTGTTATAAATTTATTCGCGAGCCCTCCTTTAAGTGTTTGCTCGTGAGTAATTGTTGGAATTCCTAAGATCCAACCTGAAAAAACCACCGGTAGGGCAACATAGCTTCCAAAGGAAATAATGATATCTGGCTTTTCCTTGCCCAAAATCGCAAGGGATTGAATAACTCCCAGAGGCACTTTTGCTATACTTGGAATAGTATACAAACTTAAATGGCGCTGCAGCCTACCTGCGGAAATTGCGTAAAACTTTATTCCTAAATTTGGAATCACAACCGATTCTGCACTTGGCGTCACGTCCCCCTCGGTTGAGCGCGCTCTACCAATAAAAATAATCTCAACATTAGCCATTTTTTTAAACTCGTCAATTACGGCAAGCGCCGGAGTTAGGTGCCCACCACTAAGTGCAATTTTCATAACTAGATATTATATACTATCGTGTATTCTTACTGGTGTATTTGGAAATATTCAAAAGAATTCCAACAGACATTATAACCGATACTAGTGAGCTACCGCCGTAAGAAATGAATGGTAGTGGAATTCCAGTAAGAGGTAAAAGCGCCACCATTCCGGCAAGATTAATAAAAGTTTGGACACCAATCCATGAAGTGATACCCAAAGCCAATAATTTTCCAAACCTGTCGTTGGTGCCCTTAGCGATTTGAAAACCCCTAATTATTATAATCGCAAATAAAATTATTAGAATCAAAGATCCGATGAATCCAAACTCGTTTCCAACTATCGCAAAAATTGAATCTGTAGTAACCTCTGGAATAAAACCATATTTTTGCCTCGACTGTCCTAGACCCACTCCAAAGATCCCTCCAGAACCCAAGGCGATAAGTATCTGATTTATGTGGTAGGAAGTCCCCTGGGGGTCTTGCGTCGGATCAAGAAAACTTAGAAGGCGACTTCTTCTGTAATCAGATCCAAGAACAAAGACGGCGGCAGCTAAAATACCAACTGGTATTATCGTGAAAAAATGGGCTAGTGGGGCTTCTGCCAAAAAATACATTATCAGCCCGACAGTGGAGATAACCACAGTCGTACCCAAATCTCTCTGAAGCAGTACAATCGCGGCTACTAAGGCTGTAACCACTAGGAAGGGGGTAAGTTTCAGTTTTTTTGAAAATAATGCAGCCAAATAGGCTACATAGGCAAGTTTAGCAATTTCGGCTGGCTGAATCGAAAAAATCCCACCAACGCTAATCCAACGCTGGGCCCCATAGATTTTTACTCCAAAGCCGGGAATAAACACTGCAAGCAAGAGGAGTATTGCCCCAATCATAAAAATCGGCGCAAACTGCTCGAAAATCTTATAATTAATTTTGTAGGCAACAATACCAGCTACCACGGCAACTAGTGTCCAAATAAGTTGTAGCCTTGCTAAATAAAATGGATCTCCAAAATCCCTAAGGGCCGTGACAGGAGAAGCGTTATAAACCATTAAAAGTCCAAAAAGGAGAAGAACAATACTAGTGAAGAGCAAAATAAAATCAGGTCGATGTTCTGTAGATTTACTAATTACCATCTTGGCACATTAAGTGCCGACCCTGAGCGAAGTCGAAGGGTGGGCAGGTTAAAGGATGAGTAATATTATACTATATGTTATAAGCTTAATCCAATTTGGATTTTGGATGCGGGATGTATGATTTAGGATTTATGATATCTAAGATCCAATATCGATTATCGAAGATCGAAACTCAGAGGAATTTGAAGTTTGAGGCCATCAAGTCACATATTTTCTTAAGGTCTAAATCAGTGGAGGGGTAAAAAAGGCATGAGAAAGTTACATATTTACCCTTGGCTGATGGTTGGTTGTTAGTGTAATACTCTACTTTTCCACCGCCTTGACTCTCTCCCTCACCCATTTTGGCTTCCACTCCAGCGAATTCCGCATCCACATATTTAATCCCTTGAGCCAAGACAGGATTATCTTCAACATAAACAGATAAGCTAACATCACCGTTCTCATAATTCGTTATGAGCGAACTTCTGTTTGTCACGACATAAAACTTCTCGGAACCTTCGTCGGTCGTATAAACGGCATCTGCATTATGACTCCTGTAAATAGTGAATTTAGCAGGGTACTTTAAGCTGAACTTTAATCCCATGAAATTTTCAACATCAGTTTCCCAATTAGATATTTCGTCTTTTGTGGTAGAAGAGGTGGCTTTTTTTGAAGATTCTGTTGCTTTCTTTGCAGATGGGGTAGAGACTTTGATTGGGGTTGTGTCAACTGTATCTGATGATTTATTTAGAACAAAATACCAGAGCCCACCGCCTAATAATCCAACAGCAATCGCAATAACTAAAACAGTTAAAATAATTTTTGGCCAAGAAACTGGTTTTGCTACTGACGCTTGAGTTGGGCTTAAGGGTGTTTGATTTGACTGTGGTTGGCTAGCCTGAACAGGATTATCCATCAATTTAATTGTTCCACAAAAGTAATATCGAAGTCAAAAAGTACAGTATACTGGTATACTGTACATAGATTTAAAATATACGTTCCAAGGCCAGGCCCCTGCCTTGCCGGTAGGCAGGTTGGAAGCTAAACTATTAAATTCTATTCACGACTTCTTTAAACTGATCTCCGCGGTCCTTATAATTTACGAAGAGCCCAAAACTAGCACAAGCGGGGGAAAGAAGGACTATATCGCCTGGCTGGGTTAAAGATTTTGCGGTGGTAATTATTTCTTGCGTAGTCCTGGGCCCTTTGATTATTTTTCCGCCAAACCCACTAATACTGGTAATTTCACTCTCGATTTTGTCGGCTGTCTCCCCAATTAAAATAACCCCTTTAATGTTTTTTGCGCTTCTTACAACCGAGCCCAAATCCGTATAATCAGATCCTTTCTCACTACCTCCTAAAATAATTACTAAAGGCTCGCTAAAGCTTCGAATAGCAGCAATTGCAGTCTCTGGTGTAGTGGAGAAAGAATCATCGTAATATTTTACGCCACTTACTTCCCGAACAAATTCAAGGCGATGTGGGAGACCTTTAAACTCCCGAGCAACTGACGCAATATCTTGGACTGAAACTCCCGCAAGTGACGAGACAGCCGCGGCGGTGGTAATATTTTCTAAATTATGTCTCCCTCGCAAAAAAACCTCCTTTATTGGTAATATTTCTTCGACTTTTCCTTCGAAGGATCGTGTCACCACTTCATTCTTCAAGTAAACCCCTGGGTTTTGCTCTTTAAATAAACTGACAAACGCTTTATTAGCTTTGGATAGCTTTGCAAAGCCTTCAGAAATTGGATGGTCCACGTTTATAACCACAAAATCTTGCTCGGTTTGATGCGATACAATACTAGTCTTAGCTTTGATATACTCTTCAGTACTTTTATGCCAATCTAGGTGCTCACTTGCGATCATGAGGACCACCGCAATATAAGGGCTTGTCTGCATGTCAATGAGTTGAAAGCTTGATATTTCTAAGACTACCCAAGAATCTTCCGTAACATCCTCTAGAAAATCGAGTGGGGCTGTGCCGATATTTCCACCGATAAAAACCTTTTTTCCAGCCTTTTTTAACATCTCAAAGATTAGAGTAGAAGTGGTTCCCTTACCTTTTGTGCCAGTAACTCCAATTATTTTACCTTTGCAAAAATCAAAAAAAAGTTTCAGGTTGCTGGTTAACCGAGCGCCGGAAGTTGTAGCTTTTAAGATTTCAGGTAAATCTGGTCGAAGAGCAGGGGAGCGTACGATTACATCAAATCCAGAAATATTTGAAAGGTAATTTGCACCAAAAACATAATCTTGGGTGTAGTTTTTTACCTGGGCTAATAAAGCGGGGTCAAAATCTTTTTGTTCTTTTTGATCACGAACAGAAATTTCAGCCTTGGTTTTTGCAAAAAATTTCAAGGAGGAGAGACCTTCAACTCCAAGGCCCAAAATTGCAACTTTTTTACCTTCAAAATTAGCTCCTAAACTATTCATTCTTCATTCCAATTATAGCGGCAAATCTTCCCCCACTTTCTTTTTCCCTTCGATAAGAATAAAATTCACTGCTTTCCGCAGTACAAACTCCAGATACTTCAATATTTTTCTCCGGAATTCCAAATTCCAATAAGGGGTTAGTTGCAGCCGCTACCAAATCTAAATAAATCTTTCCCTTCTCTTCTCTTGTGACTTTATCTTTACCAAAAGAGAGATCAAAGAGTTGCGCGCGAGAGGAGTCAATATCGTAATGGCAGTTGCCTATAGAGGGTCCGGCCGCAACCAAAATATTTTCTTTATTAGAGCCAAATTTTGTAAATTCCTCGGCAACCGCAAGGCTTATCTTTTGCAAAGCACCACGCCAGCCGCTGTGAGCAACTGCAATAAAATTCTGGACCGGGTCAAAGAATAAAATCGGAACACAATCTGCTACAAGAACTGTTAAAAAAAGGTTTCTTTCACTAGTTATTAGACCATCATACCCTTGCATAGTGCTAGCCGCATTATAATCATGAGCCCAAGCTACATTACCACTGTGAATCTGCTGGGCTTGGACGACTTTACGGTGATCGATTCCTAACTGTTCCAAAATAAAAAGTGGCCTAGTATCGTTGTTTTTAAGACTCTTGAAGTTCCCGGCAAGTTTTGTTGTGACGATACCTAAAAGTTTAGGGTATAAAGAAAAGGTTTTAAAAGTGTAAAAGCCCCTATCTAGCTTTATCATGAATTACACAAAGGCAAGGAAAAGGCCGATAAATGCGCTTACTGCCCCAGCAAGCCAAAACCGCATTGTGACTTTGGTCTCATCCCACCCCTTTGCTTCAAAATGATGGTGAACTGGTGCAGACAAAAATATTTTCTTCCCGCCTCTTATGGCCTTTGACAACCACTGAAGTAAAGAAGAAAGGGTCTCGACAAGAAATACAAGGCCAATAAAAGGAAGTACTAAAGACGCATTTAACACAAGGGCAATTACGGCAATCATTGCTCCAAGGGCCAGTGCGCCTGTATCCCCCAGCCAGACTCTGGCAGGAAAGATGTTAAAGTAGAGAAAAGCCAGGAGGGAGCCCATCATCACCGCAATAAACAAAACAGTATCTAGCTGTCCAGAAAAGCTGGCCAAAACCCAAAAAGCAGAAAGGGTGATAATTGTAAGGCCAGTGGCGAGTCCATCCAGACCATCAGTGATATTAACAGCATTACTTGTAGCCACAATTACAAAAGCAGAAAACAGAATATACCAAGCACCTAAATTCAAGTCCGAGTCAACAACTGGTACGTGAATGCTGGAAAACCCAAGCTTCGAGTATAAAATCCAGCCTATGAATAACGCAAAAGCCCACTGCAAAATAAATTTGTACCTAAGCCTAAGACCCCAAACCCCTTCCAAACCAAACCCGTAAAATTTCCGAAGATCATCATAAAGACCAAGGGCTCCAAATAAAATTAAAGTAAGATAAAGACTCACTGCCGCCCAATTCACTCCATGAAGCTTGGTCCGAATATCATAACCTGGCACTAATTTATAAAAAACTGCAGAAAGAACGATACTCACGATAATTATCAAAACTCCACCTGCATTTGGTGTGCCAACTTTCCAACCGTGCAAGCGGTTGACAATTGAAGTGATTACCCCAAAAATATCCTTTTGTTGCTCTCTCTGACGTTGGAATTTTAGCCTGTAAAGTAAGTTTATAAAGGGAATTGCAGCCAGAAAAGTAACTCCAAAAGAGAAAAGCAAAACCCCCAAAATATCAGCCATATTGAAGCTTATTTTATCACTCTTCAGCCTTGCAAGCAAACGCTCGAGCTCGACAATACTAAGTTTACATTTGATAAATTAGTGCCTGAAGATCCTGTTCAAACACAACCACAGATTTAACCTTCGACACCAACTCCCCAAGTTGTATCGACTTCGAAAGGACTTTCTTGGTCAAAAATAATTATTATAGTAATTGTTGTAGTTATAATTACCGGATTAATCGGAGGTGGGCTTTGGTATTTTGTGTTAGGTAAGTCAACATAACCTGTCGACCAAACCCCAATCAAAGTCTCTACCCCGACCGCGAAAAAAGCTACACCCTCTTCCACACCTTCTGCCAAAAAAGACGAGACTACTGGGTGGAAGACTTATAAAGATATAGTTCTAGGGTTTGAGTTGAGGTACCCAAATAAATGGTTTATTGAATCTGCAAAAAGTTGGTCTGGGAAAACAGCTTATGACAGACAAGCTACAGCAAATATTACTAATTACGACCCAGAAAATGCTGCTGGAAGAGAATTAATTGAAGGGAAGGATAGTATAAAATTGCTATCAACAAGGTTTTAAAGAAAGGTGATAATAATCTTAAAAATTTTGCCTTATCAAATAGATCAGATTGCTGTCCTCCTTCGTCGTATGAAGACTTGGAATCAAAGAAACTGGGGAATTTTACTGTTTATAAAAATATAAGTTATCAAGGTTATTTAAAAGAACTTAGGACAGTATCTATCTATATTGAAGCAAACAAAACTACTGTTTTCATTTTCACAGCATATTTTGTTAGGGGTCAGTTTGAACCAGCTCTAGATTCCATAGTATCAACCCTCAAATTCCTCGACTAGTATCAACGGTAGACTTCATAGCGGTGGAAGGCTGTCTCATCAGAATCTACGTCTTTTCCCTCAAGCAGTAAAATAATCCGCTCCACATGCTTGAGCAATGATCCCTTAAGATACCAAAGATCCCCTTTTTGAAGAATTGTTCCTAGTACTCCAGCAGCTTCAAAAACATCTTTTGTATGGATCGCCCTTCCCTTCCTCATCGATTTCTTTGCCTCATCAATTATATATTTGGTGGAGGGACCAATTCCCACCAAATAATCAATCTTTATATTTTTAGTAAACTTACCAACCTCTCTGTGACCCTCCTCATCGTACTGACCCAACTCCCCCATCTCCCCAATTACCGCAATTTTTCTCTTTGCAATAAGGTCATCCAGGGTTTGCAGCCCAGCAATTGTAGAAGCAGGATTGGCCCTGCGTGAATCATTCAATATAACTGTATTTTTTGGCCCGGGCTCAACACTAAGCCGGCCTGGAAGTGGTTTCAGATTTTCAATGGCGGATGCTATTTCCTTGAGAGTCATTTTTTGGGTAAGTGCAACGGCTGCTGCTGCCATTAAATTGTAGATATAGTGGCGGCCGACTAATTGAGTTTTAATTTTTATTTGCTCTCCTTGAACATGCAAATAAAACTCTGTTCCTTTGAAGCTTACCTTTACCCTATCTGCCCAAAGGCTGCAGTTTGTCGGATCTGTTCCGTAAAAAATAACCTGTGCCTTGGTTGCTTGAGACATACGACGTACATTTTGATCATCCCAGTTGAGAATTGCGAAACCTTTCCTCGGCAGTGCTGAAACAAGCTTTGCTTTCTCCGCAATAATCTTCTCCAAGCTTCCAAAATGTTCTTTGTCCGCATGCACTGGAGAAATACCAGTGACAATTGCGACTTTTGGCTTAGTTGTAAAAAGATGGGTACTCATCTCCCCTGGATGATCAACCCCATACTCCAAAACTAATTTCTCGTGATCCCCAAGATGCAGAATAGTAATTGGAATATTGTGGAGCGTATCAAGATTGACATCGGTAACTATAGTTTTGAACTTGGCCCCCAATACATAGGCTATTGCCATAGTGGTATTTGTTTTGCCGTAGCTTCCAGTAACACCAATAATAGTAGCTTTTGGATGAGCAATAATCCAAAGTTTTGCTATAACTCTTCTTGAAAAATGAAATGGCGGGGCAATAAATTTTTTTATTTTCATCTAAGGATTAATTTTAGACGGGTAGTCAACCCTCAGGGAATTTTTACTATTGAATCTATCTATACCAAGTTGGATCAGCCTGTTAATTAATTTCGGGTAGGGTAGCCCAGACTTCTCCCAAAGCTTTGGGTACATGCTAATTGAGGTAAATCCAGGAATTGTGTTAATTTCATTCAAATATATATTCTCAGATTTATCATCAAACAGGAAATCAACCCTGGCCATCCCAGACCCATCAACCGCTTTATAAGCCATAATTGCTAAACTTCTAATTTCTTTGGACAATTTTTCAGTGATCTTGGCCGGAATTATTAATTCCGAACTTTCATCAACGTATTTTGCCTCATACGAATAAAATTCTTGTGAAGGGACTATTTCCCCACAGACGGATGGTATAGGGCTTTCATTGCCCAGCACGGCCACCTCAATCTCCCGGGCGTTTTGGACTGCTTTTTCAACCAAAACTTTGTTATCATATTCAAACGCTTCCTCAATAGCTTTGTTTAGATCGTCTTTCTTTTTAACTTTTGAGACTCCCACGCTTGATCCTAAATTTGCAGGCTTTACAAAGCTAGGAAATCCAATTTTTTCCTCTATTTTATTGACTATGGAATTTTCTTCTTTTCCCCAGTGAAGCTTTTTAACAACAAAACTATCTACCACTGGAAGGCTATTTGCTTTGAATAAATCCTTCGCAAGGGCTTTATCCATGGCTACAGCCGAAGCTAAAACACCAGAGCCAACATAAGGAACGCCAACAATTTCGAACAACCCTTGGATAGTTCCATCTTCTCCGTAAGGCCCGTGCAAAACTGGAAAGGCTACATCTACTCCGTCTAGTGCTTCCGAGATAGAGCAGGCTTTACCACTCACCAGCCAACCGCCTTTTTTAGTTATTAAAATTTCCTTAACCTCGTACTTTACCTTATCGACTTCTTTGATGATGGACCGAGCTGAAACTATCGATATTTCATGCTCCCCACTCTTTCCTCCAAAAATTATTGCCAACTTTAATTTTTTAGACATAAAATCGACTCACTCTTGCAGAAATACTGGTTAAAACTTCGTATGGACTTGTTCCAAGCTTCTCGGCCACATCATCAGCTGAAAGCTCTAAATCCCTGCTTTTTCCAACTAAAATTACCTCTACACCACGCCGAATATCACCTTCTAGGTCCGTTATGTCAACTGCAGCCTGATCCATGGAGACACGACCCACTAAAGGTGCTTTTTGCCCAGCAATTAGCACCTCACCCCAATTTTTTGGGGCTCTGCGAAAACCATCTGCATAGCCAACCGCAATTGTGGCTACTGTTGTTGGCCTAGTTGCTTTGAAAGTCCGGCTGTAACCAACTGTTTCTCCCACCTGGATTTCGGTAATTTGGACGATTTCTGTCTTGAAAGTAAGTGCTTTTTCAAGTCTCACTTTACCTAACCCTGAGGTGTCAAATCCCCAAAGCCCAATCCCGGCTCGAACCATATCAAAATGACTTTCTGGCACAGAAAAAATAGCCGCTGTGTTTGCGGCCGATTTGATTGATATTTCAATTTTTTCCTTTTTTAGTTCGTCTAAAACTTTATTGAACACGTGAAGTTGTTGCTTTGTGAAGGTAGCTTCTGTATCTTCATCATCTCCCGCAAAATGCGTAAAAATACCTTCAACTTCAAGGTTTGGCAAATCTTGAAGCTTCTTTGCAAAGAACAATACTTCTCCAGGTTTAAGCCCTAGCCGGTTTAGACCAGTGTTAACCTTTATCCAAACCCTTGCAATTTTATTTAACCTTCTTGCTGCCGTCACTAAGGAGTGGGCGACATCTAAACTACGAATAGTTACAGTAATATCGTTTTCAACCATATCGTAATAATTCTCCGTTGGAGTAAAACCTAGAATTACAATTTGATCCTTAATACCTGATTCGCGAAGTCTCTTAGCTTCGTAAAAAGACGACACTCCTAGGCATTTTACTCCAGACTCCAATGCAATCTTCGAGACCTCTATCGCACCATGTCCATAAGCATTACCTTTCACCACTGCCATTATGCCAACATCTTTTCCGACAAATTTTTGTATCTGCCCAATGTTGTGCTCAATTGCCTTTTTTGAAATTTTACACCAAGCAAGCCTTTCGATTGCCATATTTAATCCACCTTTGTTATTTTAGCACCTAGATTTTCTAGCCTACCATCAAGATCTTCATAACCTCTTTCGATATGCTCCACACCTTCAATTTCGCTTTTTCCCTCGGCCATTAAAGCAGCAAAAACAAGCGTTGCACCGGCTCGTATATCGGCTACCTCAAGTTTTGTTGGCGCAAGTTTTGTAGGACCTAAGACTTTTACAGCGTGAGGGTATCTCTTTGACTCTTCGTTCCATTCAAAATTATAAAATTCGTCGGGGTTCTCCACTTTGGGCTCAAAAAGCTCTATTTTAGCTCCCATTTTCTGTAAATACGGCGCATAACTAAATCTGTTTTCAAAAATTGTCTCATGAATTATGGACTCTCCCAGAGCTTGGGTCATAAGAGCGCACCAAATGCTTTGCCAATCGGTCATGAATCCAGGGTGAGGAGTGGTTTTAATAAAAGTGGGTTTTAGATCTTCTTGATATGAAATCGTCAGTAACCCCTCTGTATTTTCGAACACGCCTCTTGCTTCACTAGTCTCTTTCAGAAATGATCCAATATCGGCTACTCTCACCCCTTCGATTTCCACCTCGCCTCTTGTACCAAGAGCCATGCAACCAAATGTAACAGCCTCGTTTCTATCCGGCATAACCGAGTGGGTTGCTCCTTTTAGGGATTCTATGCCATTAATTTCGATTATTTTATTCTCGACTCTTTTAATTTTCGCACCCATTTTATTCAAAAATGCGATTAGATCATCAACTTCTGGCTCGGTAGCTGCATTTTCTATCCTTGTGTTACCTTTAGCGAGACACGCTGCCATAATTAATCCTTCTGTTCCGGTGTGCGAGTTTTTTGGAAAGGTGAAATTAACCCCTGAAAGACCACTAGGCGCCGATACTTCGATTAACTTTTCTTCAAGTACAACCTCAGCCCCCATTTTTTGTAAGCCCTCCAAAAACCAACTGATTGGTCGCTCACCTATTTGATCTCCAACAGGGAGGGGCACTTTTCCCTTTTTAAAACGAGCGAGCAGTATGGGCAAGTACATAAAAGAGGCCCGAGATTTTAAACCCAGCTCTTCTGGAACCTCCCAATTTTTAATTCCCCCGCTAACCTGAACCGTGTCTTCAGATCGCTCTACCTTTGCTCCTAGAGATTCAATTATTTTACTTATAGAGATAACGTCACGTATGTAGGGGATATTAGTTAGGGTGGAAAGGTCATCCGAAAGAAGGGAAGCAATCATCATTTTAAACCCAGCATTTTTAGCGCCAGGGATTTTCACTCTCCCGTGAAGCGGAACCCCACCTTCAATAACATATTTGGCCATGTGTTAAATTGTAAGCTATTTTTGCAAACTCCTCAAATATTGAAGCATAAAAGCCGGTTTTAAACTAATAATATTAAAGACTCTCTTAATTTCCTCGGCCTTAAAATGTTTGGTGCTATATGAAACCAAAAACCTTGCACTTTCTGCTTTTGCACCAGCCAAAATATGAGCATCATTTTGATCTAATACAAGATTTCCATATTTTCCTTTTATTACAGATAAATTTTCTTCTAATTCAACTGTCTTAAACCGTTCTCTTAAAAGATCATCAAGTTTTTGCTTTTCTATTCCCAACCTTTCAGTAACAATTTTTAATTCTTGATAGGCAATATTTGAAATAAAAAGTTGAAGGTTTTTGGCGTTGGTCAAAATATAAGCTGCCCCAGATTGAGAAAGTAAAGATGAGATAACCACGTCTGAATCCACAAAAACTTTCATGGAGGGGGCTATAATTTCCTGCGGGCGCCGGAGATTTCCTTTTTGACAGTTTCGATATTTTTCAAATCCTCTTGCTCAACTTGAAGGAGGTCGGAGTCTAAACCAGTAAAAACAAAAGAAATTGAGCTTTCGGGAATACGGTAAACTTTCCCAACCTTTTTTGCCAAAATTTCGCCTCGATTAATAAGATCGTAAACAGTATTTTTAGAAAGCTGCAGCATCCTTGCCACTTGCTCTGGAGTATAAACTTTTGGCTCTTTTAATTCAATTATGACTTATTTGTATCAAAAACCACAAAACATGTCAATAACAAACTATATATTGCGTAACTCTTTGGCCATGAGTGAATTTTAAGGTAGGATGGTACGGATTGCAAATTGACAACCGTTTGCCATCCTGAACTTGATTCAGGATCTAGGATTTAGGATCATCGAACATCGAGTATCTAGCATCGAAAATCGAATTAGTCCAGGAGTTTGAAGGTTGAAAGGATCTTTTTAACCTCTGCTAAACTCTGATCGTGTGTTTTTCTGTCAAGAATTATGTAAAATAATAGCAACGAAGATGTCCTGGATTCTAATCTCGGACTACTATTAACATATGTAATTTGACTGTTTGTCTCTGAGTCGAATACCCAGAACTCTAGCTTGTGGGAACCAACAGCGAGTTCTACTGTCGTGTCAGTTCCGCCTTCTATGCCTCCATCCTCATAAATTTCAATTGATTCCCGATCTTTGTTTAGTTTTACGACTCTAACGCTACCGCTCGTCCCAGCTTTTATCGACCAAGTCCCAGGATATTTAATTAAAAATCCAAGTTGTTTTTCTTCGTAAACCTTCCAGTTAGCAGTTTCGTCTTTTTTGGCAGAAGAAGTGGCTTTTTTTGAAGATTCTGTTGCTTTTTTTGAAGATTGAGTGGAGACTTTGATTGGGCTGGTATCGACCGTCTCTGACGGCTTGTTGAGTACAAAATACCAATAGCCACCGGCTAATATACTCACCACCAGTACTATTATTAATACAGTTAACAAAACTCTCGGCCAGGAAACGGGTTTTGGGTTGGGGTTTGCTGTGTTTTGGACCGGTTGGCCAGTCTCATCCATCTGATTTAATTATCAGATAACTAGTGTTCCAATGTCAAATACTACATTTAACCTATAATATCAACCCCTGGGGTCGGTACTATGAGTTATTTACCACTTACCGATATAGCGGACCTCTTCTTCAAGGTTTACTCCAAATTTATCTTTGACAGTTTTTTTCATCAGATCAATTAAATCCTTAACATCCGAGGCAGTTGCATTTCCTTCATTAATAATAAAATTACCGTGTTTTTCACTTATTTTGGCACCACCAATTTTGGTTCCTTTTAAATCTGATTTTTCGATAAGTTCTCCCGAATGATAGTTTTCGGGATTTTTAAAAGTGGAACCAACTGTCGCCCCGGCAGGATGATTAACTTTGCGGATCAAAATATCTTTTACTTTAGCCTCAATTTCGGCCTGGGCTGCTTGTTTTAACAATATTTTTGCGCTTAAAATAACTTCTCCTGAGGTTTGAAAACGAGAAGATCGATATGAAAAGTTTGCTTCGTCGTGAGCTAACGTTTTAACCTTCCCTTCCTCGCCGATAACTCGCACTGACTCGACTAAATCGCCAAAGAATTCTCCTTTTCCTGTATCACCAGCGTTCATAAACACTGCTCCACCCACAGTTCCCGGCACTTTCATAAGTCGCTCAACTCCAGTCAGACCGTTCTTTGCCGCCTCCATTATCAAAACGTTATTATCCACACCAGATTCTGCTTCAACAAACCCATGCGGTAAAAACTTAACTTGATTGGCCCTACTTGCTATGACCAAACCACGAATTCCTTTATCCGACACCAAAACATTGGCCCCATTACCTATTACGGTGTAGGGTAATCTCGATTCGATAGCAAACCGAACCGCATCCTCAAGCTCTTTAGCACTTTGAGCTTCATAATAAAAATCGGCTGGCCCCCCAACCTTCATCTGGGTATGCAAACTCATAGGTTCGTTTTTTCTAACACGCTCTTCTCCCAATCTCTTAATTAATTCTTCACCCAACTTGCTCCTCCAATTTGTCCAGAATCATTTTTGATATTTTGTAAATATCCCCTGCTCCCATGTTAATAATAGTATCTCCAGCTGCTGCGTTTTCAGCAACATAAACCGCTGCTTTTTCTAAATCGCCAATATAAACAACCTTTTTACCTTTAATACTCTTTGCAATATCTAGCGAACTTACACCACCAGGATTTTTTTCTCTAGCCGCATATATATCTACGAAAACTAGATTATCAACCTTTGCTTCTTCAAACGCGTTTACAAAATCGTTAAATAAAGCCTGCGTTCTAGAAAAAGTGTGGGGTTGAAAAACACACCAAATTCGCTGTGCAGGAAATTTTTCGCGGGCTGATGACAGTGTTGCAATAACCTCAGTAGGGTGGTGCGCGTAATCGTCAAAAACTTTTATATTGTTGACCTCGCCTTTGAATTCAAAACGCCTTCCAGTACCAGCAAATTTACTTAAAGCAGAGTTTATACTTTCTTCATTTATACCAATTGATCTTGCGCACAAAACTGCCACTTTTGCGTTTAAAATGTTGTGTTCACCGGGAATTTTAAGATTTACAGGAAAATCCCAAGAACCCTCAATAATACCTGTTAAATCTTTGGTTTTTGAAACAAGCTCCTTAATATTTTCGCTTTGGGATGTATCTGTGCCGAGTACAAGCATAGATTCCTCCTTAAATCCCTTAACAAAGCGGGCGAAACTTTCTACCAACTGGTCTTTATCTTTGAAATAATCTGGATGATCATAATCTATATTCGTTATCGCCCCAACCTCGGGATGATAATGTAAAAATTTATCCTCGTATTCATCAGCCTCCAGGACAAAATATTTGCTGCTACCTGCTCGATAGTTTCTTCCCCAATTTACATCTATTGCACCTAAGTAAACGGTAGGGTCAAAACCAGCCTCTTCTAATATTTCTCCAACCATCGCTGTTGTCGTAGATTTACCGTGGGTGCCGGATATAGCAATCAGAAACTTACCACTAATTAAATAGCTCGCCACGAACTTTTCGGTTGAGAATAATTTAATTCCGCTTTTCTCTGCCTCGACCAGTTCTTGATTTGCCTTGTCGATTTTTCCTACTGCATTAGAGACGATCAGAAGATCTGAATTAGTAAGATGAGTGCCGCTATGACCAAGTTCGATGTTGATACCCAATTTTTCCTGCTCTTTTAAATAGACGGAATCTTTGTCTATATCACACCCACTTACTTCAAACCCCCGCTCTTTTGCAAGGGCAGCGGCCGCCGAAGTACCAGCACCACCAATACCCATAAAGTGAATATTCATCTTTCCTGCCCTTTCAGTAACTCTTCCGCGCTTTTGATATCCTCTGTCGTATCGACTCCAATCCAATCTCCATCACGCTCGATTGTGTAAGTTGCCACTTTAACTTTTTGATTGATTGCAATTTCAACAAGATCGGTCAGGAAATATTCCTTGGCAGCAGATAGTGAGATCGCTTTGATATTCTCTAAAAGCCAGTCTTTCTTAAAGATAAAGCAACCATCATTGACCTCTTTAATTTTTTTCTGCTCGTCTGTAGCGACCTTTTCCTCAACAATTGCGGAAATTTCTCCAGACTCATCTCGAACAATCCTTCCTAGTTTTCCAGGCTCTTCCATAATTTTAGTAACTAATGTGACCTCTGGCTCCTTCTCCAAGTGCAAAGATATAACCTCCTTTAAAAGATAATTTGTGTAGATATCAGCTCCGTACAGCACAGCGACGTGAAGGGTTTCGTCTGGAATTCTTGATAGAGCTGAGAGAGCTGCATCGGCCGTACCTAAGGGTTCTTTTTGAATAGTGTATCGGTACGATGGTCCTAAAACCTTCTTTATTTCTTCGCCCATGTAACCGACAACTACAATAATATCGTTGATTCCAACGTCTTTCAAAGCCTTTAAAGAATATGATATCAACGGCTTACCCAAAACTTCGTAAAGGACCTTCGGGCGCGGGGAAGGCATCCCTTCGTTTAAACGTGTCCCTTCACCACCACCAACTACAACTGCTGTAACATTTTTCATTTTTTAAGTTTCTCCAAAAGAGCATTTCTTGCCGAAATTTGATCACTCCAAGGATACTCGACACCTTCTAAATTCAGGCTCTTTTCGTGCCCTTTTCCGAGCAGAACAACAGTGTCACCATCGCTTGCCAACGATATAATTGCTTCTCGAATAGCCTTAGCTCTATCTGGAATTTTCCAATATGTACTTCCTAAAACGCCCCCGGCCTCCTCTAAACCCTTTGCAATTTCGCCAATAATATCATTTACATTCTCATGCCTTGGATCCTCGGCAGTCAAAATAGAGTAGTTGCAGATTCTCCCGGCGATATTACCCATCACAGCTCTTTTAGACTTATCTCTTTCCCCTGCTGCGCCAAACACACAAATAAGTTTATTTTTGGCCGCCTTCTTCAAGGATTTCAGAGTGTGCTCAAATGAGTTTGGTGTATGAGCAAAATCTATAATGACTTGGAATTTTTGCCCCTCATCTATCCTTTCCATTCTACCTTCTACCCCAGGAAACTCTTTTAAAGAACTTACGATTGTGGCGTCTTCCACATCAAAAGTCTTGGATATAGCAATCGCTGCCAAACAGTTTGATATGTTGAATTCACCGTAAAGTGGTGTAGCTATATTCAAGGTTTTCTCCTGCTTTTCTCTTCCTTTTATCTTCACATCAAAATTAGTATATTTCTCAGATTGGTTAATATTTTTGGCTGTAAAATCAGCATCACCGCGCACACCAAAACTGAGCATCTGACCAGAACCTTTTTTTGAAAGTTCCTCAAACGACGGATCGTCCGCATTTAATATTCTAAACTTCACATCGTTTAAAATTTTTGATTTTGCTTCCAAATACCGCTTATAAGTCTTATGATAATCCAAATGCTCACGAGTAACGTTGGTAACTACACCTTCAAAAAAATCTATAAAAGCGACTCTGCCTTGATCAAGACCATGAGAGGTTACTTCCAGCAGCGCAACGTCACTGCCGGCTTTAACCATCATATTTAAATATTTCTGTAATTCAAGTGGGGATGGAGTTGTAACATGAAATCCTGTATCAAGGCTAGCTTGGCCAATCACCGCTTTAACAGAGGAAATCATCGAAGCTTTGACACCGGCTGATTTTAGAATGTGATAGGCTAGGCTTACAGTAGTTGTTTTTCCATCAGTGCCGGTAATTCCTATTACTTTCAATTTTCGGGAAGGAAAACCATAAAAGAGGGCGGCCAAAAAAGCCTGAAGATAATGATAAATATTTTTAATTCCTTGAGGTACAACCCTCTTTACAAACTCCATAACGTCTTAGAATTTTACCACAAAAAATCTAATTTCCACTCGTGCGGACCGGAATTCCCCAGTAAGGGTAGAGCCTTTTAGCGATTTCAAAAAAAGTAGGTTCGGCCGTCTCAGCACCGTATATCGGTGTGGGGTCAACAAATTTAACAATTGCCACAAATTTTGGATCTTCCACCGGCCCAAAACCCACAAAAGAAGCAGTTGCCTTCGAAGGGTCATAATGACCAGCAATTGGTACCTGGGCAGTACCAGTTTTACCAGCAACTCGGTATCCTTTTGGAATTATATTTCGCGCTTCCCCACCCTCAACTGCTGCCAAAAGAAGTTCTTTCATAAGACTCGCTGTTTCTGGTTTAATTACTTGTCTAATCACCTTAGGTTCAATATTAATCTCAGTGTCGTTCTCTTTGATTTTCTTAACAACAAAAGGTTTCATCAACTTACCATCATTTGCTATTACCGAAAGCGCTGAAGTCATTTGAAGTGCAGTAACTGATAAACCTTGGCCGAAAGAAGCAGTTACCAAATCAACTTTAGACCAATTTTGCCTTTCCTTTACAAGTCCTTTTTCCTCACCCTGAAGATCAACTCCTAAAGAGCTGCCAAACCCAAAATTTTTGATGTATTCTAAGAATCTATCTGTACCCAATTTTTCGCCAGCGAAAGCCGCCCCAACATTATCTGAGTGTTGTAAAATCTCTAAAATAGTAGCGTTTGGGTGATACTTGTTATTCCAAGTTTGAACTTCGTAGCCACTTACCTTTATCGGTCCTTTACAAGGACAGACCGTATTGGGTTTAACAGCTTGAGCGTCCAGAGCTGAGGCGATGGTTACAAGTTTAAAAGTGGACCCTGGTTCGTAAATATCAGAAATCGCTGAATTTTTAAAATCCTCTCCTTCGTAAGACTGCCATTTATCTTGATCAAAGCTTGGGGAGTTCGCTAAAGCCAGTATCCCACCGGTTTTAGGATCTAAAACTACCACACTTCCGAGCTTAGCGCCAAACTTTTTAACTGCTTTTTGAATTTCCTCTTCCACCACATACTGGACATTCCTGTCAATTGTTGTAACCAAATCAAATCCATCTGTTGGAAAAGAACCATCCTCATCGTTTGTTAGAATAGGGTTTCCAGAAGCATCCAGTTCTTGAATAAGCCTGCCTGCCCTGCCTTTCAGCTCCCTATCATAATATCCCTCCAGGCCAAAATAGCCAGCATCATTACCGTAGGTATCATTACCAACAAAACCGATAAGCTGAGAGGCCAATGATCCCTCGGGGTAAAAACGCTTAGATAGCTCTTCAAAACCTAAGCTTGAAATTTTAAGTTGTTCAAGTTTTTCCTTAGTTTGGGCAGATACTTTCTTTTCGAGCGGTACCCAAACTAAATTCTGCAAGTTTAATTTCTTTATTATTTCTTTTTTTGTACCAGTAAAAAGTTTTTCCTTATCGACTTTGGAAAGTTTTTTCGAGTCCTTTTGGGATCCTAAAATTTCGGAAAATAGAGCTTCGGTAATTTTATCAGCTTGATCTTCTCTGTCCTCCTTCTCAGAGTATTGCTTATTAAACTCATTTAAGTTGGCATAAAGCAGGAAAGCAGGCTCATTACCAACTATTAATGAGTCATCGGTAGCAAATAAACGACCTCTTTTCGCCTCCAGATGGGTAGTTACCTCGTGCTGGCCAGCTGCTCTTGCCGAAAGTACATCTTTTTTAACAACTTGCCAATAAAGAAGACGGCCAGTGATACTGACCGCAATAAAAAGGAAAAATATTTGAACTAAAACTAACCTCCATGACTTCATGGCTTCTGAGCCAATGGCTTGTTAGGCACTGTTAAAACCTCTACCCTATCACTTCCCTTCAAACCTATCTTCTTTGCCTCTTTCTGTAATTTGTAAATAGAACCAAGATCACTGATTTTGTTTTCCAAATCCGCTTTTTCTTTTTCAAGCTTTTCTATTTTTTGAGATGTGGCAGTAATTCTTACCCCAGAAGTAGCAAGAAGATTGGTAAAATACAGTTTTATGCCTACTAATAAAAATAGAAACGCTATTAAAAAAAGAATAGCTTTTGGATAGGGTAAAAACCTAAGGATCTTATTTTTTTGTTCACTAATTTTTTCCTTTGATAGGATCTTCATGGGCAGGAATATCCTTAACTTACGATTTTTGAATTTTAAACTTTTTCGGCAACCCGCATCTTTGCGCTTCTTGCTCTTGGGTTTTCCATAATCTCTTCTTCAGAAGGCACTACCGGCTTTTTATTGACTTCAACCAAATTTTTACTCTCCTTAATAAAATTCTTTACTAACCGGTCCTCAAGAGAATGAAAACTAATGACTATCAGTCTTCCGTTTGTCTTCAAAAGATTTTCTGATTTTGGCAACGCTTCTCTTAAATTTCTAAGTTCGCTGTTTACGGCAGCTCTTAAAGCCAAAAATACCCGTGTGGCCGGGTGAATCTTTTGACCCCGACCAACTGTTGCTTCAATTAAGGCCGCCAACTGATCGGTTTTTTTTATCGGATCCTTCGATCTGGATCGAACGATAGCACGAGCAATACGTCGTGCATTGCGTTCCTCACCAAACCTATAAAATAGTTCATAAAGCTCCTTATCGGTGAGTCCGTTAACTAAGTCCGCTGCTGTAACTGCAAGTTTTGGACTCATCCGCATGTCTAGCGCAGCGCTGTTTCTAAAACTAAATCCTCGAGATACCTGGTTTAATTGGTAGCTTGAAACTCCAAGGTCAAAAACAATCCCTGATATTTCCAGCAACCCACGATCAGCTGCAATTTTGTCTATATCAGCAAAATTTCCTTCCTCTAAAATTAGATCCTCAGATTTAATGTGCTTTTTGACAAACTCTAGGGCCTGCGGGTCTTGATCAATTCCAAGCACTCTTCCCCCACGCTCTAAAATTCCTTGGCTATGCCCACCACCACCTAAGGTCGCATCGATATAGGCTTCCCCTGGCCTTACGTTTAATCCTTCCAAAACTTCTTGGTAAAGTACACTTTTGTGAAAAGTACTCATAAAGGGGCTCCTGTCAGCTTTTCGGCTATCTCCTCACCCTTATTCTCGATGCCTTTGCTAACCCTACCCCAAGTCTTTTTATCCCAAATTTCAACTCTTTCTAGTACTCCAACAATTACCACTTCTTTTTTTATAGATGAGTAGGAGCGTAAATACTCGGGAATAAAAATTCTTCCAAGTTGATCAAATTCAATCTCAATCGCCCCAGAAAATAAATAGCGGCTAAAAGCTCTTGCATCAGAAGCTGTAACAGGCATGGACCGTATACTCTGACTCAGAGACTCCCAAGCCTGTTTTGTGTATAGAAAGAGACAGCGGTCAAGACCTTTTGTTAAAACAGATCCTTTGCCAAGCTCTGCTCTAAATTTTTTAGGTACTGAAACCCTTCCTTTGTAATCAATAGAGTGTTTGTATTCGCCTAGGAACATTACTTTGAATTTACGGTTCCTAGGGCAGGAAACCCACTATAATTTTGTGAGTTGAAGAGGAACCTGCTGTCCAGAAAGGCAGGCTATGCATCGCGCTTAACGCGGTTGTGGAAGGTTTGAGCCTAGTGATGTTACACTTAGCTCCACTTTTTACCCTTTTTTACCACTATTTATATAGTATAGCTTTAGATGGGCTTTGTCAAGCTTTAAATAACCACTTTGAACCCTGATAAATGATCCTACAGGTCTTAAACTTGCTAAGTTTGGGCAATTTCAGGTATAATCTAGCTTCTTATGGTCAATTTGACTGAGTTTATTGATACTGACAAACTTTATTTCAAAGGTCTTTTCGAAAATCTAGAACACCCTTGGGATGCACTTTCTCAAATCGAAAAATTTGTCGAAGAAAATGGCCAAAGATTAGAGGGATTTAAAGAAATCTCCGAAGGTGTTTACGCTGATGAAAATGTCAAGATTGACTCAAGTGCAAAGATTATCGGCCCAGCATTAATCGGAAACGGAACAAAAGTTGGTCAAGGCGTTCTCATAAGAGACGGGGCAATTATTGGCGTAAACTCCAGGGTTTTACATGGGTCCGAGGTTAAGCACTCAATAGTCGGCAACAGCACAAATCTATCTCATTTTAACTACGCAGGCGACTCAGTCGTCGGAAGCGATGTTAATTTAGCCGCCGGAGCTGTTCTTGCTAATTACAAAAATGGCGCCGCCGACCTAGAGATAAAAGTTGAAGTCGAAGGTAAGAAAGTTGGAACTGGATTGGAAAAATTCGGAGCAATTGTCGGAGATGGTGTTAAACTTGGATGCAATGTGGTGACAGATCCAGGCACCTTTGTCGGAAAGAATACTCTTGTTTACCCACTTGCCGCAATACGCGGTAATATACCTGCCAACAAAATCGTTAAATATAAGCCCCAACTAGAAATTGTAGATAAAAATTAACTTTTATGAGGCTCTATGAATTTGAAGGCAAAAAACTTTTCAAAAACTCCCAAATTCCGGTACCTAACGGCCAAGTTTTTTCTTCTGTAGAAGACATTAAAGACCTTGACCTTCCAGTAATAGTAAAGGCTCAAGTTTTATCTGGCAGTCGGGGTAAATCCGGCCTAATTAAACCTTGCAAAAGTCTTGATGAGGTTAAAAGCGCAGTTAGAGAATTAATTGGTAAGGAAACAGGTGCTGAAAAAATAGAAAAAGTTCTAATCGAACCATATCTAATTGATAAAACGGCTGAATACTACTTAAGTATTACTTTTGACACTTCGGCCCAATCCCCCGTTGCCTTAGTTTCAAAAAAAGGTGGTGTAGAAATCGAAGAATTAGCCAGGGATAAAGAATCTATCCAAAAAATTGCTGTTAATCCAACTGAGGGTTTGCAACCTTGGCAAGCACGAGAGATACTTTCTGAGGCAGGTTTTTCAGGAATTCATTTCCTCTCTTTAACTAAGATCTTGCTCAGTATGTGGGAGGTCTTTAACAAGTATGATGCTAGGCTTGTTGAGATAAACCCTTTGATTGAAACTGAAGATGAAGAATTTTACGCTGCTGATGCTAAAGTCATCTTGGATGATGAAGCCGATTTCCGCCACACTGACCTTGATTTTCCACCGCGAGATGTACTTGGTCGCAAACCAACAGAAGCAGAACTTGCGGCAAAAGAAATTGACGCTAATGATCACCGGGGAAGTGCTGGTTCTACTTATATTGAGCTTGATGGTGATATAGCAGTAATTGCAGCCGGTGGTGGTGGATCATTAGTGAATATGGACGCTTTGATTGCTCTTGGCGGAAAGCCAGCAAATTACACTGAACATTCTGGAAACCCTCCAAGAGAAAAACTTGAAAAACTTTCTAAACTAATTCTTTCTAAAAAAGGCTTAAATGGTGCTTGGTTTGTTGGGGCAACCGCTAATTTTACCGATATTTACGAAACTTTGGCTGGCTTTGTTGATGCTTTGCGGTCAATCAAACCAAAACCCTCTTACCCAATCGTAATCCGCCGCGGTGGTCCGCGCTTCGAAGAAGCATTTGAGATGCTCAAAGAGGTAGGTAAGAAAGAAGGATTTAACTTTCACATCTTTGGCCCAGAAACACCAATGACCAGCACAGCCAAAGTTTTGGTTGATCTAGTTAATGAACACAAACGTAAAGAGGGCAGATGATAAAAGCTATTATCTTCGATTTTGGCTACACAATTTATGATCCGGAAAACGAAAAACTTGTAGACGGGGCGATTGAAGCCTTAGAAGAAGTACATGAAAAGGGTTTGAAATTAGCTTTGGTAAGTCGCACAAAAGACGTGCAAAAAAGACTAGAACAAATAAGTAATCTTGGTTTAAACACATATTTTGACTACATAGAAGTGATGCCGCTTGAAGGAACGAAGGAGTTTGACCCAATAATAGAAAAATTTGGATTTGAACCACAAGAATTTTTGGTTGTGGGAGATAGGGTAAGAAGTGAGATAAAGATTGGTAACCAAAAAGGTATGGAGACTTGTCAATTTTTATTTGGCCCTAGACTAAAAGAGCTGCCGGAAAAATCAGATGAAAAACCAAATCATAAAATCAATAAAGTATCTGAAGTTGTAAATTTAGTTTAGATATGTCTATTTTGATCGATAAAAACACAAAAGTCTTAGTTCAAGGGGCAACTGGGAAAGAGGGCCAACGAGCAATCAAGCAGATGGTTGCTTATAGCACAGCCGTGCTTGCTGGAGTAACTCCCGGAAAAGGCGGTCAGAAAGTTGAAACTGTCCCTGTTTTTGACACTGTGGAAGAAGCCTTGAATAAATTTCCCAAGATAAACACCTCCTTCATCGCTGTACCAAAAATGGGTGCCAAAGATGCCGTATTGGAAGCAGCCGCTCACAAAATCTCCTTGGTTAACGTCCTCACTGAACATATGCCAATATCAGATACTGCATATGCAGTTGCCTACGCAAAGGAAAAAGGTGTTCGGGTCGTTGGTCCTTCTTCCATTGGTATTATTTCACCGGGAAAAGTGAAACTTGGAAGTATTGGTGGAGACGATCCTAATTTTTCTTTTACCCCAGGTAATGTTGGAGTAATTTCCAAAAGTGGTGGGATGGCAAGTGAAGTTTCATATATTTTAAAAAAAGAAGGGTTTGGGCAATCGACAGTCACCGGAATAGGCGGAGATATGATTGTTGGATCTACTTTTGTCGATTTACTTGAACTTTTTGAGAAAGATCCAGAAACCAAGGGGGTTGTGCTTTTTGGCGAGCATGGGGGAACTTACGAAGAAGAAGCAGCCGAATTCATTAAATCCAAGAAATTTACCAAACCGGTTGCCGCTTTTATCTCCGGACTTTTTGCTGAAATGCTCCCCCACGGCCAAGCTCTTGGACACGCAGGTGCTATAATTGAAGCTGGTATGGGCCACAGAGTCGACAAATTAAAAGCGCTTGAAAGCGCCGGAGTCGCTATTGCCGAAATACCCGACGACTTACCAAAATTACTTAAAAAGATGTTAAAATAGTAAATCCTATGGCTGAAGAAAAGAAGTGGAAAAGCGGAATAACTGGGCACTTTAACGGAGTACCTCACATTCGGGGGTACAAATTGACCGAAATGCTCAAAAAAGTAAGCTTCACGCAGGCGATTTTTCTTGTTCTCAAGGGAGAACTTCCAAATGAAAAAGAAGAGTTGATGTTGAATGCTATTTTGGTAGCTTCTATCGACCATGGAGTAGAGGCCCCTTCAACTACGGTTGCGCGAATCACAGCTTCATGTGGTGTTCCTCTATCAACTGCCGTGGCAAATGGTGTAGCAGCGATTGGAGAAAGCCACGGTGGTGCAATTGAGTCTTGCGCGAAAATTCTTCAAGACGCAGTGAAAAAAAGCTCAAAATCCTCTGATATAGTCGAGAAAGCACGTTTTAAAAGTGAGCGCATACCAGGTTATGGGCACAAAATTTACGAAACAGATCCAAGAACCCAAGCAATCTTGAAAGTAGCTGGGGAACAAGATTTCAAAGGCCCACATATAGAAATTGCCTTGGAAATCGAAAAAGAGCTGGAAAAAGCAGTTGGCAAGAAGCTCTGCTTAAATATCGATGGGATAACTGCAGCGGTAATGAGTGAACTTGGCTTTGCGCCAGAGCTGGGCAACGGTTTTTTCATAATCAGTAGAATCGCAGGTCTAGTGGCTCACGTTCATGAGGAAAAAACCAGGGAAAAACCAGTGCGCCGCCTCGAAGAAGACGAAGTCAGCTACGATGGCTCACAACCCCGCGATCTTCCCTAGAAAGGGAACTTTTCTTTCAACTCTTTTTCCAAGTCTTTAATTTTGACCCTCTTCTGTTTAGTAGTATCTCGATCGCGAATTGTCACAGTAGTATCTTCCAACGATTGAAAATCAACAGTTATACAATAGGGTGTACCAATTTCATCTTGAGCGTAGTAGCGCTTACCGATATTTCCCCTATCATCCCAAACGACTAGGCCAAAGTTATGAATTTTGAGTTCTGAGTAAACTTTTTTAGCTAACTTGACGAGTTCTGGTTTGTTGGCAAGAAGTGGAAAAACAGCCACTTTCACTGGAGCAAGGTGTGGTTTTAATTTAAGCACTACTCGATCTCCATCTTCAAAATACGAGTCGACCAAAACCGCAAGCATTGAGCGTCCTACACCAACTGACGGCTCGATAACGTATGGGACTATTTTCTTCTTGGTCTCTTCATCAAAGTAAGATAAATCCTTGCCAGAAGCCTCTGAATGGGCTTTCAGGTCAAAGTCTGTCCTATTAGCAATTCCCTCAAGCTCTCCCCAACCCATGAATGGCCAGTTGTATTCGATGTCGACTGAACGAGCGGCATAATGCGCTCTTTCTGTATTGGCGTGTTCTCTAAACCTCAAATTCTTTTTCGTTACACCTAGGCTCTCGTGCCATTTCATTCTTTGCTCTTGCCAGTATTCGAAATCTTTCTCTGCTTTTTCCGGATAAGTAAAGTACTCAAGCTCCATCATTTCAAACTCACGAACTCTAAAAAGAAAATTACCGGTAGTTATTTCGTTCCTAAAACCCTTACCAATTTGAGCTATCCCAAATGGAAGTTTTACCCGCATGGTATCGATAACATTTCCAAAATTTACAAAAATCCCCTGAGCAGTTTCTGGCCGAAGATAGGTTTCGGAACCTACATCTTGAACAGGACCAATGTGAGTTTTAAACATTAAATTAAACATTCTCGTGTCAGTCCAAGCGTTCTTTTCACAATTTGGGCAGTTTTTAGATTCTGGCAACGTGTCTTCGCGAAAGCGGTTGTGGCAATTTTTACACTCAACCAAAGGATCACTAAAGCTTTTTACATGGCCGGAAGTACGCCAAACCTCACTATTCATCAAAATTGCGCTGTCCAATCCAACTACATCTTCTCTATCCTGCACAACAGTCTTCCACCAAAACCGCTTAATATTATTTGCTAGTTCCACTCCCAGAGGACCAAGGTCATAAATTCCACCAAGCCCGCCATAAACCTCACTTCCAGGGAAAACGAAGCCTCGCCTCTTGGCAAGAGAGACGATTTTTTCCATCAATTCCTCATTTTTCATATGCAAAAGTATACTGCTTGTTTGGTGCATTTGCAATCTAGGCTAGTTTAGTATAGAATACACATCCCTGAATACGGCCAGGATAGCCGTAAATAACTGAGGAGAGGGAGGCCTAACATGATCGTGCTGGATCGAAAACTCCAAGAAGGGTTCTGGATCGACGGGCGCATCTTCATCAAGGTACTCTCGATCGGCAAACGTCGAGTTAAGCTCGGCATCGAAGCCCCGGAGGAACTAGAGATCCTCCGCGAGGAACTTGGTGGTAAAAAACCCGTCCAGCTGGGCTAAACAAGCCCCAGTCTTAAGCAAGCGGGCGCTGGAAAGGAGGTGGGGTCGAAAGCAGCAGGCTCGTCAATAAACACAAGCGGCCTGCTGCTACCCCAACCCATTTATTTTCTCCGCAAAATTAGTCGAGGAAAGCTGTTTCTCCAAAATATACTCCAAATAAAACCTCATATGAGCCTTAAAATCGCCCATCAAGCTGCCCGGCACACTCACTCTTAAAGACTCCTCCAACGGCCTATCATTCGAAAAACGCATTAGCTTAATTATCTGCGGTGATATTGACTTCACAATAGCCGACCCATTAGCACAAGATTTATCCAAAACTCCACCTGCCTCGGGACTGAGAAAATTTTCTGTTTGAGAAATCCTTACACGACACTTGGGACAACTAAAAAGCTGTGGCTTGTAGCCAGCCAGAGAAAGAATCTTAAGCTCAAACGCGCGAATTATACTCTCAACCCTTTCTCCCCTATCTAACAAGCTCAACGACTCGGATAGCAAATCGTAAACTCTAAAATTTTCCTGTTGATCATGAAAAAATTGATCTGTTAACTCAATTAAATAATAAGCTTGCCCAACCCTTCCTAAATCTTTTTTTAGGTTTTTATAGGTATCGACAGCTTCAGCTTCAGTTAGAATCGGCAAGCCCTTACTCTGGGCAAAAAAAAGTTTCACTCTATTCAGAAGATCCACATTACCGGATCTCCTTGACTCAATCCTGCGAATTCCTTTGGCTAAGCTTGTAATTTTACCTTTGTTTTTTGTAAAAACAGTAACTAATCTATCTGCTTCACCAAAATCAATCCTTTTTAAGATAATCCCCTCGGTCGAGAAAGTATGCATCTTATTTGGTTACGAATAATCGTTAGTCTCACAGACTCAAAGCACGAAGCGACTTACAACTTAATTTTTATCTCTTTATCGTTCAAAAGGTTAAATTTTTCTACCTCTTTACCATTCAGGCGAATAATCATCTTCGTAGCGTCCATTCCAGGTTGTCTTTGAAGGAGCATTTTGTACTCATCACCCGGCTTTATTTTAAAAGGAAGCTCGTAAGTAAAGATCGTTACGGAGTTTCCCAGTGGTGGCGTAACGGTAAAACCTTCAAAAACCTTCTTATCCAAATCTGCACTTTCCTTGAAATCAGTCTGAACTTCTTTATTTATTAGTTTGCTATTCTTAGGGACATAAACCCTCATCCAATTTCGATAGTAAGAATTCAACCAACCAAGCAACTTATTATTTGGGTTGTTAAGGGTCACCTTAACTTTCTTTGTTATCGTCCCATCCGAAGACGTAATAATATCCTGCTCGATAGTCTGGGTTATGAATAGGTTAGCCTTGAGCCCTGCAAAATTAGAATTGTTTACATGTAAGTAATCTCCGTCGTAGTCTTTAATTCTCCCAGCAAAATTAAACTTTTCCACTATTTTCTGAGCACTCTCGTCGTGGAAATAAAAGAGGATGTGCTTTTCATTGGCTTGTTCCAAAAATGTGTTAAACAACGGCTCAAATTGCTCAGGCTTGGCATTCAAAACCTTGTCGATAAGAGCGTCCATCAGATCTCCAATAAAACTTTTTCGCTCGGAACTTCCCTTAAATACCGTTTCGGCGTAAAGCTCAAGTTTGTACACCACATCCGATATACCATACTCATTATTCTTGGCTGAGAATGTATCTCCAAGCTTTTCAACCTTAATTGGGCCAGTTATCTCCATAAAGGCTCTAACAAATTCTGTATCCAGGGCAAGTATACCGTCAACTTTGGAGACAGCGGGAATTGTCTTGTAAAAGCTTTCGAACTTCTCAGCGGAAGTTTTGAAATCTGGGGAAAGATTAGAATCTCTGATAGGAAATATTTTTAATATCAAATATTTTCGTAGAGGTTCTGGCGGTGCTTCTTTCGGTGAAAACTTTCTATCCAGTTTGTAAATATCATCGCTTTCAATGTCCACAAGTTCTCCAGCCCTGACTTTAGCCACAGCGTAAGCGGTTATGAACCCACCGGTGGCTCGAATTTCTTTATCATTCTGAAAAAGAACTAGGTAAGTTTTTTCCTTTGGCTCACCCAAGATGGATGGCAAAGTGTTGACAATTAACTTTATGTCCGGCAAAAAGTTTCTTACGTGATGGACATTTCCTTTAGCATCAGTTAGACCTTGCCGAACTGAAAATTCTTTTATTTTAAAAGAGGCTGGATATCTATCCGGGTTTACTTGGTTTAGCTCTTCATCAATAACATTTATTTTACCCTCCAACTCCCCGAGTAAGGGGACTAACGACGGAACTACCTTCTTTACTATAAATTGAGTTTTTTCTTTGGCTGTAGTTTTTGTTTTGTGGCCCTTCAGACCAAGCACATCTGAAAAAGGCAAAATACCATCAGCTGCGATTTCACCAGCTTCGGCGGCGGCAACTCCAGCTACTAAAAGATGGTTTGCATCATTATAGTAACCACCTGCTATAGGCACAAAGCGGGCAAAGCTAAACTTTTCCAAATTATTCTTTAATTCATTCAAACTCTCTTTTAGATTGGTCGCTTCCTCCTTAACCTTTGGTATGTCTTCTGCCTCAGCTGCTTTTTGAATTTTTTTAGCTTTTTCATAGGAACCTTCGATACTTACCTGAAAGGCTTTTACGTTTGGAACAACATAAAGTCCCACATATGACGCAGCCCCTAAGATTAAAACAAAAAGAACACCAAAAATAATAGCTAATCTTTTCAAAAGAGTGTGTTTTGACTTTTTGGCAACTTTATCACCCTCGATGTTTAATTCAGAAATACCCATTACTGAGCCCCTTTCCCTTTTATAACAGCCGGTACTGTCTTAACTAATACGGAAAAATCGTAAACAATCGACTTTTTCCCAGCATACTCTGAATCCAGTTTGATTCTCTCCCTAAAATCGAGCTCTGCTCTACCAGAAACTTGCCAAGGCCCTGTTAAACCTGGCTTTACACTGAGTGCAACATCTATCTGATCTGAAAGATCCTGGTTTTCGTCTCTGCGAATCGCAAGCTCCTCTGGATACAAAGCTCTAGGTCCTACCAAACTCATGTTGCCTACCAAAACATTAAAAAACTGAGGCAACTCATCAATGCTAGTTTTTCTTATAAAATCTCCAACCTGGGTAATTCTTGGGTCATTTTCCAACTTAAAATTGTTCTTTTCAAATTTTTTATATAGATCTTTATACCTAGGATCTTTTTTAATTTTAACATGTGCATCTGCCACCATGGAACGAAATTTATACATTCTGAATATTTTGCCTTCTTCACCAACTCGATCTGATTTCTCTACCAAAACTGGTCCTCTTGAATCGAGCTTTATAGCAACTGCGGTAACTAAAAAAATAGGAGAAAAAAATAATAAACCAAAAATTGCTCCACCCAAGTCTAGAGTTCTCTTTAAAAATTTATACAACATTCCAAGGACTAAAAAAGGACAAAGGAACCAAATTTTATTGCTGCCTTTGCCTTGTCCAAATTATACCATAAATTAAACTTGCAGAAACTAGAGATACTTTTCTTTCTTACCCATCTTTAGTTTTTCAACTATATTTTTAATCTCAGAAGTTCTATCTTTCGGGCAAATTAAAAGAACATCCCCATCATCGATAACAATCATATCTTTCAAACCGACCGTTGCAACAAATTTGTTCTTGTCTTTAACTTTTATGAAAGAGTTTTCTGTATCGATTATCTCATGAGATACATTTATTAGGTTTTCCCGATTGCCTTTTGTTAGTGCTTCTTTCAAGGCATCCCAAGCTCCAATATCAGACCAGCCTAGATCTGAAAGTAAAACTAGCTGATCTCCTTTTTTCAGTTTCTCAAAAAGACCGTAATCAATTGAAATTTTGGGTATTTTATTAAAATCATTAGAGATATCTGATCCACCGTTGTCGAATTCTTTTTGAATCTTCTTTATAATACGGAACACCCCTGGTGTATGTTTCTCGTATAAATTCATAATTGTCGATATTTTCCAAACCAAGTAACCAGTATTCCAAAGGTAGTATCCTTTCTTCAAAAATTCAGCAGCTTTTGTAAGGGGAGGTTTTTCAATATGCTTTATAAACTCGTGGATTTCAAAACCGGAAGTTTCTCCTATTTTTTTTCCTATCTTTATATAACCCAAATGAACATTTGGGGAAGATGGTCGAACATCTATTTTCACAATCACCGGTTTATCTTTAGCCAAATTTTCCGCTGCTTTTAGAGCTTTTATAAATTCTTTCTCGTTTTTTACAACGTGATCTGCTCCCCAAATTGTTGCCATAGTTTCCCCGGGAAATTTTTTTTCAAGAATGGAGGCAGCAAGCCCAACAGCCGCCAAGGTATCTCGCATCTCAGGCTCTAAAATAATATTGCTTGAAGGAAGAGCCGGGACTTGGTTTTTAACTAGGTCTTCGTACTCTTTTCCAGAAACTACGTAAATATCCTCCAACTTAAATCCTTTAGAAAGCATACCAATCATAAACTGAAAAGGAGATTTATTCCCTATTAAGGGCTGAAACTGCTTAGGTAATTTTTTCCGGGACAAAGGCCACATCCTAGTGCCCACCCCTCCACAAAAAACACAAATTTTCATGTTCTATTCTTCCAAGCTCCTTCTAAAAAAACTTTGATTTCCTTTTTAAATCTTTCCTTTGAAAATCTTTTTGCCTGTTCTCTGCAATCCCTTGCATTATAACGCGACGGATCAAACTCTTTTAAGACTTTAAGTAGACTTTGGCTGGTCTGATAATCAAAAAACTTTCCGGTTTTACCTTCAACCACAGTTTCCAACGCTCCACCACCTCTAAAGGCAATAACTGGTTTTCCCGCCGCCATTGCTTCAACTGGCACTATCCCAAAATCTTCGTCTGTTGGAAATACTAAAGCAGTGCATTCTAGCAAAAGTTCAGAGATCCTTTCCCGCGAAACTCTACCAAGAAACTCAATATTTGAGTTGGATAGCCTTTTAAGGTTCGCAGACTCTTGACCATCGCCCACTATTTTCAATGGCTTATTAAATTTATTAAACGCCTCTGCTGCAATCTCAATCTTTTTGAACTTACTCAACCTACTTATAACCAAAAAATATCCTTTATCCACCACCTCTCCACCAAACTCGTTTATATCCACTGGTGGGTAAATTACTTTGGAAGATAGACCATAGTGTTTTTTAATTCTTTCTTGAGTGATTAGAGAATTTGCCACGAAAAAATCGACCTTTTGGGCGGCCTCAAAGTCCATTTTCCTTAAAATTCTTTTCATTTGAGGTAAAATTCCTTTGTAAATTGGCTTTAAATAATTATCGATAAAGATAGTTTCTAGACTTGGAGTTTCCGTCTCATAACCCCACAAAAATTTTGGCACTGAATGTAAATAACAAATATGAAGACTCCTTTTTTTGTTGATAAATTTTGCCGCGTATGAACATGAGCTTAAAATCACATCGGAGTCCAAATTCAGTGATCGAAATGCGAGCGGGTAAAGGAAAAAATAATGTTTTCGGAGTTGATAACGAAAAGGTAAAAATTGAGTAAAAGCAGTGTGAACTAAGGGTGGTGGAACCTCAAGACCAGACTTTTCCATTAGATCTTGTTCATAGGTTGCGGTGTAAATAGGAGCATCTTTCCAAACTTCATTAAGTACTTCTAGAACTTTTTCCGCCCCACCATATTCGCGTAGGTAATCATGCACCAAACTAACCTTCATAAAATAGTATTATATACATCTAACGTCTGTTGCGCCATTTTCCGCCAAGAATATTTTTCCACTTCTAGAAAACCTTTCTTTATCATCTCTACCTTGAGTTTCGAGTCATGAAGTATGAGAGATACTTTTTCGGAAATTTCAACTGGTTTATTTGGGTTAAAATACAAAGCTCCTTCGCCGTAAACTTCTCTAAAGACCACAATATCCGAACAAATGACTGGGGCGCCAGCTGCCATCGCCTCAAGCCCCGGCAAACCAAAACCCTCTGAAATTGATGGGAAAACAAAAGCCTCAGATAGATTATACAAAGAAGCGAGGTCTTCATCAGATATATGGCCAGTTATGATAAGCCTTTTGCTCAAATTAAGATTTTTAGCTTGATCTATAAGGTCCATGCTAAAAGTATCTCTTTTAGTCACATGGACGAGATTTAAGTTTCCAGGAAGATTCTCAAGTGCTTCCAAAACTCTTCCAACATTCTTATACGGATAGGAGTTTCCAACTGTAATAATAAAAGGTTCTTTGATTCCGTAGGTTGCCAAAACTTTTTTCTTTTCCCCTTCTGACAGATCTTTTTCTCCATATTTTGTAAAAACTTCTTCTGCCCCTTCATAAGCTACCACAACTTTTTCTCCAGGTACTTTGAACTTTTTTAACAACTCTTTGCGTACCGAACTTGATGGAACCATAATTTTTTCTGCTCTCGATACTCCTTTTTTTAAAATAAGTTCATAAAGCGTTTTTTTCAATGGATAAACCTTACTTTGAGAAATCGCCTGCCCAAACCTACTAAAGATTAGGTCATGAACTGTCACTACAAACTTACCGTTCCATAAAACGGGAATATTGAAATGGGGGAAATGAACCAAATCTGGTTTTTCTTTATAAAGGATTAGTGGGAGTAAAATCTGCTCCTTGATGGAATACCAATGGGCATCTATTAAGATTTTTTTAAAATTATCACCGACAGGATTAAATAAATGAAAATTTGATTTTCGTAAAATTACTACATATTCGTTTTTCTTGTCTATTTCAGAGAGATTTGAAAGAAGATTATCAGTATATCTACCAATTCCCCCACCATCAGCTCCAAAAAACCTAGCGTCAAGAACGATTTTCACTTTGAACCACGTCCTCCAATATTTTTTCCAATTTTTTTGCCTGCTCTGCTCGATTAAACCTCTCCTCTACTAATTTTCTGCCCCGCTCCCCCATTTCCCAAAGCTTGTTTCTTGGCAGTCTGGAAATTTCAATAACTTTAGAGGCTAGTGCTTTCGGGTCCTCTGCTGGTACCCAAAAACCTATTTTGTTCTCTTCTACTAACTTCCTCATCGCAAGACCACCACTGACTAATACGGGCTTTCCAGCTGCCATATAATCAAATGTCTTTACCGGATAAGCTGAGTCTAAATACTTATTGCTTCGCAAAAGCGCTAAACCCAAGTCATAGTTGTTAAGAAGTGAAGGTATATCCCGGTACTTTAAGTCTCTACGAAAGGAGATATTGCTGAGTTTCTTTTCATCAATAGCCTCGATAAAGTAATCTCTCTTTGAGCCTTCCCCGATGACGCTAAATTTTACATTTTTAGCCTTTTTATTTAACATTGATAAAGTCTCTAAGAAAGTTGAGAAACTGTGCTGCTCACCAATAGTACCTGTGTAAACAATTGAGAGCGTAACTGTATTTTTTGTTTTAATAGAGTGTTTGGGAATTTGTTTAAACAGCTCCAAATCAACCCCATTAAACACTACTTCTACATTTTCTTTTTCTAGAAAATCATTATTTTCTAGCAATATACCTTTCGTTTCTTCATTCACCGTCACAATTTTATTGGCTTTTTTGTATGATAATTTCTCAAGAGTCTCCAACGCCTTTACAACCCATTTAGTTTTCAGGTTTCCTGTCGCTACGGCCGCCCCTGGCCACACGTCTCTCACATCTAAAACCAGGGGTGTTTTTTTAACATTGCGGGCCAATAGTCCAACTAAAAAAACGGAGATCGGCGGAGAACTAACTAAGATCACGTCAAAATCTTCTCCTCTTAGAAGTTCAGCTGATGAGGAGAAAGTAAAAGATGCATAGTTGAAAAATCTCTTTGCAAAACCCGAATATCTTGCTGGATACACCAGAGTTCTTATAACGTTTATACCACTTAGATTTTCTTTATTTCTCCAGCTGTTTTTGTAACCCTTGTACACTTCTCCACTGGGGTAATTTGGAGTAGCGCAAAGAACTTTAATGCTATGACCAAGTTCCGTCAGGTATTTAGCAAAGAAGTAGGCCCGTGAACTACCGGCTCCAGATTCAGGATAAAAATATTGGCTAATTATTAATATTTTCATAGGTCTTAGAGTTAATAAAAGCAAAACCAGCAGCTAGAAATATTAATAAATAAAAACTTTTAAATCCAGTACCAAAAAGAAAATTTGCTTCAAAAAATTGTAATACCAGATAACTAACCACAATTGATAAAGTGGCAAATTCCTCTACACTTAATCTTCTAAGCCTTATGAAAAAGGACTTAAAGAAATAAAACATAATTGTTAGGTATAAAATCAATCCAGTAACACCAGATTCTACACCGACCCTCAAATAAGTATTGTGCGGCGTTAGTCCAACCAAATTTTCATTATTAGGGATAATTTTACTCTCAATTGCTTTTTCTGAATTTCCAAATCCTGCGCCTACTAAAGGATTTCCCATTATATATTCAACTGCGCTTCGCCAGAGTACCCCTCTACTTGTTAGCCCACTTTTAACTACCTTCCTACCAGACTCTGGTTTTTGAAAGTTAACTTCGTCTGATAGTTTTTTTATTTCCCATCGATTTTCCGTTTTAACCAATGACTTACTTTTATTCGTGTTCACCATTGATTTTTCCTTAACTAAAAATATTTGATAGGCGCCAAGCGTGGCTAATATAGTTACTAAAATTAAAAATGTCGAAAAAACTGGTATTAGGTAATTACTCTTTCTCAAGGCTTGATAACCTATTAGTAAACCAAATACAGACGTAGCTAAAATTGACGCCCTAGAAAAAGTTAAAACAAGACCAAGCACTAACAAAATGCTAAATAAATACAGCATCATCCTCAAGATTTTATTTTTTTCCAAAAGAGCTAGAGTAAGAAAACTGGATATTGAAAAAAATAGCGCTATACCAAGAGTGTTGGGATGCTCAAAGTATGAAAATAAAAAAGGAAGGTTATATATTGTATAAGAACCAATAACCAGATTAACTCTAGCAAAAGCCGGGTCAAAGTCTGGACTAGTGATTCCTAAAATAATTGTACCTAAAACATATAGTACAGAGATCAGCCCTGTAGCTCCAACCGCATATAGAATTTTCTTAAAATTATCCTTGTTAACCAAATCTTTGGTTAGAACAAAACTGGTCAGAAAAACCAAAAAACCACCAATCATATAAAAAAGCGTTATCTTTTTATCAATCGCAAAGCCTAGGGTAATTAAAGACCAAGTAAGATAGGCCAAAATTATCCGGTTTGGCCAAGTAAAAACTTTATGGAGAAAGGCTGAGAACTTCAGCCTACAACTGTAGATTATGTAGATCAATAATGTAATTAGCAGAAAGGCTACCAGAGCTATATCTTTTGCTTGATCATTGAATTTTATAAACCGTGCGTTAACAATTCCACAGAGAACTATATAAATTAGTATTAAACTAATCGGATTCTTCAAAACGCTTGTTAAGTTTCTAAGTTTAAGCATTGTTCAAAATTTGGTATAAGTCCTTTGCCCTGTGAGCCCAGGAGTGTTTATCTCTTATCGCCTTAAAAGCATTCTCTTGGGCTTCCTTTAGTCTATTCTGGTCCTTAAGAAGTGCAATTATTTTATTAGCAATATTCTCAGCGCTGTCCTCCGCGATAAGCCCAATACCTTCAGCCTCAACAATTTTAGCAACCGCGGGCAAATCTGTGGTTACTACTGCCTTACCCAAAGCCATGTAATCAAATAATTTTACGGGTAGGGTTAATAAATTGTATCCCTTGATGGGCCGTGCTATTAAACATATAGAACAATCAGATAATACTTTATCAATATCTTGGGCCTGCGCAAAGCGATACTCAAAAAAATCTTCCTTAATATTTTTTACCTCATCTCTCCTGGTAACTATAATTAACTGGGCGTCTGAAAACTGTTTACGAACCTTTTTAAGAGCCTCAATCATTAGTTCGTATCCGGTCTGGGAAGAAAGCTCTCCTAGATAGCCTATTTTATGGGACAGCATTGGAATTGATACAGATTTAAAAACATTCGCTCCAGGCGGTAATAAACCTATTTTACTTTTTGACAGTTTAAACAAATTTGCCAACTCTCTTGTCGGAAAAAGTAACTTTGTGCCTACAGATTTATAAACACTTATTGAAACTTTCCAACCCCAATATAACAACTGGGTTTTAATATTACCGACTGGGAATTCTTCAGGAAATAAGGGGTAAGCATCACGAATGTACATAAAGATCTTTTTGTTCAACACTTTAGAGACAAAAAGAAAAAAAAGCTCTAACGGTGAACCAATAGTAGTTGAACTCTCAACATAAATAAATCTTAGTTTAGAAAAGTTACCATTAAAAATATATTTACCCAATTTTAGTGTTCTTTTCCACCTAGTACCCGATATTAAATCTGTCTTTTCAATTTTGTTAAGCTCCTGATGTAGAAAAAAAGAACGCACTTTGGGCGCGCTGTCTAACACTTGAAGTGGATACATTGATAAAAAAAGTATTCTACTCATGGTTCGATAAACTCATAACTTTGAAATAATCCACTAAAATCTTGGTTATTCTAGAGGCAGAATTACCAGTACCAAAATAAGTATGTTGTTTATCTTCCGGATTAAGGTCTGCGATTGCCCTAAGAATTTTTTTCTTATCGGCGCCCACAAGCACATTCCAACCATCATCTACTGTTTCAACCCATTCAGTTTCTTCCCTCAAAGTTATGCAAGGTACTTTCAAAATATATGCTTCTTTTTGCACACCACCAGAATCAGTTAGAACCTTTTTGGAATTTGTTTGAAGTTGTAAACTGTCCAAATATCCAACCGGTTCAATTATTTTTAAATTCGAAGATAGTTTAAGGTTATATTCTTTCAGCATTTTTTGAGTTCTCGGATGTGCCGGAAATACAATTATTTCTTTACTTTGTCTGAAAGCTTCAATAATATTTTTTAAATTTCCTTTATCATCTGTGTTCTCAGCCCGATGAATTGTAGCAAATAAATAAGTCTTAGGTCTTAAGTTCATAGTTTCGAGTATTTTTGATTTGTTTTCTGCAACTTTTCTATTCACGATCAGCGCGTCATACATCACATCTCCTGCATTGTAAACCCCTTTTGTAATACCCTCCTTCTTGAGATTTCTTACGGCTGTCTCAGTCGGACAAATAAGCAACTCAGATAAGTGGTCCGCTAAAACTCTATTGATTTCCTCTGGCATAGTTCGATTGTAACTTCGTAGTCCCGCCTCAACGTGAGCTACTGGAATATGCAATTTTGCTGCCGCCAACGCTCCAGCTGCAGTTGAATTTGTGTCCCCATAAACTAATACCATGTGCGGCTTTTCTTTGATTAAAACCTTTTCAAGTTCGATAAGCATCTTCCCAGTTTGCTCGCCATGGCCACCAGAACCAATTTCAAGATTATAATCTGGCTCTGCTATAGAAAGTTCTTCAAAGAAAATTGGTGACATATTTTGATCATAATGCTGCCCTGTATGAACCAAAATTTCGGTGAAATGTTTCCTGATTTCCTTTGATAGAGGCGCTGACTTAATAAACTGTGGCCGCGCACCGACAATTGATAGTATTTTTTTCATAATCTTTAAATCTTTATAAAACTTATTTGCATCATTATACCAAGCCATTGAAGAAAATATAAATGAATTAAACACAAACTTTGTTAACTATCTAAGCTCAAAGATAAATCCCTAGATGTTCTGGTAAAGATTTAAAAGTTTTTTAGCCTTTTGTTTAATTTCTTCAACCTTTTCTCCTATGAAAAATAGTCTCATTGGTTTTTAAAGAAATATCTTTGGATTTTTTTCATATTAATTATTTAATTTTGTGGAAGTACAAAGTATAAACACCGTTACTATAAAGCTTTCTTATATAGCCTTTGCCTTCAAATTTATCTACCGCAAATATATCGTTGGGGCTTGGGCGATTGTTAACAACCACGTACGAAACATTGTACGAGTTAAGAACCCTACGTGCCTGTTTATAATTTGTGTCCGGGGAAAAGATGATTTTCAGATCGCTAATCCTCTTAGCTCCATTTACATTTGCTGTCATATGACTGGGGAAAGTAGCAACTATATAATTGTTACTGTAGGCTGGAATTCGGTAACTTGTCCAAAGATCCGCTGCTATAACACTTTTTTTGGGGACTTTAGTTTTAATGTAACTTATTAGCTCAGATACTTCTTTTTCGTTAACCGTAGTTTCTTTGGTTTTGTTATAAACTAAAGGTATAAGCATAATCATGGATAGGCTTGATATCAAAAATAAACTTCTCAGCTGTGGAGTAAGTTTGAATTTGTCTCCTGTAGAAAAAACAATAAGAACTAAAAAGGCTGCGATAATAAGTTCGTTGTATACTAAATATCCAAGTCTATGAAAATAAGTGTAGGTAATCAATTTACTAACTAACGGGGCCGCGATAGGGTTGTAGAGAATTAAAAAACTTGCGGCCGCATTAGAAGCGACAAACACAAGCCAGATTTTACTCTTTAGATTTCTACGGTAGTGATAAAGCAAGAATACTAGAGCGAAGATGGTGAAAAGTAATAGGGCGTAAATACCGTAAAAAGGATTTACAATAAAAATTCGATCAAGCAAAACTAAAGCATCCCTTTTTAAAGTAACGTCACCGACAACTTCCCCTGCATTCTGAAGCTTTAGTAAAAGGTAAGGTGCCGAAAGTAGAAGTATTGCTAATACAACCTTAATACCCATCTTTAATACTCGCCGGTCTGAAAGAAAATAGCTTGCAATTGAAAACGCACTTACGGATATCAACAAATGGATCCAACTATACATATGGATCATAGGTAATAAAGCACCTATCAGAATCGTAAAATATAAATATCTTCTCTCTTTGAATACTGCAAATTGCATAAAGCAAAAAAAGCTAACATACAAAACAATATGACGTGCTACCTGATCAGGATAAGGCGCTATTCTAAACTCCCAAGCATTTGCTAGAAAACCAATAAAAAAGGCGTAAAAAATTACACTTATAGCTGCTAAAGTTCGATCGCGAAAAAGTGCCAAGGCAAATGAGTAAAAAGCCAAAACTGATGTAGGAACCAAAATAAAAACCAAATGAGACCACACCAAAACTACATCTGTTTTTGACAGCGCCGCAACTATAGCAATTGCGAAATACCAAATATTGTATGAGTAACCAGGGTTAATCTTTTCTATTGGAAAAAACGCTTCGGTTGGGCTCACTGGTGAATTTTCTGCAAGCTTTCTTATCTGCCCAAGATGAAATAGCGCATCCCCATCAAAATGTGGGCTAATAAAAAACATTATTATCAAAATTCCGAAAACCAAAAGTAAGAGCAAGGCGATGTTAAAATTGGGCTTAGGCCAATTTACAGAGGTTAAGTTACCCTTTATCAGAGTAGCAAGCAACAAAACTCCCAAGTAAGTAAGGATAATCGCACTACTCTGCAAAAAAGTTAACGAGAATATATAACTAGGAAGTGCTGCTAAAACCAATAGCAGTAGACCAAGGACAAAGGAGATTGGCGGGATTAAGAAACCGTCCAAATCTTCAAAGATTATCCTCGAAAGCAGATATCCAGGTATTAAAATGAGTAAAATGAACACTATTATATCCATAACTTACTTCACAAAGTATAAAGAGGCTCTAAGCTTTTTTGATATAAGATTCCAATTTGGCCTTACTTTTGCATAAAGTTTCTCAGAGTCCACAACAACAAATGAACCTTTTTCTGGGGGTTTCAAACCATCCCATTCAATTATCAAACTATTACTGCTCCCAACATCTCCTCTCTGAAATGAATTATAGTTTAATGAGTCAAAATTCAAGATATAATTGAATATATAACCCTTATCCTTCAAGTTATTAACGTATACCATTTTAATTTCCTTATTTTGGAGTTTCTCTGCTAAATACTCATACTTAGCAAAGTGTGGATGCAGCGCTGTTTGAGGCCAAATTATCTTCAAAGCGGAATTAGCCGATAAGGTAACAAAAACTAAAAGTGTTAAAACTCCAAGAGCATTATATCTAAAGCCTTGAAAAACAGTGTAAATACACGATCCAATAATTATTACTGACGGTGCAGTAATAATCGATAGATAACGATCTTGCGTACCCAAACCATGAAGTGGAGCGACAAAATCTAAGTAAAATAATATTGTAAAAAACCAAATTAACACAAAAAAATTCCTTCCTCGTAGATAAATAAGTGAGAAAACTGTTGAGGTTAAAAGTAATAGGTTAAAAGGTCTTAACAAAACGTCTGTTAAAAGTATTTTCGTAAAATCAAACGATAGTACTTCGTGCCCGAGTGATTGTTTAATAGCACCCTTGCTTTCCAATGTCTGGGCAAACAACTTGTGAAAGTTGTACAAAAAATCACTCGTACCAAAAAAGAAAAAAACTCCTGCAAGAAAAAAGGTAAAAAATCCACCAACTAAAATCCAAAGATAGTCTAACCTAAATTTTCCCTTAAATACAGCATATACGATAAAGACGCTAACGAAAATAAAGGCACTTTCCCTTACGTACATAGCAAGACCAATTAAGAGACCAGTAAGAAAGTACAAAACCAATTTTTTTTCTACTTTTGTTTCCCTTTCAGCATATAGAAAACTTAAAGCAGAGCTACTTAGGAAAAGCGGGATTAATCCATCTGGTAAATATTGAGTTGAGTAAATTACATCTAATGGGTGGATAGCTAAAAGAAAGGCAGATATCAAACCAACCCATTTATTGATTATCATCTTCCCTATAAAATAAACGACAACTATGTTTGCTAACGAGGACAGTAGTATAAACAAAACTGAACTTATATCCCCAACCCCCAAAAAATGATAGGCTAGCCCTGTTGGTAGATAAAGCAGTAACCTACCAATAGCAAAATAATTGTTATTTTCAAAAAAGAATGAATGAAAATTTAGACTTGAAATGAAGTAAGAAAGTTGCGCATAGAAGAAACTATCAAGTCTCTTAACCCCCACAAAATAGTAAAGTCTAAAAGAGATAGCAAATATTATTATAAATAACAAAAGGAACTTATTTAAGTTTTGGGTGAAGAAACTTTTATAATTTATACTTTCTAATCTAGCCATCATTAAGTTTTTTTGATAAATAAATTGATCCCAACACTCCAGATATAAATATCCCAACTATTACCGCTGCTCTATCAATAGTGGAAATAACTAATCCTGTATTTAATGTGTAGTTTAATTGGGTTGTTGTAAAAGTTATGAGAGCCTCTCTAATAATCAAAGCGCCCGGAGTTATATTTATTAGTGAGGCGACAATTGTAAGTGGGGTTATCAATAAAGCAGATTGAAACGATATTATTTTCCCTGAGAATTGGGAAACAAAAAAAATTCTGCTTGAGTCTATTAATATTATTAAAAAATCCAATAAAATCAACCTAATCAATGTTTCCTTATACTTAAATATTAACTTAAAACCAAGCAGTCCCTTCAATAGTTTATTTATAAATTCAATTTCTATATTCTTTAAGACATTTTCGACCAACAAAACTAGTGCTGGGGTAAGAATCAATATTGAAAATATAGATAAAAAAATAATCTTTGCTTCTGTAACAAGTAAAATTGTAACCATCAATCCAAAAAATCCAAAAGCAATGAAACTAATTAAATAACTCGCAACAACTGTACTTAGAAATTCTGTCCAGGGAAATTTGTATTTTTGCTTTAAGTAGGTACCTCTAATCGCAAGTCCTCCAGTCAAAGGAAGATAATTCCACATTGCATTTACACCTGCAAGGCTAAAAGATTCTACTAGCCCAAGATAATTTTTGAATATAGATTGTAACCATAAAATTTTTAACCCATTTAATATCAGTGACACTAAAACAAAAAAAACTAGAAAGGTGAATTCTAACGGGTTCACTGACGAGCTGGATAGAGAAAAGTTATCCTGGATTTTCAAGTAAAAAAAAGCCAATGCCAAAGATGCAAAGACAAACAAGTAACCTAAAATTTTTTTAAACGACAGTTTCATTTAACCACCTCACTATAAAATCCTACCAAAAGCCGACAATGTTTTTCCCAGGTGAATAAGGAAGCGAGGGCCTTTGCGTTTTTTGCAAGTTGCGACCTAAGATTTTTGTCGACAAGTAAAGACTCTATTGCTTCCGTTAACCGTTCGCTATTACTAGTTGGGACCAATAAACCATTGTATCCATCTTTGATAATCTCATCAACTCCAGGAATATTTCCCAAAATTGGTGGTCTAGAAGCTGCCATTGCCTCCAAAACTGCAATACCGAAGCCGCCCCTTTTTTGTGGCAAGACTAAAAAACCTACCTCCTCAAATATCTCCAAGACCTTTTCTCTTGGTTTACTACCAAGAAATTCTACCTTACCTATTAAATCCAGCCGGTTAACTAAGTTTTCCATTTCTTCTTTCTCCGGTCCATCTCCTATTACAACAAGCTGAAACTCAATATTTTTGTTGATCTGCGAAACACTTTCAATCACAAGTCTCAGGTTTTTTTCCGGCGATATTCTTCCCAAAAAAAGAAATTTTTTTGAATCATAATTTTCTTTAATTTGTAAAAATTCCTCAATACCCCCAACTCCCATATTTATTTTAACTATTTTTCTTTTATCAATGCTTAATTTCTTTAATCTGGTCTCTAAGTACTCATTACCAGCAATTACCCATTCAGCATCTCGCAAACCCCATTCTGTTAAAACTTTCAAAATACCAACTCTTGCAAAAACGTCAACATCACTACCCAAAACAGTTACCAAGTATTTTTTTCCTGAAAAAAATTTTATCAATCGCGCTATAATGGCAGTTTGAGCCCATTGGGCGTGAAAAATATCAACCTCTTTGGCCATCCTAATACCACTGATAATAAAAGCCGCTAAAAATAAAGGTAACTCTAAAATAGCACCAATCTTTTTTAGATTACCAACAATACCACCAGAATAAGCAACTCTTTGTAGTTTGAACGGAACCATATAAACAAATCTTTTTATTTTTATACCTGATATTTCTTCTTCCCGTGGAAAACCATCGCTATGAGGAGCGATGATAGAAATTCTAATTCCTTGTTTCTTTAATTCCTTAGATTGATCTAATAAGAAGTTGCCAGCAAAATCCCCCTTATATCTTGGGAAAGAGGTGGTTAATAAGCAGATCTTCATTTTAAATCTCGGTTGTATTCCATATCAAACCACATTGCAAAAAATATTGATTGCAGACCTAAAATGATAAAGAGCGCTACTAAAACAACTGTAGCTGTAGGCAAAGGAATTTGCTTAAAAATTTTCAGATAACTTTCATAAAGACCAAGAAGTACTCCTGCAAAAAATAAGATACTTCCTAAAAGATAGAAAAACACTAGCGGGTGGAAATCTCGAATCACGTATTTTTGAAAAATTCGCCAAAAGAAAAGTTTAAGCAAAAGATAAGAAAGTAAAGGGAACACTTTCCAAATCTTTATACCAGATTTCTCCCCAACACCGTAAATCGGAGTGACTGGAACATCAACCACTCTACCACTTGCTACATTTAGCCTCACCAAAAAATCATTCGGAAAACCATAGCGCGGGTAAACCCCATCAAGATCAATTAGTTTCATAATCTTATTGGATACAGCGGTATAGCCGCATTGGGAATCAGCAACATGCCAGTAACCAGATGCAATTTTGGTAAGGAGTGACAAGAAAGCGTTACCAATGTAACGAACCTTTGGAATTTTACTCCAAGCTTCTCCGGTAAAAAGTCTGTTACCCTTAACGTAATCCGCCTTACCCTCAGCAACAGGTCTTATAACTCTGATCAATTCTTCAGGACTCATCTGGAAATCTCCAGCCATCACCGCAGTTACATCATTTCCTTCGGAGATTGAAGCTTCGTACCCACTTGCTATAGCCGCCCCAACCCCCATATTTTTTTCGTGATTAATAAGCGTGACACGCCCCTCTTTTCTTTGGTATTCTGAAACTAAACTTTTTGTCTTATCCTTACTTTGATCGTTAACTACAATAATAGAATCGACAAAATCTGGAATACTTGATAGAACTTTTATTATTAACTTTTCTTCATTATAAGCGGGGACAACGACACTTATTTTTTTATCGTTTAACATAACTTATGAATGAAGATTATAGTAGAAAAACAGTAAAGCGTAAATACTCAAGCTTTTTCTGTTTTTATATTTATATATGCAATTGCTATTCCTAACGTAAACCAAAGCGGTAAATAGCCTACCGAAGAGCTTGGGCTAATTGACGTAAGTAAGAAAACCGCTAGGATCACTAATACCGAATTTCCAAAATATCTTAAAAAATTACCTTTTTCGGATTTAACTTTTTGAAATACTTGTTTTAGCAGGTAAAAATAAGCCGCTAAGTACACCAGAAAAATTACAACTCCATGGTTGACAAAAACCTCTAACCACCAGTTGTGTAAGTTCAAAACATCTTTGGTGTTGTCATAATTTTTAATATATACTTCCGCCTGTCCAGCACCCACTCCGCTAAAAACACTAATAACAGGTGCTGGGTGTTTAACGATTATATCCAAGCCGTTTATAACCAAATTTCTTCTAATTTCAAAAGAACCATAGTTACCTTCTATTTGCCCAGTAATATCATTTATGTCACTCGCCTGCAAACTATCAGAGGGTGTAAGACCTTCTATATCTATAACCTGAGCTACATAATTTCTCAATGTCACACCGACAGATGGCTGGAAGGAAAAAATCAAGATAATAAATGTTATTAGGAGGACAGAAAAACTCAGCTTTTTTTCCCTTAGGAATATTGCTAAGGCTATAAACCCAGCAAAACCAGTCGCTAGAAAGTTTATTTTTGATCCTGTGAACGACAAAGCAAACATACTTATGATAATTAAAACAGAAACCAAGATCCTATATTTCTTGTAGTTTTTTAAAAGTGGTAGTATAACGAGAAACGGTAATGTTAGGGAAATATAGCTTGCAAAGTCGTTTGGATGAGAAAAAAAAGAAGTAGCAAACGCTTGAAGCCTTTCTGGCTCTGTTAAAAGTTTCGAACCTGGCAATCTAAATCCGAAGAATATCTCTAATAAAGCAACAAAAAGCGCGATGCCAAAAGTTGCGAGCGAAACGATCAAAATCTTTTTTAGGATCTTTTCATTTTTTACTACTAATATTGCGCTAAGTAAAAATCCAACACTAATTATAAGCAAGACGTTGTACCTAAAATAATTACTGATATCTAAGACCCAAAAATAACTTGTTAAACTCCACAAAATCCAACAAAGAAAAAATCCAACTATTAATTTTAAATTCTTTACATGATTAAAAATCTTAAAAAAGTAAGCTCTTTTAAAAATAAAAGTGAAAGTGAAAAATAGGTAAAAACCTAAAAGAAGGATTCTAAAGAGAAAGAACGACTCATAACCGGGGAAGGATAGATTAACTCTGAAGACACCAGCTGGTATTAGAAGTAAAAAAATAACTTCAAAAATACGCTCAAGATTATATTTGCTTAAACTAATTCTTGGCAAGCTAATTCTTGATACCATCTAATATTTTATAGACCTCTAACAACTTTTTTTCTTCGATCTTCCAGTTCAATCTAGTTTCAAATAATACTTTAACATTTTTCTTAAGTTCCTCTAGTCCTTTTTTATCTGAAAGGATAGTATTTATTTTGTCAGCAATGTCTATCGGGTTTTCCGGATCAAAAACATTACCTATTTTATTGTCTAAGATTATTTTTCGAAGCTCTGGAAAATTACTTGCAACAACAGGAATTCCAGCCGCGATGTACTCGAAAAGCTTATTTGGAGTGCTATAAAAATTGTTTAGCCCAAAGTTTCGATAAGGTATAACTCCAAGATCTGCTGATAATGTTATTTTTCTAATATCTTCTAATGATACTAATGGTAAAAACTTCACTTTATCTTGGAGCTTCTTTTTACCAACTATATACTCAAGTTGCTTTTTAAAGTCACCTTCGCCTATCAATACCAACTCAGTATTTTTCTCCAAATACTCTGCAGCTATAACCAATTTATCAAGTCCTCTTATAGAAGTGATAAATCCTTGATATATGACTATCTTTTTACTAGCCTTTAAATTCAGGATCCTTCTTAAATTTTGAACTTCAGAAAATTTGTTTTCAGAGCTTGGCTGACTATTAAGTACCACAGTTACATTATTTATTTTATATCTTTTTTTTAATTCGTTAGCGATGGAATCGTTTACAGCTATAACCCAATCAACTTTGCCAATTAAACTTGACTCTATTAGTTTTAGATACTGCTTATATATCAAAGACCCAAGATCGGATAATAGTGGAGGACCTTTTTTGAAATACCTCTCCGTAAACAGTTCGTGTGAATCATAAATAACTCTCGCGCCCACTTTTTTGGCAACTTGGCAGGTAATCAATAGTGTATCCAGGTCGTGTGCGTGGTAAACATCGGCTTTTTCATTAATCAATTTATTTTTCGCCGGCAGTAACTCAGTAAAATATTTCCATGGTTTTAGACGAAAATCGTAACGACTAGATATTCTTTCCACCTTTATGTCTCTAACAGATTCCGAATTAGGTAGGCCACTCTTCTTAGTAGCAAAAACAGTAACATCAAAACCTTTATTCACCAGGCTTGTTGCCTCTTTTACAACTCTAGAATCGTTAGTGAAGGGATTATTTACCACCATTACTACTTTTTTCATAGTTAGCCAGCACTTTCTGATAAATTTCTTCCATTTTCTTTGTAGATTTGTCCCAGCTATAATTTTCGGCGACAAACCTTCGTCCGTTATTTCCTAGCTTTTCCCTAAGCTTTTCATCTTTGATAAGTCTTATAATCTTACCCTTCAAATCTTCCTTATCTCCTGGATTAAAAAGTAACCCAGTTTCTTTATCTTTGACTATCTCTGGTATACCGCCTATATTAGAAGCAATCACAGGCAATTCCATTGCTGAAGCCTCAAGTGCAGAAACTCCAAAAGACTCTGGGACTTGGGTTGGCATAACAAATATATCAAAGCTTGATAAAACTTCTGATACTTTATCTATGGTTATTCTACCCAAAAAAACAACTTTTTCTTGGAGCTTATTCTTTTTAACAATCTCTTTAAGTTTTTCTTCTTCCTCACCATCTCCACCAAAAACAAGTTTTAAATTATTGAACTCTTTATTCAGATCCAAAAAAATATCAAGGAGAATTTCTGGTCCGTAAATTTTTTTAAGCCATTTAACAAACCCAATAACAATGTAATTTTGATCCTTTCCAGATTTTATCTTTTCTGGGTCAAACTCCTTTAAATCTACTCCAAACGGTACCACTTCAATTGTTTTTTTGCCTTCAATTAAATTTTCCGTCTGTTTTTTTAAAACTTTTGATGTTGCGGTTACGTAATCTGCCCTACCCAAAGCCCTTTTTTTAAGATAAGCCCTAACAAAGTTGTTCGTCCTAACATCGGTCCCCCAAGTAGAAACCACAGTCGGGTGAAAGTTTGCCAAAGCTGAAGCTGCTCCAAAAATTGAAAGTTGATGAATATGGACCAGATCAGGTTCTATTTCTTCGAATAATTTTTTGAAGGTCCAGATTAATACCATAAAATATATTGGTTTTAAAAATTTTACTGAGTTCAGTAATTTTATGACTCTTGGCAATCTATCTTTATAATAAACTGCATTGGTCATATTTGAAGGATGGGAACTAATTACACTAACCTCAAAATCCTCTTGTGCAAAATAGTTAATCCACTTTAGCAGATGAGGACTTTCAGCATTACCTATATAACAAATTCTTGTCATTTAACTATATTTTCAACTTCCTTGATTTCTGCATCCATTCTTTCCTCCCAAGTCCAATAGTTCTTTTTAGAAAAATCGATGGCGGTTTTACCAACTTCCATCATCAGACTCTCATTTTGTAAAACATCTAGAAGCTTTTCTCCGACTTTTTCCTCACCATTAACCAAAAAACCGGTTCTACTATCTTCAATTATTTCACTCATCTCGCCGTGATCAATCGCTAAAACACATTTTCCACAACTCATTGCCTCCATAACAGGATTCCCTAGATTGGAAAGGTCGTAAAGTGAAAGAAACAAATCGCAAGAATTTAAGAACTTATACACTTCCTTATGTTCAACTGAACCAACAAAAATTGCCCTGTCATCTACACCTTCACTCTTAACAAGTAATTCAAGAGCTTCCTTTTCTGGACCGTCACCAATAATAAATAAAACAGCTTTGGCCTCTTTTGAAATATATTTTAATGCCTTAATCGCTCGGTCAACTCTTTTCCAATGTACTAGCCTAGAAAGGGTAAGTAATATCTTTGTATCTTCACCAATTGAATAATTAGATCTAATCCAGTTTTTGTATTTTGGGTTGAATAAATAATTAGCTACTCCATTTCTCCAAAACTTTACCTTGGAAATACTAACTCCTAATCTTTCCAAAACATCGTCACCAAAGGTACCATCATTAGCCATAATCACTAAGTCAGATGGATATTTCAGGGCAAAAATATGATCATAGTATTTAACCGGTATTTTATTGTTTTTTAATAATGGGTGCATAATCGTGCCTTGAAATCTACTAACAATAGGTATTTTGTTTATCTTCTTTATTAAAGAACAGGATATTACTCCTTGGACCTCATATCCATATAAAAGGTTGATTTTCTTTTCGCTAATAATTTTCCTTGCTTTTAAAAACACAAAAATGGGAAACAGAAGTGATAATCTAATTTTTCGGGTGTAAAAATTTTTATCCAGAAAAGGAAACGGTAGAACTACGTTGTAGTAGAAAAAGTTTTCTCTTGATAATTTCTCCCCATCTTCGTAAAAATAATCTGGTTCCTTAGGACCCTTTTTATAGCTAATAAAAAAAACTTTATGTCTTCTGGTCAGGTAACCTTCGATTGTTTTCTTAAGACTCTGAGCTCCTTTATCTTTTATATCCAAAGCGGAAACCATCAAAATATTCATTTTTCTCTGTCAATTTGCTTTTTTACTGCTGCTGGAACCCCTGCAATTACTACATTTGAAGGAAAGCTTTTATTTACAACGGATCCGGCTGCTACAACTACATTATCGCCGAGTTCCACGCCAGGCAAAATTATCGAATTCATTCCCAACCAACAGTTTTTTCCGATTTTTATTGGTAGTTCCTTGGTTTGCTCGTGGTTAATCGGATTGTGATTAGCGCTAATTATTCCAACACCTGGAGCAAAAATAGTATCATCACTAATTTCTACATGGTTGAACCCGGTTATGTAACAATTGGAACTCTGGGCAAAACTCTTTGCGACCCCTCTGCCTATTTTTATCTTATCCGGTGCCAATACAGTCGAGGTAAAATGTACTGGCCATTTGCAGGAAGAATTTATTCGGGATATTCTTTGAAAAATAAAATTAACTACTAAAATACTAAGTGGCACATTATGCACACCCCAGAAAACTTGCTCTCTTTGTCCAGTAAAAATCAAAAAAATCTTAATCAGACGCTTAACCATGGTATCTAAAAACATTTAAATTTATCCATCTTTTAGCTAACTCGATGTCAGAGCTAGTTATCCTATTAAATATCAACCCAAGTACTATATACAATACTACATAACAAATCCCAGATGATAAAAGCATAATTAATTTAGGTAGATTTATAAGATAAAAAGGTATTATTGCCAATGCTGCGCCAACAGCTATAAAAAAATTAGCTGCCAAATCTTTCCATGGCAGTATATTACCCAAACTAAATGCTGGGAATTTTCTGATAAGAAAAAACACATAAAAACCAGCTAGAGCAAAGGTAGCAACCACTGTTGCCCAAGCAGGACCAGCAAGACCAGTTGTTTTCACCATTATGAAGCTCAAAAATGTATTTAGAACTAGGAAAAAAACACCTCCGGCTAAATTGAGCTTCGTCCAACCAACCGCTTGAAATATTACCCCGTACTGAGCGATACGAAGTGGAAGAAGCAACTGATAAATTTGAAAATAGTACGCACTATCTTTGTAGGTATCCGAAAACAAAAGAGTTACAATTGCTTCCGCCATTATTATTGTATAAACGAATATAGGGAAAACTACAATACTCTGCCGCCTCATGGCTCTGTGCCATAAATCTATAACGCCCTTATTCTCTCCTTCCTTTATCCGTCTAGCAATTTCTGGTATCAAAACTGCTCCGACAGCAGCATTTAGTATCGGGACTATTGGTAGCTGATCAGCTGCCACCGCGTAAACTGCAAAAGTACCTGCCGGGTAGAAAAGAGAAACAATAAAACGATCTATATCCCATCCTACTTTTCCCACAAATACTGACAAAGCCAAAGGGATAGAATAAGAAAGTTGGGATCGAAACTGTTTAAGTTTAAATTTGACCGTGAACCCTAAATGTTTTACTGTGTGAGTAAGAAAGAATAAAACCTTAATAAAACCAGTAGCTATAGTAACTAAAATAATCTGGGGCAGGCCAGCGCCAAATAAAGCAACGACAACTGTTGCTGCAGTAGTAAAAAAAGCAAACACAATTGTAAAAAACGTACTAATTTTTACTTTATCTAAGGCGATCATTAGTTGAGGGTAGTAGGAAGCGACAAAAAGTATTGGAGGGGCAATACTGAAAATTCTAAGCAGGTTTCTCAGCTCCGGATTGTTAAATCTCTCGGCAAACAAACCAGCTGTCGTGAATGTAAAAACTGACATTATCAAACCAAGGAAAAGTAATAGGTAGATTGTCTGCCAAGCAAATTGTTTTTTTCCTATGTGGTTTTCAAGGCGAGGTATAAAGTAGAGAAGTGATGCTGGAATACCAAGCAAAATCAACGGCGAGACGACATTATAAACTAAGAAAACCTGTTTATAGGTACCGAATATATCTCTCGACAACAGTCGCGCCAGGAAAATTGAAATTATTAAGTTCGAGGCTAAGAGAGCAACATTGCCTATTGAAACAAAACCAACTTTGTCAGAAAGAGTTGCTTTTTTCATTTAAAAATCTTTAGGTTGCTCTCCCGAATTTATTATTCTCTCAATTTGTATTTTGCCACTTTTAACTATTTTCCCTGGAACTCCTACGAAAATTGAGTAAGGCGGTATAACGGAGTTTTCCAAAACTACGGACCCTGCACCAATAATACTACTATGGCCAATTTTTGATCCCATTAGGATAGTTGAGTTTGCACCAACAAATACATAATCACCAATCTTGACTGGTTTTCGATCAACTTGATTATACTTACCTTCGGATAAACATCTTCGAACTGTTGAGTGAGTGTATATATGCGCGCCAGAGCTAATGTTGCATCCCCTACCGATACTTAAACCTCCTGAACCATCAATTAAAGTAAAAGCGCCAATCCAAACGTCCTCACCTATCTCTGGCTCACCAATTATCCAAGAATGTTCATTATATGCATTTGGTGGAATTGTCCCTGGCTTTTTACCTTTGTTCATTAACCGCCTCCTTCAGCGAACCGACAATATATTCAATATCTTTGATCGTAAGGTGATTATGCAGGGGAAGGGCGAGTGTCTGTCTAAATGCGTTAAAGGAGTTTTTTAAATCACCACTCTTATAACCAAGACTTTCGTAGGCTGCTTGGGCATGCAAAGCATAAGTACCAATGGTAGTCTCAATCCCTTTTTCAGCCATTTTTTCGATGATTTTGTCACGGTCTAAGGCAGGGTCCAGAGTTACCACAAAAGACTGAAAAACTCTTTTACCATAAGTTGGCACTTTGGGAAGATCAAGGTAAGAAAAACTTCTCAGTTTCTCAATATATACTTGGGCAAACTCTTCCAATTTTACAATAATTTGTTCAAGTCTGTTTATCTGACTAAGTCCCAAAGCTGCTTGCATTTCGGTCATTCGATAATTGAAGCCCGCCTTTCGAAAAGTAAAAACATGGTTTTTGCCTTCTAATCTTCCTCCATGGTTTCGCAGTTCCAGAGCAGCATCGGCGTAGTTTTTGTCATCGGTAGTGATCAGACCACCCTCTCCTGTAGTTAATGTCTTTCGTGGGTGAAAACTAAAACAGCCTAGATTTCCCCAAGCTCCACAAAGTTTTCCATTTATTGAGGCTCCAATAGCCGTAGCAGCATCTTCAATTACGTAAAGACCTTTTTCTCTGGCGATCAACATTAGTTTTTCCATGTTTACCGGGTAGCCAAAGGGATGAACTGGAATAATGGCTTTCGTCCTTGATGTTATTTTCTTCTTTAAATCTTCAAAATCCAAACAAAAATCTTCTGGGTTTATATCAACCAATACCGGTTTTGCTCCCACTTCTATTACTACATTCCCTGTGGCCGGATGAGTGAAGTCAGAAACCAGCACCTCATCCCCTTCTTTAACTCCTAGAACAGCTAGGGAGAGATGGAGTGACGTAGTGGCCGAAGTTGTTGCCACAGCAAATTTCGTACCAATGTATCTTGCTAAGCCTTCTTCAAAACTCTTAACAAACTTACCTCTTGTTAGCTGACCAGAATCGACAATTTCTTTAAAATCATTTTTAACATCTTCATATTTTACATCCGGCCAAGCTAATCGTATCATTATTTTACCTTTTTAATTTTTTTACATACCAGCTAACTGTTTCTTGCAAACCTATCTTTAAGGAGACTTTTGGCTGATATTTCAACAATTTTCTCGCGAGCGAAATGTTAGCTAGATGTCTTCTTACATCGGCCGGGCGAATTGGTTTTTTTTCCCAACTACCTTTGTATTCAAGAAGCTTGCAAATGGTAGTAATTATATCCTTTATTTTGGCTTCTTTACCACTTGCTACGTTAATAACTTTTCCCACTGTTTTATCATTTTCATATGTTTTTATTGTTGCTTCAACAACTTCAGTAACTAAAGTAAAGTCTCTTGTTTGGTTGCCATCTCCTTCGAGCACAGGTTTTTCTTTATTTAAAATTCTCTTAATTGTTATTGGGATTACTGCAGCATAAGTCCCTTCATTTTGTCTAGGACCATAAGTATTAAATGGTCTTACTGTTGCAACATCTAATCCAAACGTTTGGTGGTAAGAATGGACCATTAAATCAGCCGAAGCTTTGCCGGCAGCATAAAGCGTTTCTGGAAAAAGTGGGTGATTCTCATCAATGGGTACGTATTTTGCCGTTCCATAAGCTTCTGATGAGGAAAAATGAATTAAGGTTTTATACCTACTTTTGTGTAAAAGCCTGAGCAAAACACTAGCTATATCAACATTTACTATATAAGCATCATCAGCGTCAACAAACGTATGAAGTAGAGCTTTTGTAGCTAAATTGAAAACTACATCGATATTTTCTTTATCGATTATGTTTTCCATCACTCCATAGTTTGTAGCATCCTCTCGATACAACTTAAAACCTCTAAATTTCTTAGCTTCTTGTAAGTTCTCTTCTTTACCCAGAAAAAAATTATCAACTACTATAATTTTTCCCGCCCCTTTTGTAATTAACTCATCCACCAAGTGGCTTCCAATGAACCCTGCTCCACCAGTAACCAAAATACTTTTACCCTTTATTTTTCTCATTTTAAAGCCCCAACGATTGTTTCCAAGTCTTTCGAAGACAAACTTGGGTGAATTGGTAAAGAAAGCACTTGTTTAGCTATTTTTTCGCTTACAGGCGCTTTAGTTTCTCGTTTAGAAGGAGGGAGCGCCTTCTGCTTGTGCAAAGGAACTGGGTAATAAATCCCGTAACCAACCCCAGCCTGCTCGAGTTTAGAGATTAGATATCGGCGGTTAGCTGTTCGGACGGTGTATTGATGAAAAACGTGACGATACCCATCCGGAACAGTCGGAGTAGCAACGCTTTTGACATTTTTTAACTTTTCCGTCAAATACTTAGCGTTCTGGATTCTCTTCTTGGTAAAGCCCTCTAGTTTTTTTAGCTGTTCTATCCCTATTACAGCTGCAATATCTGTCATCCGAAAGTTATAACCGAGGATGTCGTGATAATAGCGTTTCTCCATTCCCTGGTTTCTAAAAATACTAGCTTTCTTTGCTAAAGTTTCATCATTAGTGGTAACCATTCCTCCCTCTCCAGCAGTCATATTTTTAGTTGGGTAAAAAGAGAAAGTACCAACTAATCCCCAGCTGCCGGCTTTTTTTCGATCAATATCCGCTCCGTGGGCTTGGGCAGCATCTTCAATGACCAATAAATTGTGTTTTTTGGCAATTTTATTTATCGCTGGCATATCGGCCATAAGACCGTAGAGATGAACTGGCAAAATGGCTTTAGTTTTCTTAGTAACTGCTGCCTTGATCTTGGCTGAGTCTATATTGTAGGTTTCTGGATCTATATCTACAAAAACCGGTTTTGCACCAGTAAATAGAATCGAGTTAGCGGTAGCTATGAATGTAAATGGGCTAGTTATAACTTCGTCTCCTGAACCAATACCAGCCGCAATCAAAGCAACCATCAATGCGGTTGTTCCGTTATCGGTTGCAACCGCATACTTTGTACCACTATATTTGGCAAAAGCTCCTTCAAACTCGGCAACCTTTTCTCCCTGTGCAAGTTTACCGGATCGCAATACTTCAATAACTGCTTTTTCTTCTTCTTTACCTAAAAGAGGTTTTGCAATTGGGATCATAGTGAAGCTAACATTTTACTATTTTTACTTGAATTGAGCAAGGCTAGTTACAAGATAAGAAATCATCAGCTGGTTTCTTTCACATTAAGGGAAGCGAAGAAAGTAATTAACTTCTTCGATCCTAAACAAAATCGTGTGCTATGAAAAATTCGTTTGAGTGGGGGTAGACAGAATATATATCCAAATTAATCTTTGACTTTCTCACCTTTTTCGTTTACGTAACCAATCAACTTTGCTGGGTTGCCGACAACTAAGCCAAAGTCTGTTACATCCTTCGTAACAACGCTACCTGCCCCAACAAGAGCCCATTCACCAATGGTTACGCCAGGTAATATCGTTGCGTTGCCTCCGATTGAAGATCCTTTCTTTACCAAAATCTTACCCACTTCCCAATCACTCCCCTTTTTCAACGTTTCATCCGGATTAATTGCTCGAGGATTCTTATCATTCGTAAAGCAAACATGCGGACCTATGAAGACTCCATCTTCAACAGTCACACCATAGTAAACCGAAACATTATTCTGAATCTTGACATTATCCCCAATAAAGACGTCATGGTCGATATATACATTTTTACTTATTACGCAGTTTCTACCTATCTTTGCTCCATCCCTAACCTGAGAGTTATTCCAAATCAAGGTATTCTTCCCTATCACTACCTTTTTTGAGATGTCTGCAGTTTTGTGAATCCTACTCATCACTTCTACCATTAACTTTCTCAGTTGCATCCTTGGCAATTTTTAACACCTCAAATGCTTCTTCCGAACTTATTGGGATTTCAGAGCCCTTTGAAACTGAGTCCAAAAAAGCTTTAATTTCCAATCTTAATGGCTCCTCTCTCTGGACACCAATAGTGTACATGTCGGGGGCGACATAATCGTAGGGCAGGGAGTTAACTTTATACGACCTACTATTGGCTGGGAAAAACTCGATTTTTTTAAGCTCCAAATCACAAACCGCAGTCCCTTTATCCCCAACTACATGAAGGACTCTTTTCTTAAACGGGTAAATCCAGGATGTAGAACAGGTAATTGCAATATCATCTATGTCAAAAACAATATGGGCATAATTTTCTTTTTTGTTTGGAATTAGGCCAGAAGTGCCTCCAACTGCAAATATTCCATTTGGTTTTTTGCCAATTAATAAGGCAATTTTACGAAGATAGTGTATATCGTGGGTACCAAGATCATTTATTATCCCAACGGCATCATCTCTACCTTGTGGATAAGGATTTAGACGCTCTGCTTCTAGAGCCCGTATCTCCCCAAACTTTCCTTCTTTTATTAAATCTACAATCTTAATTATCACCGGATTAAACCATTCAATATGCCCAACCATAAGTTTTCCACTAGAATCTCGATCTGCTGCTACAATCTGAGCTGCCTCAAAAATATCAGAGGCGATTGGCTTTTCTAGAAGAACATTTATGCCCTTTTGCAGAAGCCAAATTGTTATTGGAGCGTGGTATGCAGTTGGAGTTGAGACAGAAACAGCGTCTGGTTTTTCCTTTTCAACCATATCTTTAAAGTCGTTATAATATTTTGCTTTGTATTTTGAGGCCATCTCTATTCCAGCCTGTTCGTTCAAATCGGCGATCGCTACTAATTGTGAATTTGGAATCTCTGCGTAAATTCTAGCGTGATGCTGACCCATATAACCAACACCGACCACCGCAGTCTTTATTTTTTTTTGATTTTTGATTTTGGATTTTGGATTTTTAGACATTACCTATTCCTTTATAAACAAAACCTAATTTTTTTGCTTTTTCTTTATCAAAAATATTTCTCCCATCAATTATAACTTTTGTACGCATCAGCTTGCTTAACTTTTCCAACCTTAGCCTCTTATATTCATCATGGGCGACCATAAAAACCGCAGCATCGGCTTCTTTTAGTACTTTGTCTAAATCCTTTTTGTATAACTCAACATAAGGATCTTGCACAACAATTTTTCCAACCTTACTGGCCAACTTTTTCAAAAGATACTCGGTGGGGGTATCGCGAGTATCGTCGGAATTTTCCAAAAAACTGTACCCAAGCACGGCAACATTGGCTTTTTTTGGCTCTATTTCAGCTTCTTTTAAAGCTGCCTCTAACAGCTCAATCATATGGGTAGGCATGAAGTCGTTGACCGCTCGCACTGTCTCAATCAAATTAATTGCTTGTTTTGACCCTTCACTCTTATCCCCCCGCAAGAAGGCTACTTGCAAAAGCCCGTCTTTAGGAATACAATGCCCGCCCACACCGGCTCCCGGCATATGAACATTACGCGCCTCAACTTTGTTTACCAAACGTCGAACTTCATAAACATTGACTCCAAGTTTTTCGGCTACTAAAGCAAGTTCATTAGCAAAAGCAACTTCTAAATCACGGTAGGCATTCTCCGTTGTCTTAACTAACTCAGCGGTGGAAACGTCTACCGGATCCAAATCCCCATCGATGTAAGTTTTATAAAGCTCGACCATCAGAGCGGCAGTTTCTTTATCCCAACCGCCAACCACCCGGTGATAATGAGCAACATTATGCAAGAGCTTCCCAACCATCACACGCTCCGGGCAATTCCCAAGATAAATATCCCTACCAACTTTCAGACCCGACTCTTCTTCCAAAAGCGGGGCCACTACATTTTTCATGGTGCCAGGCGCAATTGTCGATTCGACAATAACTAAGCTTCCTTTCTTCATGTTTTTAGCAACGCTAGTCAGTGCGCTTCTTAAGGCTTCGTATTTAGGCACGCGGTCAGCTTTGTCGACCGGAGTTTCTACGGCCACAATCATTATGTCTGAGTCTTTTAGACCAGCGTACTCCGTGGTTGCAAAAAGCCTTTTTGTCCCGATTGCCTCCTTCACAAGATCCTCAAGGCCTGGCTCTTTACCTTCAATTGGGGATTTACCAGCGTTGATTTTATCTACTTTTTCCTGGCCACGGTTTATACCAAGGACCGAGTAACCAGCCTTAGCAAGCATGCAGGCGACTGGTAAGCCCACATAACCAAGACCAATAACCGCTATTTTTGCTTTTCTTTCTTCAATTTTCTTTTTTAATTCGCGCATGAATATTAAAAATTTGAGCTTAATTCTAACACAAATTTAACGTAAAACAAACCTATAAGTTACCTAGTTGGATTATTGATTATTTCGAGGCGATTAGGACAACTGCGGCTAAAGCAAGGATTAAACCTAAAAATTGTTTCGCCGTTATCGCCTCTTTGAAGATTAATAAAGACGCTGCCACCACAATTATTCCATTTAGAGCTACTATCGGCGATATTAAAGATGCGGGGCCTGCTCTGAAGGCTTGCTGAATGGCAATACTTCCACTAAGGCTGGCAACCGCAATAGCAGCTCCAATTAAAAGATCCTTTGACTGAAAAGCTGAAGGTTCTATTTGTTTATGAGTCCAAAACCAAACTAACGAAAAGAGCCCCCAAAAAAATAGAGAACAATTGTAATCGCCGCAACACTGGATCCAGTTCTCTCCGCAAGTTTAAACAAAAGATTAACCGCCCCATAACTAAAAAATGCAATTATTGCCAGAATAAACCAGTTCATTATTTTAATTTTAACACAAACTAAACCAACGAACGAGCATTCACTTGCGCTAAAAAATTTTTTCGCCTATAATCTAAAAAATGAAGCGATCGAATGTCATCAACTTATTTCTTCTTTTCCTAGCCCTTTTTGTAATTTCGGCTCGACCGGCCCACGCTTATTTGGACCCCGGAAGTGGGAGTTACATTCTTCAAATTCTAATTGCCACTGGTGTTGGCGCCCTTTTTGCCGTGAAAACATTTTGGCTACAGATTAAGGACTTTTTCACAAGTCTTATTGGTAGAAAAAAGCAAAAGACCAAATCTGCCCCTAAAAACAATGATATGCAGTAAGCTACCTACTTCCTTTCGGGACCCAAGCGGTTTTTTGTTTTCAGAGGGCAAAACTCTTTACCGACAGATAAATCTTTTTTACAAGGAAACCTACGATCAACTTATGAAGTCGGGCCTTTACCAAAAGCTTGTTGATCTTGGATACCTCATCCCTCACGATGAAGTGGCAACAGACAAAAAACAAAGCCCCGAAGCCTATCGAATAATAAAGCCGAAAACTGTGCCCTTTATTTCTTACCCATATGAGTGGTGTTTTAGCCAGCTTAAAGATGCTGCCCTGTTAACCCTTGCGATTCAAAAAATCGCCCTTGAGCATGGCATGAGCCTCAAGGATGCGAGCGCCTTCAATATTCAATTTTTGGCTGGAAAACCAGTCTTGATCGACACTCTTTCTTTTGAAAAGTACAAAGAAGGTGATCCATGGGTTGCGTATAAACAATTTTGTCAGCATTTTCTGGCTCCACTTGCTTTAATGACCTACACAGATATCCGCCTGATTCGCCTTTTTCAGTTGTATATTGATGGAATTCCGCTAGATCTAGCCTCTCGTCTCTTACCTCTAAAAACTAAACTCAAACCCTCTCTCCTTATTCATCTCCATCTGCACGCTGCTAGTCAAAGGCGGTATCAAGACAAAGTCATCAAAAAGGAAGCGATGCGCGGAAAGATGAGCAAACGATCATTTTTAGGTTTGATCGACAGCTTAGAAGGCGCGGTCAAAAGTCTAAAATGGGAACCAAAAGGAACTGAGTGGGCAGATTACTACGAAAATAAACTAAATTATATACCGGAATCTCTGAAGCAAAAGGCAAAAATAGTTGAAGAATTTTTAAACAAAGAAAGACCAAAAACCGTGTGGGACGTTGGTGGAAATACTGGTTTATTCAGCCGCATCGCAGCAGACAAAGAAATTCGGACAATTTCTTTTGATATTGATCCAGCAGCCGTCGAAATCAATTATCGACTAGTGAAAGAAAAGTCCGAAAAGAACATTCTACCCCTAATAATTGATTTCACCAATCCATCACCATCTATAGGCTGGGAAAACACCGAAAGAGATTCTCTCTTGAAACGAGGTCCAGTCGATGCAGCCCTGGCCTTAGCTTTAATTCATCACTTAGCAATATCAAATAACTTGCCGCTCGGGGAGTTGGCGGACTTTTTTTCTAGTATTTGTAAATCCTTAATAATTGAATTCGTTCCCAAAGAAGACTCTCAAGTCCAAAAGCTTCTATCTACAAGGGAGGACATCTTCCCAAACTATACAAAAGAAAAATTTGAAGAAGAGTTTAGGAAACTTTTTAGAATAAAAAAGACTGCCAATATAATAAATAGTAATCGGGTGTTATACTTAATGATCAAAAAATGAAACAGTTAACCCAAAGGCTAGTTAAGATCCTGTATCTGCCTCTACACCCTTTTCTTTTTGCCATATACCCAATCCTTTTCATATACAGTAATAACCTCAATGATATTTTTCTTAAAGAAATAATATCACCCATATTTATTTCACTAGGAACGACAATATTTGTTTTCTACACAATTAAATTTATCCTAAAAGATATTTACAAATCAACTCTATTAACTTCGGTAGCTTTAATAATATTTTTCTCTTTCGGACATCTTTTTAATCTTGTTAATGGCTTACGTATTGGCCAACTAGTAATAGGGCCTAATAAGTTCATTCTCTTTATGGCTGTTTTGTCTTCCATTATTCTTTTTATAATAATCAGACTTAAAACTAACTTGAAAGTGTTAGCAAAATACTTAAATATTGTGGTTTTGGTGCTAATTTTACTATCTGTAACATCGATCGGCATCAACGCATCAAATAATAGCTTGAGGGTATCAGATATCCAAACAGTGACGAGGAGTAGAAATGAAGACAAATCAAAGGTAATGAGTAAGACCGATGATAAACACCCAGATATTTATTATATTATGTTGGATGGTTATGGATCCCAAAACTCTTTACAAAAAACATATAAATTCGATAACAGTGGTTTTATCAATTTCTTAAAACAGAGTGGTTTTTATGTAGCGAATAAAAGTCACTCCAATTACACTTTGACCCCTGTATCTTTAGCGTCATCACTAAATATGCGGTATTTAGACGATATCGCCAATATGAAATCTTCTGAACTGGAAAAACGATTAACTGCTATAGAGATTTTAAGGAATAACGAGGTCGCAAAGTTTTTTAAGTCTAAAGGTTATAAATTCGTCAACATTGGTTCATCTTGGGGAGTTACATCAGAAAATCCTTACGCAGATTTAGTATATCGTTATAAAGCAAGGAGCGAATTTGCCAAAATTTTGTATCAAACAACCGCCCTTGTTCTCCTAGAAACTCGAGATTTTTTTCACGCCGACTCTGTATTATTTGCTTTTGATAAAGTAAAAGATATTCCCAAATTGAACGAGCCAACTTTTACTTTTGTCCACATCGTCTCACCACACCCTCCATATGTCTTTGACCAAGACGGAAATAAATTAAAAACTTATGACAAAAGATTTGATAAACCAGATTCATGGTACAACGAAGAAGCATATATCAATCAGCTTATTTTTGTTAACAAAAAAGTGAAAGAGGCGGTGAGCACTATACTTTCAAAATCAAAAATCCCACCAATTATAATTATTCAAAGTGACCATGGACCTGGATCAGTGGCGCAAATTGAACAAGTTTCAAAAGAACGGTTTGAGTTAAAAACTGGTATTTTAAATGCCTACTACCTACCAAACGGAGGTGATAAAATTATGTACCAATCAATTAGCCCTGTAAACAGCTTCAGGAAGATATTTAATTACTACTTCAACCAAACATACCCTCTTTTACCAGATGAGTCTAATTTCTCTGAGTACAAATCCTACTTTGTGTTTATAAAGTCTCCTACTAAGTAACCCAGACTCCCAAACCTAATCCCAAGTAACAAAGCTATCACTTTACAGTCACTGCTTTAGCTAAATTCCTAGGCTTATCCGGATCCAAGCCCTTCTCCAAAGCCAGATAGTATCCAAAAAGCTGGGCTGGGATTGTCATTGGAATTAGTGAGGCTTCACCTGCATCTTTCACCTCAATCCAGTGATCAAAAACTTCTGACTTTTTTGGCCCAACACCAATTATTAAACCTCCACGGGATTTGATCTCAGTTGCATTTGATATTATCGCCTCGTAAGTTTCATCGGCCGGCGCAAAAACAATACACGGAGTCCCTTTACTAATTAAGGCGATAGTTCCGTGTTTCAGTTCACCACCGGCCAACCCTTCGGTATGAATGTAGCTTACTTCCTTTATCTTAAGTGCAGACTCGAGAGCGGTTGCAAAAGAAACTCCTCGACCAATTGTGTAAATATTCTCTGATTTTTCTAAGATTTTGGCTATCTTTTTTATGTCCTTTAAGCACTCATCTTTAAGAAGCCGTTCTACTTCCTTGGCAGCAAGTACCAAAAGTTTTTTGCCCTCTTCGACCCTTCCTCTCAAGGAAAAAGCAACCAAAATAAGAAAGGCCACTTTCGCTATATAAGCTTTGGTGGAAGCTACAGCAATCTCAGGGCCTGCCCCTAAAAGTACTTTTATATCTCCCATCCTGTAAATCGTCGATCCTAAACTATTGACGACTGAGGCAATCTTACTCTCCTTTTTCTTAGCGCGGGAAAGCGGCTCAACTACATCTATGGTCTCGCCACTTTGAGAAAGAGCGATTATCAAGCTTTTTGGTGTTAGAAAATCTTCCAGGTAGTTAAACTCAGAGGCAACCGCTGTGTTAACGTGGTGCTTGGCTATTTTGGAAAACAAATAAGTTCCGGCTAGACATGCGTGAAAAGCAGTACCTGAGGCAATAAAAAAAGTCCCCCTAGCTTTATTGATTGCTTCTGCAAGTATCTGGGCAGGATTTACCAAATTTTCTGCGGCGTTTAATATCACTTCTCTCTGCTCATGAATTTCTTTGATCATAAAATGAGGGTAGTTCCCTGTACTTGCTTGGGTAAATTTCCACTCCAGAGTCTCTCTTTTAGCTTTGAGTTTTTCTCCAGTGGCAAGTGAGAAAATTGAAACTTCATGATTATTAAGGTGGGCAAGTTGACCATCTTCAAGAAAAATTACTTTTTTTGTGTGCTGCGATATTGCAGTCGCATCTGAGGCAACAAAGTATTCTCTCCGACCAATTCCCACAACCAAAGGAGAGCCGTTTTTGGCAGCTACCAATTCCCCATCCGAAGTTAGCGTAACAATGGCATTAAGACCCTCTAATTTATTGAACGAAGACCGCACAGCACTAACAAAATCTTTTGTCCTAATCTCCTCTTCAATTAAATGAACGATAACTTCTGTATCTGTTTCAGATTTGAACTTATGATTTTTTTCTAGATCTTTTTTTAACTTTTGGAAATTTTCTACTATTCCATTGTGGACCAAAGCAATTTTTCCGTCACAAGAAAGATGGGGGTGGGCATTTTCATCTGTTACTCCACCGTGAGTTGCCCACCTATTGTGACCTATTGCAAGTGATGAGTTCTGAGTTGATAGTTCTGAGCTTAATTTGCTCTTACCAATTTTTCCAACATGTTTCTCAACAACTAAATTTACATTCTGAACTTTAGATTTTGAATTCTGAATTACCGAGGCGACTCCCCAAGAATCATACCCCCTGTATTCGAGAGTTTTGAGGCCGGAAAGGACCAGTTCAGCAGCATTTTTTTTAGGGCCGATATAACCAAAAATTCCGCACATATTAAACAATACGCATTATTGATTCAGCTAGTTTCTTTGAATCATGACGAATAAGACTTCTCTTTAACGTGTCTCCTTTAGCTTTTTTAATAGGGCCTTCAGCTAATAAATCAGTACGTACAACTTTGTAACCTCGATCTTCTAAATCATCTTCTACGGGGAAATCGTGTTCTTCTTCATACTTCTTTAATATGTCATCCGGAAGAGAGGTTTTGTTTATGAAAACAAAATTTAAACACCCCTTACCTAGATATTTTTCGAGGGCGGAAACGTGGCTCTCTGCCGAAAACCCATAAGTTTGCCCATATTTTGTCATCAAATTAACAATATAAATTTTTATTGCGCCAGATCTGCAAATAGCTTTAGCTACTTCGGGAACTAGAAGGTTGGGAATAATACTCGTAAATAGGTCACCAGGACCAAGAACGATAACGTTTGAATCTTTAATAGCCTCTAGTGTCTCTTCATAAGGAGCGGGTGAGGGTTCTAAAGAAATCTCTTCTATTTTCAATTTCCCATCGTGCTTGGGCTCATCAATATTACCCTCACCTTCAACAACATTTCCATCTTCATATCTTGCAACTAAATGGGCGTGATCTGTTGTCACCGGCAGTACTCTACCTCTAATGTTTAGAATTTTAGATGTTTCTTGGATAGCTTTATCCATTCCCCCAGTAACCTTGGAGAGGGCGGTGAGGAAGATATTCCCAAAAGAGTGGCCTTCTAAGCCTTGGCCTTTTTCGAAACGATAATTAAAGAGTTTCCTAAGCACTGAAGTATCTGCAGAAAGAGCAACGATTGACTGCCGCACATCTCCTGGCGGAAGTATTCCAAACTCATCCCGAAGCCTGCCGGAACTGCCACCGGAGTCCATCATAGTAACCACCGCCGTGAGATTTTTGTTAAATCTTTTCAGGCCAGAAAGGACGGTGTAAGTACCAGTTCCGCCGCCGACAACAACAATTTTTAAATCATTTTTCTCCATGGGTTTGTAGTATAAAGGTAGAATTATGGTAAATCAAATTAATTGCTATTTTGGTGCTCTTTAAAAAATTTGATCGTGCGGGAAAGGCCTTCTTCTAGACTAGTTTTTGCACTCCAGCCAACAGCCTCTTTTATCTTTTTTGCTGAAGCATAAGTTGCCTTAGCGTCTCCGGCTCTTTCTCCTAAATCCTTGATTTCAACTTCATAACCAACAATTTTAAAAATAATGTCAATAACATCTCTAACCTTTGTCCCCAATTCAGTTCCAATATTGAACACCTCAAGACCACTAACATTTAGAACCTCCACGTGAGCCTGCGCAAGATCTTCAACATAAATAAAATCGCGAATTTGCTCTCCATTCCAGTATAAAGGAATCGGCTCCCTTTTTAACACAGCTTGGATAAAGTTGGGAATAGCGTGAGTCTCTGGCTCATGAAGCTCATTTGGTCCGTAAGGATTAAAGTAGCGCAGAATAACAGTATCAAACCTCCAACTGTTGTGATACGTTGCGATAAATTGCTCCATGGATACTTTACTAGCGCCATAAGGATTAGTCGCAAACCCTAGGGGCTCATCTTCCTTCAAGGGTAAGTTTTTGGCTTCTCCATAAACTGTGGCGGACGAAGAGAAGATTATTTTCTGGACTTTTGCACTCTTCATTGCCTCAAGAAGCCGGACTGTATTAACCACATTATTTTCTGTATAAACTACTGGCTCATCAACCGATTCTGGAACAACAATATAATTTCCAAGGTGAATAACCGCATCAAAGCCTGTGATAGCCCCTTCAATCTCATTTTGATTTTTAAGATCTTCGTTTTGAAAATCAGCTCTTTTGTCAACTAAATCTTCAAATCCTCTTGAAAGATTATCAATCACCCGAACCTCGTTACCTTTATCCAATAAATTTTTTACAATGTGGGAGCCAATAAACCCTGCCCCACCAGTGACTACTACTTTCATAATTTTTTAACTTTGGGCTTTTGCATTATAACGCCTCTTTGCCAGCGAAGTATCAAAGAACTTCCCATAAATTCTAAAATATCGGCTGGTCCAAGTTTGGTATGGCCTTTTTCTCGCTCAACAAATTCTACCGGCACTTCCTTTATTTTAGCGCCTTGCATATACGCCCTGTAAAGTAAGTTCATTTGGAAAGAATAACCACGCACTTTAAGGGAATCTAAGTCAATTTTTTTTAGCAAATCCGCCTTAATCGCCCGGAAACCAGCAGTACAGTCCTTAACGTTATCAATACCAACAATGTAACGGGCAAATCTATTCCCCCAACGTGAGTTTGCAACTCGTATAAAGTTCCAATTATCTGGTATTTTACCACCTCGCACGTAACGAGAACCAATAACAAAATCGGCTCCTTTGTCGATCTCTTCAAGAATCCTTGGCACGTCTTTAGGTTTATGAGAAAAATCTGCATCCATTTCCACAATAAGGTCGGCGTGAAGATTAGCTAATGCAAACTTGATCCCCCGAATATAAGCTGCCCCAAGCCCTTGCTTCCTTCCAGTCAAAAGATGAATACTATTTTCTCGATTGCTCGATTGCTCGATAACTTTCTTAACCTCCTCCGCTGTTCCATCCGGTGAACTATCGTCCACCACTAGGATATGGCAATCGTGAGGAATCTTCCTAAATTCCTTTTGAAGCTCGGTAATAAGAAGCCCAATATTTTCTTTCTCCTGATAAGTGGGGACAATTACAACAATTTTCACTTACTACAGAATAAATGAAGGATTAGAGGTTGTCAAAATCAAGGAACCACTGGAGTCAAAGCAGCATTTTCTACAATCCTGCCTTGCGTCTTTCCGTCTATGGAAACCGCCCAAATCTCACTAGTCTTATAACGGATACCCTCATCATCAGGAATTCTCAACTCAAAAAACACATATTTTCCACCGGTAGAAATCGTTAAACTATTAATAGTCCCATTGGTTGGTAAATCTTTTGAGTGTATAGGACGGACACATTTCGGAATTCTAGTTAAAACTCCTTTAAGTAGGCCACTGGGGTGCGGAGGTTCAGGGAATGGTGTGGTCTAGAATTATTGTACCAAGTTAAGTATTTCGTAAGTTTCTCCTCAAACCCAGAACGGTTGTAATAGAGCTCGTCGGCGCGGGTAATAAATTCTTCCTGGACAGTCTGATTAAACCTCCCTACTACCCCGTTAATCTTCGGGCTGCGCGGATAAATAAACTCGGGCGGTATCGACCTCTCTTCACAGTAGGCTTGGAAGTCACCTAAGAACTCATGACCGTTGTCAGTTTGGATGACCCTAACTGGATAAGGGTAATTAGCTTGGAATTTTTCCAAGGTAACCGTGGAGTTCTTGGCAGTTGAACTCGCCACTAAAGAGCACCAAGCAAACTTAGTCACAATGTCAATCACTGACACGAAATAATACTTCTGGCTAGTGACGTAGACAGTAATTGAGTCCATTTGTAGATAACCGGGTACAGTCTCTTTTGGGGTTCGTCTTAGTCGTTTAATTGCGCCGCCTGTCCTTCTTTTTACCTTAGTTTTACCATAGAAGTAATAGTGTCTTCTTTTAATGATCTTGTTAATTTTAGTTACCCCGTAACTGGCAATACCTAGGCTTTTAGCGTATTCATCAAGAAAGATTTTAATCTTGTACTTAGAGAGGCGGCCGTACTTAACTCTGAGAGCCTTAATAAACACCTCAAGGCGCCAATCGATCGCCATCCCTCTGGTTCTCTTAGGTTTGGGCTTTTAGGAACTAGACAAGAGAGCTTTTTACCAGAACTCTCATAGGTCTTCCGCCAATCATACAAAGTACTTTTCTTGACTCCAAAGGCATCTTGGACTGCCTTAAGTCCGTGTTTGTAGAAGATTGTAAGAACATGGAAACGGTACTTAGCAATATCTGAGGTATCAAAAGTAAGAGAGGTGTGAATGGTTTTCATGAGAACATCATAGTTTCTCTTTGAAAGCCTGGGTAGTGTGTAGACAGCGCGACGACAATCAGCCGGCATAATTTCCTTTAATTACCCCGGAATGTATCGCGTCCTAGACACTTATTATCTCTACAAAAACCCCGGCTCTTTTGAGGGAGTCGGGGTTAGGGTAACACCCGCAAAAATCTTATCAGTAATTTTTTTCTTGTCAACCCCATAAATTGGCCCGGTCTGGTTTCTCTACGGCTAAAATGGTATACTAGGTAGCCATGTCGATATTTGACGCTGTTGGAAAAATTTTTGACTCCAATGAAAGAGAGCTAAAAAAATTAGACACTACCATCGAGCTTATCAATCTTCTTGAAGCTGATGTAAAAAAACTCTCCGACGCAAAACTTCGCGCCAAAACAGAAGAATTTAAAAAGAGGCTCGAAAAAGGCGAGACCCTGGATGATATTCTTCCCGAAGCTTTTGCCGTAACTCGCGAGGCTTCTCGCCGCGCCATCGGACAAAGGCATTTTGACGTCCAACTCTTAGGTGGCGCCGTTCTTCACCAGGGAAAAATTGCGGAGATGCGTACTGGTGAGGGGAAAACACTAGTTGCTACTCTCCCTCTTTATCTCAATGCTCTTGAAGGAAAGGGAGCCCATCTTGTCACTGTTAATGATTATCTTGCGAAAAGAGACGCTGAATGGATGGGCCCAATTTATCACGCCCTTGGTTTGTCGGTTGGAGTTATAAACCACGAAAGGTCTTACGTATTCGATCCCAACCCGCAGACTCCAAAAACCGAAGAAGCAGAAATAAAAATGGATCCAGAGCTTTCCCTTTCTCCAGAGCAAGAGGGGCTTGGTGTTGGTAAGTATCTCCGAGAAGTCACCAGATCCGAAGCGTATAGAGCTGATATTACCTACGGCACAAACAACGAATATGGATTTGACTATCTGCGCGATAACATGGTGAACGATTTAAAAAGAATGTCGCAGCGTGATCTTCACTTTGCAATCGTAGATGAGGTAGACTCAATTTTAATTGATGAGGCTCGTACTCCATTGATTATTTCTGCTCCAGCCGAAGAATCAACCGAAAAATATTACGAGGTCTCAAAGCTAGTTGATAAATTAGTCGAAAAAACAGATTACCAAGTTGATGAGAAATTAAAAACTGCAAATCTAACCGAAATTGGAATATCGAAAATTGAGCGATCCCTTGGCGTGGATAATCTATACGAAAAAGATTTTGATACTCTTCACCACATTGAAGAAGCTCTAAAAGCGAAAACTTTATACCAGAAGGATCGTGATTACGTGGTAAAAGAGGGTGAGGTAATAATTGTCGATGAGTTCACAGGTAGGCTTTTACCTGGCCGGCGCTATAGTGAAGGCTTGCATCAGGCGATTGAGGCTAAGGAAGGTGTCCAAATCCAAAGAGAATCTCTGACTCTTGCTACTGTTACCTTCCAGAACTATTTTCGACTGTATAACAAACTGGCCGGAATGACAGGAACCGCATCCACAAGTGCTGAAGAATTTCACAAAGTCTACAAACTTGACGCCCTAATAATCCCCACCAACAAACCAATGGTGAGGGATGATCTACCCGACCGAATATATAAAACTGCTTCAGCCAAGTTTGAAGCGGTCACAGATGATATAAAAGAGCGACACGAAAAGGGGCAACCAATTCTTGTCGGTACCACCTCAATTGAGAAAAATGAACTGCTGGCCACTCTTCTAAAAAGGCGCGGTGTTCCCCATGAGGTATTAAACGCCAAAAACCATGAGAAAGAAGCCCAGATTATTTCTGAGGCTGGCCAAAAAGGTCAGGTGACAATTGCTACTAACATTGCTGGTCGAGGTGTTGATATAAAGCTTGGAGAAGGCGTCACAAAGCTCGGAGGTCTACATATTATTGGTAGTGAGCGTCATGAAGCAAGAAGAATTGACGATCAGCTCCGGGGACGGTCTGGACGTCAGGGAGACCAAGGATCAACTCAATTTTTCGTAAGTTTGCAAGATGACATTATGCGCCTTTTTGGAGGAGACGCTGTTGCTAACCTAATGACTACCCTAAAAATCCCAGACGATGTTCCAATTGAAAACAACATTGTAAGCAAAGCGATTGAGAGTGCTCAAACCAGAGTCGAAGGTCATAACTTTGATATCCGAAAAAGATTAGTTGATTACGATGATGTCATGAATAAGCAAAGGGAGATCATTTACTCTTTGCGCAAGAAAATTCTCTCCCTAGGAAACCCCGAAAACCCAGATAAAGAAGATGCCGAAAAAGAGCTAAAGAAAATGACGATGGAGAAAATTGACTCTGAGATAGAGACGATTGTTGGTTTATCCGAGCTTGAAAGTAAAGAACCTGACCTAGAAAGAATAGCTAAAGAGTTTTTCACAATTCTACCGTTTGATGAACCTTCCCAAAAGGAAATAAAAGAACAAATTGATAAACTTTCTGGGAGCGATAAAATTGAAGAGCTTTTGAAAAAGCTCGCTCATGAAGTGTACGAAAAGCGGGAAGAGCAATTTGGGAAAGAACTAACAAGACAAGTAGAAAAACTAGTTCTACTCTCAGTTATAGATACTCTCTGGATAGATCATCTTGAAGATATCGATCACCTGAGAGAAGGAATTGGGCTACGGGGCTATGCTGGCCGCGACCCCCTGGTAGAGTATAAAGCAGAGGCTTATAAACTCTTTGAACAGCTTATGGACTCGATTGACTATGAAGTGGTCCACCGAATTTACAAAATTCAGTTGGCCCCACAAGAAGCAGCGTCTCGACAGCAGGCTTTAGATCATGAAGGTCATGAACATTTATCATCAACCACTAGCGGACAGCCTGTCCAAAGTAACACCAAAGAAGAACGCCTTGCCGGTGATCACAAAACCAAAATCGGCCGCAACGATCCGTGTCCGTGTGGTTCAGGTCTGAAGTATAAAAAATGTGGGCTTGTAAATAGCCCGACACACCAAGAAAATATGGCCAAGTCTAAAGCCTAGAAGCAGCAAAACTTTCTTAAACTATAAGTCAATATTCTTGAGATTTCCGTACTTATGACCTCCGTGCGGAGTCTCAAGATTTTTACTCGTTTAGTCGAAATTACTCTGATTTAGACTTTAATCTTAGCCACTACCACTATAGTTTTTTGCTAATCGCCCCTAATTTGGTACTATGAATACATAATGCCCTGGAATGTTGTCCTTTTTGAATCATCACGTGGCGAAAAGTTCGTGGAAGAATTTATTAAAACTCTAGATGAACCAACAGTAGCTAAAGTAATCCACGTGATTGACCTGTTGGAAAGTTATGGTTCTCGGTTAGGGATGCCGCATACTAAGAAGCTAACAGCAGACTTATACGAACTTCGAGTCAGAGGCAGGCAAGAAATTCGTATTCTCTACGGCTATGCTAAGAAAGATATTTATTTACTCCACGCTTTTATAAAAAAGAAACAGAAAACTCCCCGCCAAGAAATAGACACAGCCTTGAAACGATTGGGGACGTTGACACTAGTATAACGTATATGTTATATTAGCGTTATGAAAAATTGGAAAACTCTCAAGGCAGAACTACTAAAAAATAAAAATATCTCTAAAGAATACGAAAAACTTACGCCTCATTACCAACTGGTGTCTCAACTTATCGAAGCACGACTCAAAAAGGGATTTACTCAAGAACAGCTGGCAAAAAAAGTGGGGACAAAACAATCCGCCATTGCTCGCCTCGAGTCTGGTAACTCAAACCCTTCTCTCGAATTCCTCGAAAAAGTCACCAAAGCCACAGATTCAGAACTTTTAGTTCAGATAAAATAACTCCCCTCATCCTTATAGCTGCCATTCTAGCATAGATTATGATCTGCCTTGCTGTAGAATTACACTTCCTATAAAGATATAATGTCTGTGGTGCGGTGGCCGAGAATAGGCAGCAGATTGCAAAGCTGCGACAGTAGAGTAATGACTACTCCGCATCTCCAATATGACGGTCCAAGAATACATAGAATCTAGTTTAAAAAACCTACTGGAACCCTCCGGTATATCAAAACCAAGCGATCAGGAATTGGTCGAGGCTATCTACAGGATAGTAATGTCAAAAAAGTTTAGAAAATATTCTGCGAGCCCAGAGCTCACCGATCAAATAAGAGGGGCGATAAAAATAAACGTAGAAAAAAATCTTCCTATAAACTTCACTTTTCCTCATGGAGCCTATAAACTCTGGAGTCTAGAAGAAGCTCCCTTTCCGGATTGGGCCGAACTCTTCGCTGCAATGTACTATACAAAATGGCTAAAACCAATTTGTGAAATTTATACACCGGGGGTTTGGTTCGATTATTTTGTGGATGATATCATTCTTCCCAAAATGGATAATATCTCACTTGCAGATGTCGAATCTTATATCACCGAATACACCAAGATAATAGACTTCCTGAGAAGCTACCAACCAAAAAACTTCAAAATGACCATAACTAAATTTGAAGACCAGGTTTCATCCGTAGAAGACTTCTACGAATCATTAGATGAAAGGACAAACGCTCTGACAAAAACAAATCCCACGTTTTCTGAGGAAGATTTGCAGGCAGTTGAGCTAAATGCAAATCCAACCCCCGAGCAGAAAAAAGACCCCAAATGGAGAGAGAAAATACGCACTATTCACGACGCTTATATCGGACTAAAAAGAGACATTGGCTATTACTACAAAGAGGATAAAATACCGGTTTTTAGCCAGCCTCTTCCTTCTGGAAAATTTATCATCGTTGGCACAACCAAAACTTCTATCGCAAAATTCTGGGTTGGAATTGGTGCTTTGAAAAAAATGGGGGATAGTTTTATCGAATACATTCTTTCTCCAAAACAAATAGAAAAAACAAAATTTTCCAAAGAAAAAATAGCGATAGAAGGATTAGAAGGAAGGAATTTTGAAAAAATCAGAATAATAACTGATTCTTAATCATTAAACCTATATGTGCCCCATTAAAACAGCACTTCAAGCGTTGTGGTCTTGTAAATATACCGACACATCAAGAAAATATTGCTAAATCTAGAACTTAATAATTTATTCATAAACACCTTGCCTATGAGCAATAGTAACTACAAATACTTTCTGTAACTTCTCATCAAGGTAATAAATTATTCTATATGGCCATGCTCTCAAGGATCTTAATCCTAAGAAATTACCTGAAAGCTTCTTACCATCATATGGGTTTTGACTAAGTACAAGAAGTTTCTTTTCTACTTTAAGCTTTTCAGTATTGGGAATTTTGTCGTATTGTTTACTAGCCTTTGGAGTAATAATTACTTCCATAAGCTTACTTTAATTGGGATAGAGAAATGCCTTGTCCTTTTTTTGCTTGTCTTAGTCCTTCTATAATACTTTTCTTCGCCCCTGGAATAGAAAGGATTTCTGCTGTTTCTTCGAGAGACTCCAACTCTTCTGCGCTTACGAGTGTAGCCCGAGGCTTGCCGTTGACAGTAATTACTACTCTACCCATACTATTACTAACCTTGGCAACAAGGTCGGGAAGGTTTGTTCTTGCATCAGAGATAGATACTAAGTCACTCATATATTATATGTACCACTTTATGTACAATTTGTCAATGCTATTTTTTCAAAAACATAGCAGCAAATCTAATGTCGTACCCTTGAAATAGCACTTCAAGAAATGCGGTTTGATAAATGCCCCCCAGCATAGAATAAAGGTTAGTTTTTCTTAATCTCTAAAACTACTTTACCTCTTGGGTGGCCTTCTTCGAGGTGTTTAAACGCTTCTCTCACTTGTTCTAAAGGAAATACTTTATCTATTTGGGCTTTAATTTTTCCACTCTCAACTAATTCTGAAAGCCTGCTTAAACGCTCTGGATTAGAATCTGTACCTTGCCGAATGGCCGTAATTCCATATTTTTCCGCTAGTTCTGGGCTAGGTTCCCTAACCATCGAAACAAGAGTCCCACCTTTTTTTAGCACTTTGAAAGATTTATCTGTGGTATCACCACCAACAGTATCAAAAACCGCATCAAAGTCTTTTAATTTCCTTTCAAAATCATTATTTTTATAGTCAATTGTTTCGTCTGCCCCCAAACTTTTAACATAGTCTATATCTTTACCATTTACTGTAGTCACGGCATAAGCACCTAAAGCTTTTGCTATTTGAATAGCAATAGTACCGATACCACCAGCACCACCATGAATGAGAATTTTTTGGCCCTTACTCAAGTTAATGTGACCCTCTAAAGCTTGCAGAGCACTTACGCCAGTGAGCGGGAGGGAGCTTGCCTGCCGAAAATCCAAATTTTTTGGTTTGGCAGCTACTTTGTTGACACTCGCTGCTGCAAACTCGGCAAAGGATCCGGATCCTTCATTTAAAACGCCACCTTGCCCATAAACTGCGTCTCCCACTTTGAAATTGGTTACATTTCCACCAACTTCTATAACTACACCAGAAAAATCTCCTCCTAAAGTCATTGGGAACGGTAGATTCATACCCTGTAAGTAACCCGCTCTAATCTTCCAATCGATAGGATTAATACTAGCTTCGTGAACCGCGACTAGAATTTGGCCTTCTGATACAGATGGTTTTGGGGCGTTTTCATTAATCTCAATAACATCAACACCACCATATTTATTAATCTGAGCTGCTTTCACATCAGTAACCTTTCTTTTATTTTTTTTTCGTTATTTCGCTCTTCGGTAAAACCATATGCTTAAAAATATGAAAACGGCTGTTATGGCACCCATCCATAAAAGAGCTGGGACTAGGCTGTCGTGTGAGCCACCAATCATGTAAGAGCGCACCGCATCTGCAACCCTTGTAACTGGCTGATTTCTTGCAAAAACTTGAAGCCATTCAGGCATGGTCTTCACTGGTACAAAAATCCCGCTTGCGAAAACCAAAGGAAAAATCCACAAAAAACCAGCTGGCAGGGCAGCCTCGGGATCCTTAACCATCAGCCCAATTGCGATCGATATCCAGGTGAAAGAAAATCCAAAAAGCACTGCTAAAAGAACTCCTATAATTAGGTTTCCAATTCCATTTTGAAATTCAAAGCCAAGCAGTAAACCAACTGCCAACATTATCAATACCACAAAAATATTTCTTATCGTGTCTGCCAATACTCTTCCAGCAATTACTGAAAAACGGGCTATCGGTAGAGAGCGAAACCTGTCCATAATTCCGGAAGCCATATCAGCTGACATTCCCACACTTGCCTGGCTTGCCCCAAAAAGTACTGTCTGAACAATGATCCCCGGCAAAAGAAAATTAATATAATTTCCGGTTTGGCCCGTTTGAGAAATAGCACCTCCAAACACGTAGTTAAAAAGAACCAAAAACATTACTGGTTGTATGGTGGAAAATATCAAAAGTTGTGGAATACGCCTGTATCTAATTAAATTGCGCTCAGTAATTACCAGTACGTCGCTTATAGCGTTTGATATACTATTCACTAACAACCTCCTTCCCGGTGTAAGTGAGAAAAACTTCGTCTAAAGTCGGCTGGGCCAAACTAATATGGACCAGCTCGATATCTGCTTCTTCCAAAATATTTAGGGCATCCCGAAGATCGGCTGGGCCATTTGGCGCTGGTAGAGTGATTAGCTGATGACTATCTTTCACGTGAATTCTTTCTTTAAATTTATTTTTTAAAAGACCTTCGATTTGGCTCGCTTGTTCCCAATTTTTTGGTTCAATTTCCACCATGCTACCGCCAATTTTGCGCTTCAACTCACGACTAGTTCCATCGGCAATTATTTTCCCTTTATCAAGTAACACTATAGTATCTGCCAAGGCATCTGCTTCTTCCAAATACTGAGTGGTCAAAACAACCGAGGTGCCTTTTTCTACCAAACTTCGAACAAATTTCCAAAGATCGCTTCTAGTCCTTGGGTCTAGACCAGTAGTTGGCTCATCAAGAAAAAGAACTTTTGGTTCAAACAAAAGAGAGGCACCAACATCCAAACGCCGTCTCATTCCTCCAGAGTAGGTTTTTACAGTTCGATTGGCAGCTTCTTCAAGAGTCATTTCCTTTAACACTGCACTTGCTCGCGCCCTAGATTCTTTTCTTCCTAAGTGATAGAGCCGGGCGACCATCTCTAAATTTTCTCGACCGGTAAGATTTTCATCAACTGCAGCGTATTGACCGGCTAGTCCAATGACATTTCGCAGTTTATTAGCATCTTTTGCTACATCAAAGCCCGCTACACTTGCACTTCCTTGATCTGGAACAAGAAGGGTGGTTAATATTTTTATTAAAGTCGTCTTCCCAGCACCATTAGGACCAAGAAGGCCCAAGACTGTGCCTTTTTCCGCCTCAAAACTGACACCAGAAAGGGCCTTGGTTTTCCCAAAGCTTTTATAAATATTCTTTACAGATATTATGGATTCCGAATTATTCATGGACAGCTTCCTTTTCGGCCGATACAGAGTTGACTTTAGCAAGCAAATTAGATAATTGAGAGATTTCCCCATCACTCAATGAGGAAAATCTGGGCTCGAGTTTTTCAAAATAATTCTTCTTAAACCCTTCTATTTTACTTTTAGCTTTGTCGGAAAGTTTTATTTTTTGAAAGCGACGATCAGCTGGATCCTCCATACGAGTGACCATACCACCCTTGACTGCTCCATCAACGATTTGGGTAATAGCTCCTGGGGTTACACACAAAGAATCGGCTAGATCTTTGGCAAAGACCCCTTCCTTTTCTTTCATGAGCCGGAAAAAAAGATCCATGTGCCCTCGTCCAAATTTGCGTTTGCTCCAGTGATGATCGTAACCACTAAAGTTATGGCCTTCCGGCTTAAGAGAGCGGAAAGTATAGATCATCTCTTTAAAAAGTTTTTCCAGTAGTTCTTCTCGATTCTTATCCATTATTGTAGTTAAGCTACTAAATAGTATAGTAACTAAACTATATCTTGTCAAGCATTCACATTTACTGACTAGACAAACTGGGCAAGACGAATAGTGGGGTCTATTCAAAAAGTTTTACAAATACGTAAATCACTACCACTCCGAGAATAAGTAAGCCACTTTCTATTGCGGCTAACTTTTGAGCATTTTTATTATGTATTTCTGGTATCAAGTCTGATGAAGCTATATAAATAAAAAATCCTGCCGTGATAGATAAAGCAACTGGTAAAAGAGGTTTTATCATGTCGCCCAAAAAGTAGGTGATAAGAGCGCCGGCAATTGCTGTCAGGGCAACCAAAACGTTAAGGAGCAGGACTTTTCGGCCGCTTAAACCTTTGTGAAGCATAATACCAAAATCACCTATTTCTTGCGGTATTTCGTGAGCAGCTACGGCAAAGGAGGTAATAATACCAAGTTTTATATCGACTAAGAAGGTAGCCGCTATGGCTACACCGTCAAGGAAATTATGAATAGCATCCCCAAAGTTTAGCAAAAGCACTGTTGGTTCCTGCTCTTCACCGTGCTCACGATGATGATGGTGAAACCAATGTAGAGTCCTTTCAAGAATGAAGAAGAGCAAAATTCCAAATAGTGTCCAGACAAAAATACTACCATCTGCAGATTCTTCGATAGCCTCGGGCAAAAGATCAAAAAAAGCCGTGCCAAGCAAAGCCCCAGCCGCAAAAGCAGCTAAGTAGTGCGAAATCTTTACGGCAAAGCCCTTTTTAAGTAGTAGAAGTAATCCTCCAATCAGTGAAAAAATACTACCTATAAACGTAAAAACTAAAATATAAGCTAAAGTCATTAGACCTCCTTTTGACAACTCTGACAAAGACCAAAAAATTCTAAATTATGATCTTGTATTAAAAACTGGGACTTTCTGGAAAAAGTGTTTATGAAATATTCGGGGATGGATCCTAGCTCTTCGACACCACCACATGCTTTACAGATTACGTGGTGATGGTGACCATAGGAGGTTGCCTCATACCTTTTCCTACCATCCAAAAAATCTATTTCGCGAATTAGATTTTCCGTTTTTAGAAACTCTAGCTCGCGGTAAATAGTGGTTTTATTTACTTCAAACCCATCTTTGATCAATTTAACACCAATTTCATCAGCGGAGATTGGTTTACTAGATTCAGCAATTGCCCCAAGGATAGATCTTCTGGCCGGGGTTACCCGAGCCCCTATTTTTCTAAGATAATCGGTCAGCTGCATAATTTTTTACTATTCTAAGTATACTAATGCAACTAAGTTGCATATGTCAATACCTAAAATTTAATCATTGGCTACAAAGAAGCGGTTACCAGAAGCCCATACTTTCAGGGCATCCGCAGCTGGTAAGATAGAGGAAAAATAACGAAGGGCAGCAGCTCTTTTTAACCACCAAGCTTGAGTACCTTTGATAATAACGTTGCCAACTTGGGCGGCTGCATATTTGCCTCCAAGCGGAATAATAAAATTTGGCATTTTGGGTTTATAAAGCAAGAGGTCCTCCTTTTTTAGAAATCTAGCGATATTTATTGCCGTATGTTTGCCTTGGTGAATTGCGGTTTGGGCAGTTGAGGGAACTGGGCAGCTTTTCTCCTCATCAAAGCAGTAGGCTAGATCACCAACCGCAAAAACATTTCTAAAATGTATAACTCGTAAGGTCTTATCTACCACTAAACAAGTTTTTTCGACATGAACTCCAGTTAGAGATGAGACTAAACTGTTTGCCTTTATACCGGCTGTCCAGACAAGCAAATCGTAAGGGATAGCCAAGTGTGGTTCGGCATAAACGATTTTTTTGGTAACTTTTGTAATTTTGCTGTCCAAGTACAGTCGAATTCCTAAGTGCTCAAGGCGTTTCCTCGCTTCATCCTGAATTGAAGGAGAGACACCATTTATCAAAGCTGGGCATGCTTCAACTACCGACAGCTTAACATCATGTCCCTTATGCACGTGAATTAAACTTAAATCTTTTAAAAATCCGACTAATTCTGAGGCAAACTCAACCCCAGTGAAACCCCCACCCCCAACTACGATCGAAATTTTATCGCCATTCTTCTTCCTCATGAAGATCTCGTCGATTTCGTCCCTGATATTAAGAGCATCATCTACTGTCTTCAGGGGAAGAGAGTATTTTTCCAAATTTGAAATTTCAAAGTAGTTTGTCTCGCTTCCAAGAGCAAGAACTAGGACATCATAAAATAGTGGCTTGCTAGATTCTAACGCTAACTTCTTACTTTCTAGATCGAGTGAGATTATTGTATCGGTGATAATTTTGACGTTTGTACCTTTAAAAATCTGCTCTAAGGGTATGGCAACCGAACCTTTCAAGTTTTCATAGGTAAATCGAGATATTTGTTTTCTTTGCGGCTCCGGAAGTGTGGTGGTGGCTATCTCATAAAGATCAGCGTGAAACTCGTGGTAAGAATTTTTGTTAACTAGAATTATTTCTTGAGGATACTTAGATTTTGCAAGATCTAGGGCAACTCTGACGCCGGCAAAACCAGCACCAACAATCACCACCTTTGATACGGCAGTATTCTTCATTTCAAGGTAAGGGCCTATCCGAGGATTTTAACTAGCCAGGGATTTTTCTTCACCATCGGCCATTTTTCTATGTTTTTATCCAATCCCCACATTCTTCCAGCACCAGCTGCTGCCAGAAAAATTAAGACTAAAGAGTAAATTATGTGATCATCGATTATAAAGGCGTTTTCTGGTGGGTAACCGGGAAGGTAATAGAGAAGCATTAGAATAATCCCAAATAAAGACGCCAGCCTTACCATACCGCCCGATAAAAGACCAATTCCGATAAATAAGAGTCCGTAAGCATTAAGATAATCGATAGTGGTGTTACCGGCCAGTGATTCAAAAAGAGGAGCAAAAATATGCGTTGGGTCTTTTGCACCACCGATCAGAAATCCCGCGGCCGTCCAGTTTTTCGTATCCGTAAAGAACGTAATGACTTTGGACCAACCAGCATAGAAAAACACCCACCCAATTCCTAGCCTCAGCAGAAAAAGGCTAACCTTGGCAGAATAAGTCATAAGGTTTTCACCTCCCTTTTAAGAATCATAACTCTATTGGCGAAGGAGTTCAAGATCACAGTTAGGAAAAGAGAGGCTCTAAATCATAAGTGCAATCCGAGTTACTTTTGACCTCGTAATTAAATAGTTTGTCTAAATCTAGCCTTCTTTTTTGACTTAAATAACCCTCGTAAAGTTTATTTAGATTTTCAGGCAGTACTCCCTCACTTATACAATATGCCATGAGAGTAGTCTCAATAGTACTAATATTCAAATTTGCATTAATTGTTTGAATACCTAGCACGTCCTTTTTCTTTGGGTCAAAATTTTCAAATTTTTGGGGCATCAAGAAGTACATAAAAGAAGTGATTCCTGTCGTAAGTAGAAGTAATCTTATAAACATTGAAGGTGAGTTTTTGTGTAGGGAGGCTGTTTAAATTTAGACGGTTCAGTAAAAAAAGTAAACGGACAACCAGACGATTGGTTATATGCTTACTGAAAAGATTGGCTATTTTTTCAGATAAACTCCAAGTGTGCTTTGGAATAATCCAATCTCGGCTAAACGCTCTCTGAACAAGGTTAAATTCGGCACTTTTCTTTTTTCGATTGCCGACGCTACAATTATCTCTTCGTTAGCAAGACTTTCTTTTGCCAATTTATAATGAGAAAGTATCTGTTCAGCCGCCACCCAAGAAAGAGCGTCACTTATCTGTTTCCTTGTTTCATAAACATACTTACGATCTTTCTTTAGAGATTTTAGTCTCACTACAAGGTGTTTCTCCAATTTTTCCAGGGTGTTTGCCACTTTATCGGGGTTGTCAATAAGTCTGGAAAGTCTGGCCATATAGTGACTAATGGATTGAACAAATGCTTGAAAGGCGCTGAAGCTATCTAAGTTTTGGTCTTCATACTCATCAATTAATTTAAGGATGGTCAAAGCGGCTGCTTTTGGATGCTCCAAAAGAAAGCTATTTACTTTTTTTGGAACTTCACCAACTTTGCCTTGAAGGAAATCGGCTATTACTTGCTCCTCGCCCCCTTCTCCACCGCTGCTACCCTTTTTAAGATTCTTGAACACCTCTGCATCTACGTTTTTCGGCTCTGGAACATCCTTAGGGATATCATCAACCTCAATATATTGAAGAAAGATTGGCTTGATATGGACAAGCCCCGCTTTCTGAAGAACCTCCTTTATGTTGCCAGTTTTTCTTGAAGCTTTCTGAGCTACAACAAGTGAAAAAAACGAGGCTATCTCCTGTCTGGTAACCCCTTTTTCAAACTCAAAACTGGACACCTTTAAAAACTTATAAGTGTCGATAAGTTTTCTTAAGGGCCCGGCACCTACGTTTTCTAGAAAACCGTTTATAAAAAGTTGGTCTTCCCGATTTGATATAACTAACCGTCCATATTTATTTACGGTCCTGATCATGTTGTCCGACAGATCATTTAGTTTATTCTGGACAATCGGGTGGGCAATTCTATAAATCTGGGTCATTAAGAGCACCCTACCAACCTCGACCAAAAGATCTTTTAACTCTTGATTTTCTAGGGGGGTGTGGTTTGATATTTTTCCTTTTGGGTTTCCCTTCAAGTCTCTTTGTCCTGGTGTGTATGTTGACCGCTCTTGTAAAACTGGCGTTTGAGCAAGACTAGGTTTAGCTAAAGGAATTTGCGGGCGCCCAGGGGAAGCTAAAGGTGCATGTAGGGTTGGACGAGCTAATGGGGAGGGGGGCTGCAAAATAGGTTTTCCACTCTGGGCAGGGTTCATATTTTTATCTTATTCCCAAATCAAATTAATGTCAAAATTCGTTGACATATTATTTACATTTAGAAGATAATAGGGGTAAGGCCTCATGATTTCCATAATCATACCCACATTCAACGAAGAGGAACGTCTTCCGAAGACACTTCGGAAAATTGCCGACTATGTAAATAAAAATCCTGAAGGCTACGAAGTCATTGTTGTCGATGATGCAAGTACAGATGGAACCGGCCAAGTCGCCCAAAGTTTTGAAGGCAAGATTCAAAACCTTAAGGTTTTACGCTTAGAAAAATCTCCATTCGCTGGAAAAGGCTACGCCGTCAACAAAGGTGTCTTGGCCTCCAAGGGAAATCTCATCCTTTTCACTGATGCAGATGGCTCAACTCCAATTGAAGAAATCGAAAAGTTAATAAGTAAGATCGATGACGGTTATGATGTCGCCATCGGCTCTCGAGCCCTTGAGCGCTCCACTGTTCAAAAGAGACAAAATCCCCTCCGAGAATACATGGGCCGCACCTTCAATATCTTAGTCCAAACCCTGACGGTTAAAGGAATAGTTGATACGCAGTGTGGCTTTAAGCTCTTCAAAAGAGAATCCACTTATGGGATCTTTGAAAACCAAAGGATTTTTGATTTTGGCTTTGATGTGGAGATACTTTACTGTGCTTCTAAAAAGGGGCTGAAAATAGCCGAGGTCCCAACTCTTTGGTACAATGATCCACGAAGTAGCGTCCACCCTGTTAAAGACTCGCTAAAAATGCTTGTTGATCTTTTTAAAATCCGACTTTACCATTCAGAAAAAGAAGGGACACTGCTGGACAAAATCTTTTATTTAATCTACCACTATCGTACCTTTTGGCGTTTTTCTGTAGTTGGGGCAACCAATACATTTGTAGATTACGGCATATTTATCGCTCTGACACGCATCCTTGGGCTTGATCCTCTCAAGGCAAACCCAATCGCCGTGGAACTAGCCATACTTTGGAGCTTCACTTGGAATAGTATTTGGACTTTTTCAGAAAGAAAGGTGGAACAATCTCTCTTAAGTCGATTTTTAGTGTTTCAGTTTGTGTCATTAGGTGGCCTAGCACTTTCACAAACTAGCCTGCTATTATTTAATAAGTTTTTCAACATTTATGACCTCGGGGCAAAAGCTCTGACCATACCAATTGTCCTTGTTTTCAATTACTTACTAAACAGCCGCTGGACTTTTAGAGATGCAAAATCTGGTAAAGCCGTGTGGTATTTTTACGGAGCCTTCATCTTAATACTATTTTTAATTTATTTTTGGCTCACTAGAGCCCTTGGTGTACCATTATTCGGCCGCTAGCTTGCCTGGATCAAGGTTTTTTGATTTAATATACTTTAGATGCGAAATTTTCTCTGCACTCTTATAGTAACTCTTTTCATGCCGCTTTTTGTTATAACCATATTTATCTTCAACTTACAAGCTGTTGTTTTAAACAAAGAGGCGATGAAAGACTCGATAGAAAGGGTCGGTTTTTATGAAAAAATAACCAGATTTGCAATAGCGGACCTGGTTGAATCTGGAGCTAAAATATCACTTATTAGCGAAGATGATCTAACAAGCCTTGTTGATAAAACTTTTCCTCCAGAAACCTTAAAAACAGAAGTCGAGAAAACGATCGATGGTTCCTACCCATACTTACTCTCGGAAAAAGACAATATGAATCTAGAATACAATCTGAGGGAGTACAAAAATACATTTTTGACCGAAGCTAAAAAAATGTTGTTAAAGAAAATTGAAAGTCTGCCCAAATGTACAAATAACCAATTTAAAAATCTCCAAGAGGAAAGTCAGGAGGGAATTCCAGAATGCAGGCCAGCCCAAACATCACCAAAGGCGCTATTGAATGAGATAACTAATGGGGATTTCGATAACCTTCTTGATGAATTACCAGACCAATTAATCCTTACCGAAAAAGAAGTTATCACTAGACCTGAACCAAACAAGATTCAATCTGACAAAACCCCTGGAGAAGTTCTTACTGACATTAGAAAACCGCTTTCTAAACTTCCTATTGCCTTGAATGCAGGATTTGGTGCATTAGTAGCGCTCTTGTCTTTAATTGTACTTATAAAGTGGGGCTCTTTTAGATCGGCAGTCAGATGGATCGGCTGGTCCTTACTCATCTCATCAACATTATTGATTATCGTAAGTCTAACTTTCTATCTCCTTTCTGGGTATGCAAGTTCTCTGGTCGGCACACTTGGACAGTCAGCTAATCTTCTGGTAAATTTGTTAAATGTTATAGCCCAAAAAGTTGTCTTTTCAAGAATAATACCGCAATCTATAGTTATTGTTATAATAAGCTTGTCACTAATAATTATTCCCTCTCGTATCAATCCCAAAAAAGAACTACAACTTCCTACTTGACTCATGTTTCCTAGGCCGATAATATAATATTAAAGTCCTTTTCTGACTCACAAAACTTTACACTGACAACTTCGAAGTGAAAGGGGGTGGTAAAAATGGATCTTCGTGTACTTAAATCTGGTTTTGGCTCGGCTATCTTAGCTCTTATTGTTGGCGGTGTACTCGGAACTTATGGTGGTTGGAGTGCAGTTCTCCAACTTTCCAGTGCCCAATTTGGTTCCTGGATAATCGCAGTAGTCTTATCCGTAGCTCTTGCTTATATTTATAGCTCTTGGTTTAATTCTTTCCTTCCTGGAACTCCGACCGCCCGAGGTGCTATTTACGGAGTGCTGGTGTGGGTTTTAATGTTAATACTAGGTGGTGTTTCAGTATTTTTCAAGGAAGCAACCTATCCAGAAGCTAGAGCTGGTCAAGTGATATTTTTAACTTTGATTCTCCACGTTGTTTGGGGCGCTTCTTTAGGACTGCTCCATGAATCTAGATAGAGATTTGTCTAGCGTAAAAACAACAGGGGATTGACTGCCCTAGTGTGGTCGAAAAGACCAAAGTGAAGGTGTGGACCGGTTGTGTAACCTGTCAACCCGACGCTTCCAATCTTGGTGCGAAGAGTTACTTTCTGGCCCTTCTCTACGGCGATGAAATTCATGTGGGCGTAGAGTGATTTAAGAGAGCCTTCGTGTTGTATCTCAACATATCTGCCCAGATTCGCGCCATTATAGACTACCTTTAAGACTTTGCCCTCCATAAAGGGATAAATTGGGGTGTTGTAAAGTGCACCTATATCAATACCCTGATGGTAACTATTGAAACCGCCCGTTACGTAACCTTTAATCGGCCATTGGATTTTTCTATTTACGCGCAGAGCGCTCGGATCAACACTGCTCCTGGAAAACGCTATCTCCTCCCCAGAAGCTTGGCTTGCCTGGACCTCATCATTAAATCTGAGAAGAGAAGCAGAAGTTTGTTTTGAACTTTTGGGATTTTCTCCAAACCAACTAGAAAAGGCGCTGAAAAAAACTCCCAGACTCACAAAAAACCCTAGAAGTACCGCCAATCCGAAGGCGGTAAAAATTTTTGGAAAAACATTGGACAAAGAGTTATACTTTTTTTTCGACTCCCACTGCCCTCCTATATAAACTTTTTCACCAAATCTAGAATAAGGCATAAGTTGAGGGTATTTAACCACTATAAGTTCTAATTGTCAAAACAGCATCACAACAGCTCGCTTTTTAGTATAATGAGGCCTATGGAAGAAATAAAAACCAGAATAAAAGATCTTAATGAGAGACTATCTGCCTTAGTTGCAAAGCTTAATTTAGAGGAAAAAAGAAAAAACTTAAGAGAACTTGAAGCAGAAAGTATGAAAAGTGATTTTTGGGCAGACGTTTTTTCGGCTCAAAAAACCATGCAAAAAATTTCAGACTTTCAAAAAGAAATAAATGAGATTAATGAGTTGAAGGAAAGTCTTACCGCTACAAAAGAACTTGTCGATCTTCAACATCGTTCTGAAGAAACAGAAGACAATACCGAGGATTTTAAATCCGAACTCTATAATATCGAACAACGTTTGTCTAAGTTAGAAGATAGTCTCTTTCTTTCTGGAAAATATGATACTAATTCTGCCATACTTTCAATCCACGCCGGTCAAGGCGGTGTGGAAGCGATGGATTGGGCGGCGATATTGCTTCGCATGTACCTTCGTTTTGCGGAAAATAAGGGCTGGTATACACAACTGTTGGATGAAACCAAAGGCGAAGAGGCTGGTGTAAAATCAGCGACTGTAGAAATAGAAGGACTCAAGGTCTACGGGTTTTTGAAGAACGAAGCAGGCACTCACCGACTAGTAAGACAATCGCCATTTAACGCCGACTCGCTACGTCAAACTTCTTTTGCTTTGGTTGAAGTTTTACCGGTTATTGAGGGCACAGGTGAAGTGGGCGTAAAAGCAGACGATATAGAGCTTGAAACTTTTCGTGCTTCTGCTCCTGGTGGACAAAATGTTCAAAAGGTTAGCTCTGCCGTAAGACTGCGTCACAAACCAACTGGTATAGTTGTTACTTGTCAATCCGAGCGCTCCCAGGCCCAAAATAGAGAAAATGCTATGAAGGTACTTCTGGGAAAACTATCAAAAATCAAGGAGCAAGAACAACAGGATTTGGAGAAAAAACTAAAAGGAGGACGCATATCTGCCTCTTGGGGAACACAAATTAGATCTTATGTACTGCACCCATATAAAATGGTCAAAGACTTGCGGACAGGTCTAGAGTCGAAAGATCCCGAAAAAGTTTTAAATGGAGAACTAACCGAGTTCATCGAAGCCGAAATCAGATTAACTCCAAATGATTAGTTACGGGTGCCGGGTACTTTTATGTAACATCGTAATTAATACCTCATATTGGTAATTCATGACTCCCTAAATCCCCTTCGTTTGATTTTGTGATTCAATTTTGCTATCCTTGAATCTGGCAACTGCCATGATAGAGTTTAAAGACGTTTCTAAAAAATACGATGGGATCTTCGCCCTTTCCAACGTAAATCTTGGGATAGATGATTCTGAGTTTGTTTTTTTGACTGGTCCATCTGGAGCCGGTAAATCAACACTCCTTAAACTTTTAATTCGTGAGGAGTTCCCAACACACGGGGAAATATACGTAGATGAATGGGACATTGTTCACCTACCAATGGAAAGATTGCCGCACCTTCGTCGTAAAGTTGGAACAATTTTTCAAGATTTTAAGCTTCTACCCCAAAAGACGGTGTTTGAAAATGTCTCTTTCCCTATGGAAATTCTCGGACTTTCTGATCAAGAAATCTCTCGTGCAACAAAGGAGATGTTAGAGCTTGTTCGCCTGAGTGATAAAGCCTATCACTTCCCCTACCAACTCTCTGGAGGTGAGGAGCAAAGAGCAGCAATTGCAAGAGCAATGATAATGAGGCCCGACGTGCTGTTGGCAGATGAGCCCACTGGAAACCTTGATCCGCAATCTGCCTGGGAGGTAATGCAGCTTCTTGCAAAACTCAACAGCCTTGGAACTACTATATTAATGGCGACTCATAATTTGGACATAAGTTCAAACCTTCCCCACCGGAAACTAGAAATTAAAGAAGGAAGAGTTTTCTCAGATTCTAAGAAAAACGTTTCTGCAAAGGAAAAAATCCATAAATGAATAATCTATCAAGACTTATAAGAACAACAACGCAGAGGATAAGTCGAAATCCTTATCACTCAGTCGGAGCTGTCTTCGTCATGTTTTTAACTTTTTTTGTCGGTGGTATTTTTGTAATGATAAGTCTCGGCTCAGACGCTGCACTTTCCTATTTTGAATCAAAACCCCAAATAGATGCTTTTTTTAAAGAAGGGACTAGTCAGGGGGACATCGACTCTCTTGAGCAAAAGCTTGTCTCGACTGGGAAAATAGAAAATATCAAATTTATCTCAAAAGAAGAAGCCCTGAAGATATATAAAGAGAGAAATCAAGAGGAACCACTGCTTACCGAATTTGTAACATCCGATATACTTCCCGCATCTTTCCAAATATCTACTAAAGATATCAACGACTTGGAAGAGATTGCCGATATTGTATCTAAAGAACAAATTGTGGAAGACGTAGTTTTCCAAAAAGACGTGGTGAAAACTCTTTCTTCCTGGACAAAAGCTATTCGTAACGTCGGAGCCTCTATTGTAGTATTCTTAATTATCACAAGTATTCTCACAACTCTTATTGTGATTAGCCTAAACATTTCCCTACACAAAGATGAGATAGAAACAATGCGTTTGGTCGGTGCGACTGAATGGTATATTCGTACCCCATTTATTATGGAAGGAATTTTTTACGGGGTGTCTGCTGCTATTTTGGCGACAGCATTTGTATGGCTTGGGGTCTACTGGATTAGTCCGTTTTTGGACAAATTTTTAGCAGATATACCAATTTTTCCTATCAACCAAGTCATATTTTTATATCTCCTACTTGCCGAGATAACCTTCGGTATTATTATCGGGTCGATAGGTGCTTTAATAGCGACGCGAAAATACCTCAAGGTGTAAGATGTTTAGAAAAATCTCTAGCTTTGTTGTAATTTCTATTTTCATATTAGTTTCGCTTTTTGCTTCAGTTGCTGAAGTAAAAAGTAGTAGCAGCCTGGAAAAATCTGGTGCTAGCTACAGTGATCTTGTTCGAAGATTGAACGACAACATCAAAAGGCAAGATGAATTAAGAGATAAGATCACCTCTGCCCAGGATCAGGAAAACACCCTTAAAAACCAAATAGGTTATCTCGAAAACCAAATAGAGCTGACAAGACTAGAGATAGAAGAAGCCGAAAATAGACTTGACCAACTAAAGATAGACATAGGCGACGTTTCAAAAAAACTAAGTAATACCAAGGAGGAATTGGACTTCACTACAGAAGTTGCAAGCACTCGTATAAGGGACATCTACCGTCAAAGCTACATTGAACCCACAGAAGAATTCTTATCAAGCAACAGTTTCAACGATTATCTTGTAAGAAAAGTTTATACAGAGGCTATACGAGCTCAAGACATTTCCCTGCTAGAAGAGTTGAAAAAAACTAAAGAGCTGTTCGCTGACCAAAAAGATAATCTAGAAGATAAAAAAGCCAAAGAAGAGAAGCTAAGAAAAGATCTTAGCAACAAACGCTCTTCCTTGGTAAGCCAAAACAATAGTAAGCAATATCTGCTTGGAGTTACTCAAAATCAGGAGGAAAACTACCAGCGCCTGCTCGCCCAAGTACAGATTGAGCTTGAGTCCATCTCCCGCGCTCTGGGTGGTGGGGCAGTTAGACTTGGACCTGTTAGAAAAGGTGAGGTAATCGCCTTCCAAGGCAACACTGGATGTTCCACGAGAACTCATCTTCATTTTGGTGTATATGTTAATGGAGTAGCCGTAAATCCAAGGATTTATATAAACAATGGACGTCTTTCTTGGCCTTTAAAAGGTTTCCGAATCACCCAGGAGTTTGGCGCAAATTATGATTGGTATATTCAGAATTTCGGTCTTCCCGGTCACAATGCCATTGATATGACAGCCGGTTTTGGTGCCCCAATTTATGCAGCCTCCTCTGGTATAGCTTATGCCGCTTCGGATTCTTCTCCATGTTGGCTCACTGGAACCGTAGGAAAAGGGGTAATAATCGACCATGGCGGTGGCCTCAAGTCCATCTATTGGCATATCAAGTAGCAATTGGCTCCAAGTTCCTATTAATAAAATCGGCGGTAATTGCTTTTAGCTTGCCTTTGTTACAGACTCTATCTACTAATATCTTCACAAGTAATGGCGACAAAAACGATAACAACTGAATCTGCAGATCAAACTAAAAGAATTGCCTTTGATTTTGCTCATAAACTGAGCCTTCCAAAAGTGATCGCTCTATATGGTGACCTTGGTGCTGGAAAAACTACTTTTATTCAAGGCTTGGCTAAAGGATTGGGAATTACCAAAAGAGTCCTTTCACCAACCTTTGTGTTCATACGACAGTACAAGTTAGAAAAACAGCAAGCTATCTTCTACCATGTGGATCTTTATAGATTAGATTCTAAGAAGGATATAGAGGCCATCGGTCTTAAGGAAGTTTTGGAGGACAAAAATGCAATAGTTGCAATTGAATGGCCCGAGAAGATTGAGGAATTCCTCCCTAAGAACATAACCGTAGTAAGGCTACAAAGTAATGGAGAAAACAAACGCAAAATTACAATTGTTTAGAAGACCTCCGCGACCTTCGCCCCTATACCCTGTTCAATAAATAATCTGCAGCTGCCAAAAGATATTCCTTACCTCTTTCATTTAATTTTGCACTTTCGGCTGCTTTAACCGCCTGCTCAATTAATCTGTGGGAGAGGGATACGGCGTAATCGTAGGCTCCCGTCTTATAAATGATATCTCTAACTTCATTTATTTCCTCTTTATTTGCGTGGGAAGCACCGACCAATTTTTTCAAAACTTTTTTTTGATCTGGTCTTGCCCACTCATAAGCCTTTGCAATCAAAACTGTTTTTTTACCTTCTCGAATATCAGAATCAATTGGCTTACCCATCTTTTCTTTATCACCGAAAACCCCAAAAATGTCATCTTGGAGTTGAAATGCTTGACCTAAAGGAATAGCGTAGGCGGTAAAGGTCTCTAATATATGAACTTCCGCGCCTGCAAGAGTTGCCCCTAAATGAAGCGGGCGCTCAACTGTGTACTTTGCTGTCTTGTACTCAAGAATGTTTAGTATCTCCTCCTCTGAAAGACTTCTCCTATAGCCACCCAAAACGTCGAGATACTCTCCTGATATAACCTGAAATTTCATTTGATCAAAAACATGGCGCGCTCTTTTAATTCTCTCCTGGGGGAAAGGCGCCGTACTTAATATTTCCTCAGCAAAACTGTAAGAGAGGTCGCCGGCTAAAATTGCTGCTGAAAGACCAAACTGCACTTTGTTACCAAGAAGCCTCCTTTTGCTAAAAAGTCCTTCAAAGCTCTTGTGAGTTGTCAGGGCTCCTCGTCTTGTGTTTGAGCGATCAATAATGTCATCATGCATCAGGGCAAAGGTGTGTAAAAACTCAACACACATTGAAGCGTAAAGGGCAGCATCATGCGCCATACCACCACTGGCTATATAACCAGAATAAAGAAAGGCCGGACGCACTCTTTTTCCACCCTGCAAAATAAACCTTTCGACCTCTTTTACAAGATCGGCTGCTTCCTTTGAGATTTCATTTGCTTGCCCTTCTTTTTCTTTAAGGAAAATTAAGATGTGGTGGTCAATTTCTTTTTTAAACCAAGAAAGAAGTTTTTCAGCCTCCTCTCCAAGAGATTCTTCTCTAAAGACTAGATCCGAACTATACGGGGCGATTTGTGGTATTTCTTGCATAATAGCGCGAATCAGTATGTTATCTAAAATTTCCTAAGAATGCAAATATTTGGGCTTTGTTATATAATATCTTCTTGGATGTACACAACTCCAATTGTAATATCTCTCGGCGGATCTTTAATTATCCCAAATGGTGGCGTTGACCACCTTTTTTTAAAACGTTTTCGAGCAAGCATTATATCGAAAATAGAAGAAGGTAAACGCTTCATTATAGTTGCTGGTGGCGGGGCAATTTGTCGACACTACCAAAAGGCAGCTCAAGACGTGGGTCCGCTGAACCCAGAAGATGTAGATTGGATTGGAGTTCATGTCACCCACCTCAACGCTCATCTCCTTAGAACTATTTTCCGAGACTACGCCCACTTAAAAGTAGTTACCCACTACACCGAAAAAGAAGAGTTCGACGAGCCTCTTTTAATTGCGGCTGGTTGGAAACCAGGCCATTCCACTGATTTTGACGCTGTGCGCCAGGCAAAACTTTACGAAGCCGATACTGTAATCAATCTATCCAATATACCCTACGTTTATGATTCGGATCCAAATAAAAATGAGGGTGCTAAACCTCTTCAGGAAATCAGCTGGGCGAGCTTCAGAAAACTCGTCGGAGACACCTGGGATCCAGGTGCCAATCACCCCTTTGACCCAATCGCCGCTAAAGAAGCCGAAAAATTAAAGCTAAGAGTGGTTGTAATGGATGGGAAAAATTTGGGGAACTTTGAAAATTTTCTTTCTGGAAAGAAGTTTGAAGGAACGGTGATTTCTTAAAACTACCCATTTTAATTGCTCTTACTTGATACTCTAGGATATAATATAATCGTAGAGATATCACACTTTAATGTGATATAAATTAAGATTTATGAGAATAACTGTGACAGCAGGGAGTGGGGCTGGCAACACCACTCTCTCTGCGTTTGATGCAGCCTTAAAACCTGCAGGAATCCACAACTACAATATAATTAAACTTTCCTCGGTTATACCTCCGGGTAGTGAGGTGGTTATCGAAAAGTGGAAAAATTCTCCAACAGAACATGGGAAAAAGCTTTACACTGTACTTGCCGAGATTAGAACTGATCAACTTGGTCGTTCTATTGCTGCTGGTATAGGTTGGTACCAGTCAGAAGACGGCCGGGGTGTTTTCGCCGAACAGCATGACATAATCGAAAACTTGAATGCAAAAGAAGCCGAAAGAAATGTGGCTAAAAAGCTTAGGGCAACTGTGCGAGATCTTTGTGCAAATAGAAATTATCCTTTCAGAAAAAAGAATTACCAAACTTTGATTACTTCCGCAGAGGTAAAAAACAGACCCACTTGCGTCTTAGTCGCTGCAGTCTATCAATCCCAGGACTGGATTTAAGTTACTCTGAAAGGTTATCTAGACAGCTCAAGTATTTAACAAGTAGGCGCCTAGAAGTATCGCAGAGAGGGCGATCGTTTTTTGAATTAGATTCTTTCTCACCAAGCTTTCTTTCCCCAAGTTTGGGAAAAATAAGGTAATAATTACACCGTAGGTAAAAACGAAGAGGGGTTGTAATCCATCTACTGTCAAAACAAGAGCAAGTGGTGCTAGTAACGAAGCAAAAGCTAGCCCCAAAGCCCCAATAATGAAAAGGGTTTCATTTAGTGAGTTGACGGCAAGTATTGAGATTTTGTTAGTTCTGATCAGTTTCAAAAATTTTAACCTGTAAACTTTGGTAAATATTAGTAAAAACAATCCAACAATTGCATAACCGATATAAATCCAGAAGCTAGATGTCCAGAAGCCCTCTTCGATGGCAACAAATTTAAAAATTAAACCGCCAAATGCAGCAAGGAGTGATGAAATAAGCATAGAAAAGAAAATTGTTTTTTTAAGTTTTGGTCTTCTCTCATCAAGATTAAGTGATAAGGTTATTGCTCCTAAGATGATCAAAAAAGATGCTAAAATTTGCTCACGTGTCAAAGTCTCACCTAACACCAAAAAAGCAAGAATATACCCAAAAATTGGTACTGTTTGGAATAATGGCACTACCACCGAAGCCTCATCTTTACTCAAAGCGTAAAAATAAGGAATAAGACACACTGTATACATAACACCCCCAACAAGTAGTAAAAATGTATGACTGGCTTCTATGTTAAAAACATCAGGCTCAATTAAAATTATGAGCGGCAGGATAAAAACTCCAAAGATAGAAGAAAATATTAGTAGCGCTGCACTATCGCTACCCTTGAAATACTTACTTAACAAGTATTTATCAATGTGGTTGGTAAGACCGTGCAGGGCTGGGGAAAGTAAAGCAATCAAAAACCAGTTCATAGATTGGTCAAATTTCGATAAAGTAAGTTACTAGGAGCTTATTATACATTTGCAAGATATATTCGACTATAAGCAATTTCCTATGTTAAAATTCTAGTAAATTAATATCCATGATCCCCAAATTCCCACATTTTAAAAAACTTGAGTTAGCCGACAAAGCTGAGATTGAACATATTACCCGCAAATACCCACCTTATTCGGACTTCAACTTTATAAGCATGTGGTCTTGGGACACTAAGGGTGAGATAAGAATTTGTGAGTTGAATGGTAATCTGTTAGTGCGTTTCACCGACTACGTTACTAGCGAACCTTTTTATTCCTTTATCGGTACGAATAATGTAAATGAGACTGCTTATGACTTGGTCAAACTTGCAAAGTCGGAAGGTTTTAGATCAGAATTAAAACTACTACCGGAAATTTCAGTCGAGGGTATTGATAAAGACAAATTCATTATACTTGAAGATAAAAATAACTTTGATTATGTCTTGTTAATCCATCCACTAAGGCTATACAACACTCAAAAAACTAGATCAAGGAAAAAATCCGTGAGGCAGCTCCTCGAAAGGCACAGTTGCGAGACGAGAATAATTGACCTTTCAGACTCAAATCAAAGAAAAGAAATTGAAGTAGTATTCAAAAAATGGTCAAAGCATAAGGACCAACAGCTAACCGAGTTAGAAGAAACTAGCAATGAGTTGTTAGCTATGAGAAGGCTAATCGATAAATCCAAAAAAATAAAATTCATACCTATTGGAATATATATAGATAATAAACTCGCAGGCTTTTGCTTTAGTGAAGTTCTTAATGACGGTTTTGCTACTAGTCACTTTTGGAAAGTTAACCCTGAAATTTCAACTGGACTTTATGCATATTTGATGCAAGAGAATGCGCGTATTTTATCAGAAAAGGGTTGCGAGTTTATAAACATAGAACAAGATCTTGGATTGCCCAATTTAAGAAAATGGAAAAATAGTTACGACTTACATATTAACTTGAAAAAATACATTTTAATTTCAGTATAATAGAAACTGTTGAATTTATTTGTTTACGCTTGTATAATTTATTTAGGAAATGAATGAGGTGACTGGTATAATTAAAAACAGGTTACTCATAACCCTAATATCCCTTTTTGTCATTTTAACCGCGTGGAGAGTTGTGATTTTATTCCTACCTTTCGCTGGTGATATCAATGAACGATCCCTGGTCTGGGGAACAACCTATCAAATAGTTGCTCTTTGGGGAGCAATTTGTGGGATATATTATTCGAGGCACTGGGGTGGGTTTAAAAGTGTGATCGGTAGAGCCAGTTTAGCCTTTTCTTGTGGCCTGCTTGCCCAAGTATTTGGCCAGAGTGTTTACAGTTATTACTTCTATAAAGGGGCAGAAGTTTTATACCCTTCTCTTGGTGACGTTGGTTTTTTCGGGAGTATTCCGTTTTATATTTACGGGGTGGTTCTTTTAGGCCAAGCAAGTAGAGCTAACGTTTCTTTAAAGTCTTACTCTAAGCAGGTATCAGCTCTTATATTACCGCTACTAATGCTGGCTATTTCTTATTATGTTTTCCTTCGGGAGTATCAGTTTGACTGGTCGCTACCAATTAAAACTTTCCTGGACTTTGGCTATCCTTTAGGTCAGGCTCTATATGTTTCTATCGCAGTTTTAATCTTCATTCTATCCCGTAAGATTCTTGGAGGAATGTTAAGAACGCCCACTTTACTTTTTCTTATCGCGTTAGTTGTCCAATACTCGTCCGATTTCACCTTTCTTTACCAATCAAGCCGAGGTACTTATGTACCTGGAGGGGCTGTAGATTATATGTACTTAGTGTCCTACTTCTTAATGGCTTTGAGCCTTATTGTCTTGGGGCACACTTATCAAAGGATAGTAACCGATAATTAACTAATTACTATGCTTTAGGATTAGAACATAATGGATATTCATGCCCAACTTGCTGCCAGAATAATTAAAGAACAACAAGGCATAATTGGACCCCTTGCTATGGATCAAGCTAAAAAAGTCGCTGGTTTAGCAGCTACTAGCACAGATGATGTCAACATTCAAGGCAACGGCAAAGAAGTCCTCGAACACTTAGTTGAACAGTATGAAAAATTCTTCGGTAGAGCCTCGGTAGAAGTCTGCAAAGAAGCAATCGCCCCTCTTATTAATCAAATACCTTCTGGTGAACTTCCGGATATTCTAAAATCCTAGTATAATCAAAGTAAGGTAACGATGCCTTTATGACTGATAATGAAAAGTCAGCAATTTTCCTAAAGCTTCAGCAAGTCGTTCTTGATAATGAAGACAACAAATCACTAGTGGACAACTTGCTTGCCCGCTCTCTTACCGAATTTTCGGGGGCAGGTCTCGATTTCTATTTTATTAGTGTCGTTTTTCTAGATCAAAATGGGGCGGTTTACAAAACTTTTTATACTGATCAGGGTGGGAACTCCCCTGATAAAATCAGCTCAAAAATAGTTCACAAAGTAGATGCTATGCTCAAAGACGGAAGTGCGATTAAAACTGATCTTTTGGCCAACAAACTAGCTACTTTTCCTGAGGTAGAAGCCTTTTTTGGATACACAAACCAAAATATTCAAGATGGTGGTATCGGCATTTTCTCCCCAGTGTTCGTAGCCAATAAGCTAACTGGTGTAATTACACTCGCAACAGGTAAACCTAGCGTTGATGAGGAAACAAAAGAACTAATCGAGATTTTTACAAACCTGGTTGGATTTTGCTTTCGCTTGCAGGATACTCAGGCTTCTTTAACCGAAATTACCCAGGAAGTCTATAAAATGAACGCCCAATTGCATGACCTCGACAAAGCCAAAGATGAATTCGTCTCAATCGTTTCCCATGAACTACGCACTCCAATGACCGCGATAAAAAGTTATGTTTGGCTTGCTCTAAACGGAAGGGCAGGAAAGCTTAATGACCAAATGAAAAATTACCTCACCAAGGTTTATGAATCCTCCGAGCGCCTAATTGGGTTAATAAATGATGTGCTAGATGTCTCACATATTGAAACTGGGCGGATCCAAGTAGAAACTCAACCTATCTCACCCCTCAAAGTGGCCCAAGAAGTAGCCGACACACTTGCTCCTAGAGCCACCGAACAGGAAATTGAGCTAAAAATTAAAAAGGACGAGCACGTCCCTATGGTAGCTTCAGACCCAATGAAGCTAAACGAGATACTTGTAAATTTAGTTGGTAACGCGTTGAAATTCACTCCAAAGGGAGGTACGATAACTGTTTCGTTTGCAAAGCAGGGTGGCTTCGTGGAGACTTCAGTAACAGACACTGGTATTGGGATATCAAAGGAGGATCTTTCAAAGCTATTTACAAAATTTGGTAGAATTGCGAAAAACTATTCAACGATTGCTCAAAGCACAGGAAGCGGTCTTGGACTTTACATTACTAAAAATTACGTTGAGATAATGGGTGGTAAAATTTGGATCAACAGCGAAGAAGGTAAAGGCTCAACTTTCACGTTTAGTTTACCAGTTGCAAGCGAACATAAAGCAAAAAGGAAGTAAGGTTAATGAGACTATTTTTAGATACATCAGTTGGAAAAAAGGCTGAAGCCAAGTTTATTAATAATGATAAGACCATTGATTCGGCTACTACCGATTCTCCTCTTGAATCAATCGACAAGCTGCTGCGAAAGCAAAAAATTAAACTTGAAGATCTAGAAGATATCGACTTTAACCCTGGACCGGGATCTTTTACTGGACTGAGGATTGGTGCCACTGTGGTAAATACTCTGAATTGGGCTCTGGAACGGAAGATAAAACATAAGGAAATTAGATACGAGACGTAGGATTATCGAAAAAACCAAATCAAAATACCTATCCCTACAATTAGTCTATACCAAACAAAAATATTGTAATTATTATTTGCAATATATTTTAATAGAAACTTAATTGCAATCCAGCCGGTAACTGCTGAAGTCAGAAAACCCACTAAAAATACTCCAGCGCCTTGATTAGCAACTCCAACCTCGAGAAAATCCTTAAATCTCAAAGCGGCAGCTCCGGCTATCGCAGGGGTTGAGAGAAGAAACGAAAATCTGGTAGCACTTTCCCTGTTAATTCCTCTGAAAAGTCCAGCCGTAATAGTAATACCAGAGCGAGAAACCCCTGGAATTAGAGAAACAGCTTGGGCTATCCCGACAACTACCGAGTCAAGAAAACCAAGATTATCCAGAGTTCTTTTCTTAGCACCGACCCTGTCGGCCGCAAAAAGCAAAAGAGCAAAACTAATGAGCATTATTGCAACAATTTGGGAGCTCCTAATTTTCTCCTCAATTAAATCTTGAAAATTAAGACCAACGATAGCAGCAGGGATAGATCCAACCAAAATCATTAAGAAGAATTTAGAATTAAAATCAGCTAATACTTTGTTTGGATAGGGTAGGTTTTTGACGAATGATCCCACCATTTGAAGCCAATCTTTCCAAAAAAATAAAACGACCGCAAAAGTAGTACCCACATGAAGGGCTACATCAAATGTTAGGTTGTTAGAAAAATCACTCCAACCAAAAACGGCCGGCACTAAAATAAGATGCCCCGAAGATGAAATTGGTAAAAACTCGGTTAAACCTTGAACTATTCCTAAAACTGCCGCTTGAAAAATTTCCATACTCTACTGTCTGCTTCCGTAAAAAAGAACGTTTTGTTGATAAATATCTCCGCGACTCCTCAGAATTTGGTTGACTGGGAATACTTTTCCAACTGATTCCACAAAGTCCACATCTTCCTGATGATCGTTACAAATTTTATTTATTATGATTACTCCATTTTTAGTTAAACCTTTTTTAACATTGTCCAAAAATTCTGACTCAAGCAGAAACTTAGGTGACTTGTATCCATGAAAAAGATCAACACAAATTACATCATACTTAGTCTTAAAATTCTTAACAAACTCTTGGGCGTTCTCTATAAAGACTTTTAGATTTGGCTCGGTTAGATAGAAATATTTCTTACCAATCTCGACAATTAAAGGGTCTATTTCAACCCCGTGGATAGTAATGGGTCCAAATTTATTAGTGAATACTTTTGCACTCGTGCCGGCCGCTAAACCAAGTATTAATATTTTTGAATTCTTTGAAAGGGGCGGAAGATCTTGAGTAAAAGAGTCCCAGTAAAACCCGGCATTTCCATTTTTGTCTAAAGTACAGGATTGCACATAACCTTGCGCAACTAACCGGACTCCTCGGCTTGATTTTACTACCTTAACTTTTCCATTGTAAGGGGAACTACCTTCCCAAAGTGTCTTTTCCAAGAAAATCACAAAGAACCTCAGGAACTTTTACAGATCCATCTTCCAATTGATAATTTTCTAAAATTGCAACAATTGTGCGGCTTACGGCCACGGCTGTGCCGTTGAGAGTATGGACAAATTCGGTTGAGCCGTCTTTTTTACGGTATTTGATATTCAACCGCCTCGCCTGATAATCCGTAGTATTCGATGCTGATGTTATTTCCCGATACACTTTTTCAGCTGGGCTCCAGTATTCAATATCATACTTCAGATAAGCAGCCGCACTCATCTCTCCAGAACAAATGTTGACTATTCTATAGGGAATTTTTAAAGCTTGGTATATCTCCTCTTCCAAGGAAACAATTTCTTTGAAGGCATTAGTGGAATCCTCTGGCTTTACAAACTTGAAAATCTCTACTTTATCAAATTGGTGGACTCGGAAAATTCCTTTAGCGTATTTTCCATAACTTCCCGCCTCTTTTCTAAACGACGGAGAAAAACCAGCGTAATTTAAGGGAAGGTCCTCCTCATTTAGAATCTGGTCTGAGTGTAATCCGGCTAAAGTAATCTCAGCTGTGGCGACAAGATAGAGATCTTCACCTTCAATCTTGTAAATATCTGGTTCCTCCCGACGAGGCAGGTAACCAGTCCCTTCAACAAATCTCTTCCGGACAAGGGAGGGCGTGATAGTCGGCATATAGCCTTTCTTAACAAGAAAATTAACTACCCACGAAACTAACGCAAGCTCAAGTAAGGCCCCTTCATCTTTTAGATAATAAAATCCGTGGCCGGAAACTTTTGCAGCAGATTCTTCATCGATTATTTTCAACTCTTTTCCAATTTGAACGTGGTCGGCTGGTTTAAAGTCAAATGTAGGCTTACCACCCCAACTTTTAACTTCTTGGCTATCCGCCTCGCTTTCACCTTCTGGAACTTCATCGGAGATAAGGTTTGGAGCTTGCTCAAGATACAAATCAAGCTCTTGCTCGACTGCTCGCAGGGATTCTTCCTCTCGATTCAATTTCTCCTTTACTTTCCGGCCTTTTTCGATATCCTTTTTTTCAGCCGCCTCTCTACGGTCGCGTCTTAAGTGCTCGACAACTTTGATAAGTTCAAGTCTTTTATCATCAATTTCAATTAAACGATCTATATCCATATCAACTCGACGCTTCTTGATCGAGTCCCAAACTATTTTTTTGTTCTCCCTGATAAATTTAATGTCCAACATTTACTCTAATTCTCCTACTATTTCCCTAGCTTCTTTTTCATATTCTTCGGGCACGAGCACTGTTCTCGATTGCTCAATTGCACCTACACCGGTCCAAGCGCTGTCAGTTCCTACACGAGCCGGAATTCCTGCTTTTTGCAGTTTTTCAACCAACATTTTTGCTGTCGCGTTATTGAAGGCGGTTGTAATAATTCGTTCACTCATATCTATTCAGAATTTCTTTGGTTTTCTCTTTATGATCAGTAATCAATGACGAGATTCTCGGACCTTGAGTTTGACCGATTAAAACCTGATAAAGAGTTTGAAACGCTTCTTTGGGAGACAAGCCAAAGCTTGTGGCTAATTGGAAAATTTGATTTTGCACTTCTTCATCTGCTAACTCTTTTTCCAATCTTTTAGATAAGGCGCTAAGCAATTTTAGTTGCTTTTCGCTCAAAGCAGTTTCTTTTTTCTCAGAAAACTTGAAAGGCTTCATATTATCTGGAGCGAAATTCTCCAACCAAATCCGAGCATAATGAGTGCGTTCCTCCAAAGCGTCTTTTTCTTCTTTGCTCAAATCTGCACCTTTTGCTCTCTTTGCTTCCTCGTCAACACTTATTCCTGGTTGCCTTAACCAATTGGCTAAAGTCGAGAAACGGGTGGTAAAAACTTTCACTGGTTTGCCAACGTAACCTGCCTCAAAAGTCCTGCCCAAATCAGATTCTACATCTTGGAAATATTCTTCTCTTGCCCGATCATATTCGTCAAATAAATTTGGAATTGTATCAGAACGAGTTGGATCAAAATCAATAGCAACTTTCGGCTGGAATCGGGCCATCAAAAAGCGCAATAGATTTAGTGGTAGGATTTGAGCAACGTCAGACGCACTTGCACCCACCCCTTTAGAAGAGCTCATCTTCCGGCCCCCATAAATAAAGAATTCATAGGGAAGGTCTTCAGGCGGCTCTATTTTAAAAACCTCTTCGGCGATATGATTAGCCACGTCTCGAGTTCCACCTTTTGAGGTGTGATCCTTACCCGCCCCTTCAAAGTTAACCCCAAGTGCAAACCACTTTGCTGACCATTCAACCTTGTAGGGAATTTTCCCGCTTCCACCAAAAGGGCTCACTTTACCTTCGTGGCCGCAGCCAAATGCCCACTTCACCAGTTCTTTCTCGCACTTATAACTGACTTCCTTGCCGTCCCAGGCAAATACTCTCGTGGTCCCAATTTTGCCGCATTTTTCGCACACTGGCTGAAACGGATACCAATCTTTCTCCTTTTTTGATCCGGAGATCTCATGGTAAATTTCTTGAATTTTGGTAGCATTTTCAAGCACAATTTTTATCGCCCCATCCAATTTCCCCGCTTTGTACAAGTCTTTAAACGCCCATATTATTTTTGGCTCCGCTCCAAGAGAGTTAAAAACTCTGATAAAATCTTCGGCATAGTAGTCTGAGTATCTAACACTTCCTTCCGGTGCGGGAATATCTTTTAGTGGGGTCCCCATATACTTTTCATATTTTTCCTTTGGTAGGTTTGCAGGCAAAGCATCCATCGGGTCAAAATCATCAAAGTGGTACGTGTAGCTAGCTTTTTTACTTGCTCCTATAAAAGATTTATAAACAAAATCGTGAATCATCACACCACGCAGGGAACCAACGTGAATTTTCCCGGAAGGAGTTTTAGCATCGTTAACAAGTATTGGCTCTTTTATTTTTGCTTCTTTTGCAACTATATCTGCCCAAAACATACGTCCTTAGTATAATAGATTTAAGTTATTTTGGAAATCAGCAGTAGGTTACTTCTTTTTCGAAGGGGAATAATAATATTTATCTATTTCTTCCATAAACTCTAGAAGGATCGGGTGGTCGACTGTTTCTTTTACCTCTCTCCAAAAAGGGTAAGAATTTACTTCTTTTCCTTCCCTCTCATATTGAATTGCCTGAAGGAGGGTCTCTAGTCTGTCTAATTGTCTTGCAAACTTAGCTTCGTTACTTCCGCCAAACTCAAATTCTTCCCACATATTTAAGACTTCTTTTCTGACATCTGTTGGAAGATCCGCAAGAAAATCCTTTAACTTCCTCCTTTTCTCCTCAAAAGCCTTTTCAATACGCTCTGGACGCTCCCGTGGGGGCCATTTTTCAAAAATTTTAGTATCAACCTGATCATCCTTCTTTATCATAAAGTCGTAAGGTGTGTCATCACCATAATAAAGTCGGTACAAATCATGGGCCAAAATCATCTTCGTGAGCTTACCAAAATTTATTCTGTATTTCTTGATTTTTGGCAATATCCAGCCGATTAAAATCAGCCTAAAATTATGATCAGCTATACTCTCTGGTGATTCAACCTTACGCAGTAGCCAACCCCGCCTTGAAGTTTGTTTCAATCTGCCAATTTCTTCAAAAAACTTTATTAAATCGTTCATAAGAATTTAGACAACTAAAATACTATAAAATTATTGACCTGAAATCAATACTTGATGGAAATTAATTTTTGGAGGACTGATAAGCAAAATACCTGAACTCACTTTACATCAAGAACTTTGAAGGTGGATTTGATCGATGAGGCTACAGTTACAACATCCCCAATCTTAGCACCCAAAAGGGCTTTACCCACAGGGGACTCGTTGGAAATTTTGCCCTCGATCGGATTAGCCTCTACCGAAGACACGATAACAAAATCATCATTATGTCCATCTACCTCAACCTTAACGTGAGATCCCATTTCTACAAGGCTGTGTTTTACCCCTTCATTAATTTTCTTAGCGTGTTTAAGAATTTCCTCGATTTCTAAAATTCTACCTTCGATAAAAGATTGCTCGTCTCTGGCAGTATCGTACTCGGAGTTCTCACTGATATCACCAAATTCCCTAGCTTTGGAGATACGCTCAGTAATTTCTTTTCTTTTCACTTTAGTGAGTTCTTCGTACTCGTCTTTTAATTTTTTTAAACCTTCTGAAGTAAGGTAAATGGCTTCGTTTTTCATGTTTAGTTGAGGCATCATATATATATATATAAAAGAAAGACCCCGCTTTTAACAACGAGGCCAGCACACTTGCACGTATACTACTCCCCAGCTTCAAAATTGTCAATATATAAGTGCTTACTCTAGGATATATCTTGCCTGGCAAGTATTCATATGGTAGATTAGTTGAGGGGTCGATAAATCTACAGGCAGTTAGTTCAAGGAAGGGAGAGCCACTATGCGTGAGCAAACGGCGTCCAGGCTATCCGTGGTTGCCACCGCCGCTCTCACAATCGCGGTAGGTGAGCTAACACGCAGATGGTTGATGGATACAAAGACCGGTCTGCTTCTTGACGATGATGATCCAGCTGGGTTTCATCCTCGTAATAAGCTCGTTTGGCAAATCGCCAAGGCAGCTATCCTCCCGCTGGGCTACTTAAAGTGGTGGCTCGGCAACTTAGTGGTAAAGGGAGCCGAGAACGTTGAAGGGGCTTTGGCGAGTGGAAGGGGCACCCAAGTGGTCGGTAACCACAAGGCGATGCCTGATGCGTTCATCCCTCAAACCGCCATCAGGTTCCTAGGGGAGGTAGAACTCGCTGAAGACTTGTTCCGTTCTGTCATCGGCATGATCTTCGTTAACCGAAGGCGGCCACTATATTCCCATCGTCCCCGAAAAGATGCTGGAGAGGAAATTCCTACGCACACTGACAAGCAAGGAACGTAAACAGCATCTGAGAAATGCGGACCGGATCAACACGGCCGCTTTTCCGGAACTACGAAGGTTTCTAAAGTTGGGCTACTGGACACTTATCTACCCGGAAGCAACTCGTGTCTTGGTCCCGGGTATGAAGAAGGTCCACGATGGAGTAGCCACTGCTCTACGTCACCCTGACACGAACATTCTGCCGATGGCCCTCATAGGAACGGATAAGATGTGGAGGCCTGGAAATTGGCGTCCACACCCATTCAGCAAGGTCACCGTCATCTTCGGTGAGCCAATCTCATATGAGGAGGGGGATCGGCGCGCCAAGCGGATCAGCAAGAGGTACGGCGTTAGCGAAGACCGGGCTCTATGTGATCTAGTTATGCGTAGGATCGCCCGGCTAATGATCGATAATGGTCACCCAGAATACGCCGGCTTCTACGGTAAGACGCGTCGGGAGCGACTCGGCAACGGAAAAGGAGGAGACGCAAGAAAGAAAGAGAATGGAGAGGTATAGCTGTGGCAGATTCTCTCCGGAGCGTCTGCCCGCTACCCCAACTCAGATTGCATTCCAAACCATTTTTTAATATAATTACTCGGCCAAAATGATCGTGGCCCCGTCGTCTAGCGGCCTAGGATACCTGGTTCTCATCCAGGAGATCGGGGGTCCGAATCCCCCCGGGGTCACCATATTTGACTGTTCTGTCAATTAATTTAACCACTTTTCTGTCATCTTGAGTCATATAACTCTTGCATCTGTTCAAAACCACTTGTATATAAGTTTGATATCCAATCCAGAAAATAATAATCAATGAAACCAAACCAATTACTATAATAAAAAAGGAGACTTTATTCGAAGGAAGTAAGCTATTTACACCTTTATTAATTGTAAGTCTTCGAACGACATATAATATTACTGGAATTGTGAGAGTTAAAACCCACCAAAGTGGTTTGTGTGGTCCCTCACCCATCGATATAGTTTAATATGGATTTATATATCTCTTTATTTTTAAATACAAATCATCTTCTAAAATTTACAATAATTTGATATTATTAAACTATGATTAAAATAAATCCTTGGATCAACTTTAACGGTAATGCTGAAGAAGCATTTGATTTTTATAAATCGGTTTTCGGTGGGGATGTTAGAAAAGTACTAAATGATAAAGATGAAAATAAAATGATGTTTATTACCTTACCTATTGGTAAAGATAATATGTTAATTGCAAATAATGTTCCAGAAGGTATGGGACAAGTAAATGAAAATGAAAATAGAAGTAAAATTGCAATAAGTACAGAAAGTAAAGAAGAGGCAGAAAAAATATTTAATGGCCTTTCATCTGGAGGTAATGTAGAAGTACCTATGACTGATGGTATGGGATCATATATGGGTATGTTTAGAGATAAATACGGTATTGAGTGGATAATTGAATTTTCTCCTAATAAATAGTTCTTCAAAGTCACATAATTTCTACTTTGACAACTGATCTAATATTCAAAAGGAAATAGAAACCGCAGAGTTACTAAAAAACATTTTCTTCACATTTTTACACGAGGGAAAATTAAGTGAGTTGAAGAAACGAATGCTTGAAGAACGCAATATCTTTCTGAGATAATGTGCTGTAGTAGGTTCGGACATCGTTCGGTAGCCTACCTCATAAATTGATTAAATAGTTTTCCATTATTCACTTTTAAGTATAAAGTAATTACGATTCTAATCAACTTAGGTAATTACTTCCTAACCTATCACTAGCCTCAATTCCTCCAAGTATATTCAAACCCTTCCATTCCTTCAGAACCTGAACCAAGGTGTTTAATTGCAGAGTTGTTAGGGTCACCAAAGTGGACACCAGGAGTTATAAAGGTGATTATTGATTGATACAACGGTCTAATATAGAGTTCGATAAGTGATGTTTATTACTTTGTTTTCCCAAATTGTGTCAGCGCTCTGACACATAATTTGGCTATTTTTGAATCTATTTTTCCAAATTTCCTTACCTCTTTCCCTTCTAAAGAAGGGGGGAGGTGTGCTATACTCTCGACTTGAGGAATATCAATAATACCTCTGCCTCTGTCCTAACCTTCCTAAAACTAGTGCAACCACCGACCGTAACTAACAAACAAACTGAAATACTTCTTCTACTTTACCGATTCCGTTTTCTAAACAGACAACAGATCCAGACTTTGCTCAGTCACAAATACCACAGTCGTATTAGATCATGGTTATCCAAGTTAACAGATAAAGGAGTCTTAGCGAGAACCTACTCCCGAAAGCTTGGTGAGAACACAAAACCGGCAGTCTACTTTCTTGATAACAAAAGCCGAAGTATCTTGAAGGAGCAAAAGAACATAAATTTAGACTTATTAAACCGCATCTACCGGGAAAAGACCCGCTCCCCGTACTTCAGAGACCAAAGCATGTTTCTAGCCGATATTTTTATGAATCTGCAAAAAGCGGTAAAAGAAACAAAAGGCAAAATCCACCTTTTCACTAAAACTGACCTTGAGGATCACAAATACCTTCCCCAGCCTTTACCCAACGCCTACATCGCCTGGGAGGAAAATAACGAAATTAGGCGCTATTTTCAAGAGATGGTCAGCCCGCAAGTTCCAAGGTACGCTCTTCGGAGCCGTATCAAAGATTTAATTGAATATTACTTTTCAAATGAGTGGCTAGAGAATACAAAGCATCCCTTTCCTAAAATTTTAATGATTTGCCCAAGTTATGTAACCAAAGGATTTCTTTCAAAATTCATCGTCAAGGAGTTGGATTCAGAAGGAGCAAACATTTCTTTTTACCTCACCACGATCGACCAGATCAAATCAAGAGGAATAAAACCTGATATTTGGCAGAAGGTAGAATAACTATTCAAAGTAAGTAGTTTTTGGCTAATTCCTCGAAGAAACGTTTTACTTCGTCCTCTTTAGGTGAGGGATCAGTAGTTGGTGTAATACCAAAGTTTAAAATATCACCAAAATACACTAGCTGCTGTAAAAATATCTTTTCCTCAAAAACACCACCATACACTTTATTTGCTTTGGATATAAGTTCGGGCAACCTAATGTAGTCATTCTTCAGAATCGTATATAAATCAAAATAATCTCGATATTCACCTCTTCTACCAATGGTGTAAGCTTTAATAACCGCTATGTCCTTAACTGAGAAAAGCTGCAATTCATTGTCTAATTTTTCGACTGGGAAGGAGTGAGAGAAGGGGTAGTAGATAAACGAAACTTTTATTTCATCTTTGTAAAAACTGATAACTCATCAGAATTATCAACCGAAATGGTGCCAGTCAGCTTGTTCAGCTTAATGGCTCTGGTCTATTGCCAGTCTTAAGCGGTGCAAATCTTACTTCACTTAACGCTTCAAACATTTCTTCGGGACGCTTGGTAATTCCGGAATTACCTTGGCCCTTGGGTCGTTTGGCAGTGTTTCCGGCACTTTAGCTGACTCAAATATTGCCGATAATATTACGGCTTCGAGTTATTTACCTCTCGCGGGTGGAACGTTGTTGGGAAGTTTGACTGTTTTTGGTGTTAGCGGTTTGACAGATTCTGATATACCAAATGTGCTAACAGTTGGACCAACCTCTTCCCTATCGTCTACCGCCATAGACTCGGGAACGTTTGGTAACGCTGGGGTTACTTTAGCTTTGGGAAGTTTCGGGTCAATAACCTGGCAGTATGGGAGACACAAATATTTCCGATACTTTGACCTTAGGATCCGGATCTTCAATTTCAGCTTCAGCTCTAAATTCGGGTACCCTGGGTAATTTAGGATTAACTCTCGCCCTTGGATCATTTGGCAGTATAACTGGCTCCATTACTGATAGTAATATTTCTGATTTAATAACAGTTTCCAATTATCTACCCTTATCTGGTGGTACCTTAACTGGAAATTTAGGCATAAACGGTGGTAACCTTACTACAACAGCTACTACCTTTAACATTGACGTGGGTAACACTGGGTCAATTGTTTTCCGTGATGGTTCCAACACGCTTTTCAGTATCGCTGATGGGGGCAGCACTGGTAACTTATCTATCAACGGAAACTTTGATATGTCTTCTTCAGCCGGCACATTTTATACGGGAACTGGGGCGATAACGTTAGCGGGTAACACTACAATATCATCTGGAAAGACTTTATCTGTCACCACTGCCGATAATTTGACTGTTGGAGGGTCGATAGTTCCGCAGACGCTTTTTGTCAGTGTTAACCTACTATCTTCACTACTTGATAACACTGTCTTTATCGCTGATGCAAACTATAGTTTAACCAGCGTAAAATGCGTCTATTCGGTAAAAGCTCTCTTGTTGGGAACTCTGCAGTTAACAGTTGACACGGGAACACAATCCCCAGGTTCGGGTACATCTCAATTGACCAGCAATATAAATCTCTCCGGAACTATAAATACAGTTGTTAGTGGAACGCTAATTTCTTCTCCGACCACTATAGCCGCCGGGGACAGGGTTAGCGTTGACCTAGGAGGTACTCTAACTGGTCTTTTTGGTAGCTGTACAATAGGAGTCAAAAGAATTTAACACTTACAAATATACTTGCCTCATTTAGCTTCAAAGTTAGACCTGACTATAACGATTAGGTGCTTGAGACTACTATGCTGCGCCATATACTTTTTGTTGAGATGGTAAGACTGTGGACAAAAAGTCTATTGTATTCCCTTTTAATTTTTTAAATGTTAGTATTATTTGCAGAGGAGATATTTAAATTGGGTAAAGTAAAGTCCTCCATATTTATCAAGAAACCGCTTGAAAAGGTTTTTGATTATACTGCAGACCCACAAAATGGCCCCGCCTTTATTCCTAATTTAATGGAAAATACGAATATAAATCCAGAAAAGCCTGGGGTAGGCCAAACATTTAATTGGCGGTTCAACTTTGCAGGTTTAGACTTGACTGGTAGGGCCGAGGGGACTAAATTTGAAAGACCACACTAGTTGAAATAAAAACAAAGAATGGTGGCGAATCTACCTGGACTTATAAATTTGGCGAGAAAGGCGGTGGAACTAAAGTTACAGTAGAGGTAGAGTATGCGCTCCCAGAAGGTGTTTTACAAAAGTTGTTTGGCAGAACTGTGCTCGACAAACTAAATCAGCACTCGGCAGAAGAGATGCTTAAAAATCTTAAGACCATATTAGAAGAAGGTTAGTTATAAATGAACTCACTATTTAATAAAGTAAAGCTAAAGTGGTTTCTTGCTACTAAAACGCTTGGTTATACTTCGGATTATTTAGATCAGATTTATAAAATTTATTTAAACCACAACAAAGTTATTCACTGGCGAGATGGTAAGCCTGTTTACTCTCTATCTACTCCATCTTTATACAGTAAACCAGCCGCAAATTTTTTCGCGAGACAACTCTACAGAACCATTCAAAATAAAAATCTTCCAAATATGATGAGCTACGCCATAAATGACATCTGCAACGCCCATTGCGAACACTGCAGCTTCTTTACTGCCGTGGAAGATAGATCAAGAAAAGTTCTAACTTTAGAGGAGGCGAAGAAGTTGATAAAGGACGCCCAAGAGCTTGGTGTCTCAGTAATGAACTTTGTCGGTGGTGAGCCATTACTTCGTGAGGATTTGCCAAAAATTATTGATTCGGTGAATAAGGATTTATCTACTACTCTAATGTTCACCAACGGAATCTTACTAGCAAAAAAAGCAAAGACCCTGCGAAATGCTGGTTTAGACAGTGTTTATGTAAGCATCGACTCTGCAGATTCTAAAAAACATGATTTATTCCGTGGCAGAGAGGGCATCTTTAAAGAAGCGATGAAGGGCCTTGAGAAAGCAAAGGAATTGGGTTTTTCTGTTGGTATTTCAACCACTTTGACACCAGAATCTTTTGCTGAAGGTGAGATGGAAAAGATTCTTGATCTTGCTAAGAAGATGGGCATACATGAGGTCGTAATATTTGATGCGATGCCAACGGGAAGATATAAATTCAGAAAAGATTTAATTGATAATGAAAACTGGGTTGAAGAAATTATCAATCGGAGTGTGAAATATAATAAGGATGAATCGTACCCAGGCGTCATAGTTTGGGCCTATGCATCCAGCCACCGAAGCGTCGGGTGTTCTTGTGGTACAAGTTATTTTTATCTTTCGCCCTATGGAGACGTCATGTCGTGTGATTTCAACCATGCAACTTTTGGTAATGCTATTGAGGAGCCTCTTTACAGGGTTTGGGATAGGCTCACCTCCACTGAAGGTTTTACCTGTGCTAAATGGGGTGGGTGTAAAATAAAAGATTCCGAATTTAGAGAGAAAGACGCAGTATCGCCTGGTGAACACATATTAGACAAGGTACTCGCTCAAAAACAGGCTAGCAACGGCAACGGTAGAAAACCTAGTAGAATTCCGATAACTAAATGATACCAAAAGATATAACATATAATTTACTACACGAGTTTGATAAAACACCAACGTTATCAATTCTTTTTTTCGAAATATTTATTATACTCGGTACAATAATTATTCTTTTTCTACTATCCAGAATTAAGGATAAGATTCCTCAACGTTATTTCCTAGTAGCCGCCGGAGTCCTAATATTTGAAATCTTTACTGCTCCAATGTGGAACAATTTTAAACTTGGGTGGTGGGCGTATGTTTATAGAGATGTGAGTTGGATTTTAACTGTTGGTTGGTCAACAATGATTTTGACGGCTGTAATTTTGGTGGATAAGTTTTTTTCAAAATATATTGAGTGGCAGAGGTTTATTGTTTACTTACTACTAATAACTGTAGCTGTATTTATTGCAGAGTCTAGCGTAGTCGGCCTTGGTATAAGAGCCTACTCACCAGAGGTTTTGGATACTCTGGTTGGCTATTTCATAATAAACGTTCCTATCGAGGCTCTTTATTACATACCGGTATTTACTAGTTTAGTAATAGCCTTTTATAAATATTGGAGCTTTTCACTTGATGATAAAGCTATTGTGCCAGTGAAAAACAGAGCCTGGCTTAGAAACTTGGCCCTCGCATTTATTGGTGTATTTTTCTTTGAACTAATGGTAGAGCCAATGGTGGTTAATGCCAAATTTCCATCTTGGTCGTATATGTACCGCGACATTAGTATTTTAATGAGCGGTGTTTGGATAATAATTATCTGGCTTGCTACAGGGTTGGTGGATAGAATTTTTATTCAACTAGACATTGCTAAGAGGTTCGCTCTTTATCTGATCGTTGGGACAACTGTATTCCTTCCACTCGAGTCTTGGTTTATAGCCAGTGGTCTTCGCATCTATGGCCCAAGTGCGGTGGAAAATTTCGTGGGGATCAATACACCAATTACGCACACGCCAGTTGAGGTTGCCTTGGCAATTCCATTTTACCTAGCTCTGATAATCTGTTTTATTAGATATTGGGAGATTATATTGGATAACAAACGATAATGTCTAAACCTATTAAAACTTTGATCGGTTTTGTTGTTTTAATGGTTGTCCTCTTACCTATTGGCGGACCAATTATTTTTTTAGCTTCGGTAGTTTGCACCCTTGGGCTTGGCCTAATTATTTGGATTCCGCTCTCCTATGCTACTGGGTCTTTTACACTTTGGTTGGTAGATGCTTGGTTCGGAAAGCCTAAACCAACGCAAATTCCGCAAAAAGCCTTGACCAAAGAAGAGACGGCTTTAATTAATTATGCAAATCAAGCAAAACAAAATGGTATGCCCGAAAGTGACATTTTTCTCAGATTAAGAGAAAAAGGCTGGGCTGAATCTCAAATCTTAAGTGCATTAGGTAAAGAATCAGCGCCTCAAGAATCTAAAAAAGAAACCCAACCCATTAAACCTGATAGAACAAAAGCGATTATAGTAGCTCTAATACTAATTCTAGTTGTTGGCGGTATTTACTTTTTTAATGCCCTGAATCGATCTCAATCTAAAGCCAAGCAATCTGATCAACAAAGGATTAATGACATCTATAATCTAAAGTACGCGATTGAAAACTATTACAGTCAAAACGGTAAACTGCCGGCAACACTAAGCGACACAACTTTAAGTTACTATGGTTATGTTGCTGATCCTAAGACTGGGCAACCATATCAATATCAACCAACAACAGATACTTATTACAAGCTCTGTGCTACTTTTGATACCTCTTCATCAGAGAATAGAGGCTCTTACGGTTCCACTGATCAACCCTACTACCATCCCCAAGGCTACTACTGTTTCAATCTTCAAATTCCTTACAACCAAACCAAAAACAAAACAAATCCTTCAAACAATTACAACAGTCCCCTCAATTTCTTACCTAATAAGCTATTTAGTCTTAGGTGCGTTAACTTAAACTTTTTAGGCTTAAAAGTAAGCAAAAATTTAGCTGGCCTGATATATTGAATTTTCTAGTTTTAGACAATCATTAGGTATCATTGGTTCCAAACTTCCACAATTAACAATCGATCTTTCCGTTCTCAAGACTCAATCCACTTATTTGTTACTTAGTTCGCGGAATTATCATTAAAAACTACTCAACTTGTGTTAAGAAATGATTGTTTCCTAGTTTAAGTCAGTATATTATGAATAGGGAAATTTATGCAGAACACAAGCGGATTATTAAAAAGGGGTTTTATTTATCTAAGCGAGCGTTTCCCTTTGTATCAGTTCGTTACGCTATCTCTAATATTTGGTTTACACGCAAGTTTGTTCGCTCAAGTTTTTTCAGAGGGTAGTTATAAACTAGAGAGGGGTTTACTCAGTTGTCTTGCTCTGTTCCTTTTTTTATTTAGACTTCGTCTTTTTGATGAATTTAAAGACTTTGAGCATGATAAAGAGCACTACGCCACCAGGCCTGTCCCAAGAGGATTAATCTCCCTCTCCGAGTTAAGAAGTCTAGTTTTTATTATTTTTGCACTTGAGTTGATATTAAGCCTCTATTCAGGGGGAGCAGCTTTTGTTTTTTTTATTATTGCTCTTTCGTATTCCTTACTCCTATTAAAAGAATTTTTTGCCAAGTATTGGCTAAAGAAACACTTTACTGTCTATATTGCAGTGCATGAGGTTCTAGCAATACCCATATTCTTTTACCTATACTCTATAAATATAAAAAGCTTCGATTTTCTCACCAATTACCTCTTTACGGCTCACTCCCTCCTTTTAACGGCTTCGTTTTTCAGCTTAGAAGTTGCCAGGAAAATAAGACCAAAGACTTTAGAGATTCCATCAAAAGACACATACACAGCTCAATACGGCATCGACGGCGCCAGTAAATTGCTAGCTGGTTTATCTGCTTTAAGTCTTATTTTTTCAGTTTTTATATCTATAGTGGCCAAAAGTACAAGCCTCATACCACTGCTTCCAGCGCTAGTTTGTTTTTTGTATTTGGCTGTAGTAATTAATAAGTTCAAAGAAAAGCCAAATGTTAAGACTTCTAAAAAGGTATTTTTCTGTTCTATCATTTACGCAATATTGTTAAACATAGGTATGTCTACTTCTTTATGGCTAGCAAAATAGGCTTTATTTTCGACAACTCAAACTTAAATGAAAGCTACTCAGGCGTAACTACACCTCTAACTTATTCATTTGCTAAGAGAGCCTACGAAAAAGTTTATGTGAGCTTCTGTAAATTGTTTGGCGTAAGTAATAAGGATTTAACAGAAAATGCCGATCTTTTTCCAAATATGTTGGCATTTATTGGCGGGAGTATGTATTACCATCTAATTAACTGGCACCGACTCATCGCCTTGCTACCAGGATACAGATTCAACGGTAAGTTCTTGGAGCAAATGCTTGGAGTAGATGAAGAGTATTTTTACGAAGCCGGGCAAAAAACCCATTTAATTGAAAGGCTATTCGATCTGGCCAATCTTTTTTATCGTATCTTTCGAATCTCTATTTCGTTCGTGTTTATGAAGCTTTTAATTAGGCGATTCAATGAGACTTTTGATAGAAACTTTTCCTATTTAAATAAAGTGCGCTATGACGTCAAGGATGATAAAGAGTTGGTAGAATTTTACGAAAGTTTTGAGGAAACTCTCACAAAAGATTTCAGTACTCCGATTGCTAACGACTTTGCAGTAATGATAAGTGTCGGTATTTTGAAGAAATTAACCAAAAAATGGCTTGATGACAAAGATAATTCAAAAGCAAACTACTTTATCTCCGGTGGTATAGGTTTAAAAAGTGCCGAGCCAGGCAAAGCTATGCAGGAAATAGCCAGAACAATTTTTAATGACGAAAAAGCCAAAAGTCTGTTTAAATCTCAGTCTTCCCAAAAAATACTATCGGAAATCAATTCAGACCGTCAGTTAGCCGAGATAAGAAAAAAGATTCGCCGTTACATAGAAGATTTTGGTTCACGAATGCCCGGGGAACTAAAACTTGAGTCAATAAGTTTTCAAGACGATCCTCTGGTTTTAATAAAATTGCTAAAAAATAGTTTAAGAAGTGAGATAAAACCCCGCAAAATCATCTCGACTAGATATCTGGAAATAGAAGTGAAAAATCTTCAACTTTTTAAGCGCCTAGTGTTTAACTTTATTCTAAACTGGTCGGAATCTTCAATAAAGATGCGCGAAGAGACTCGATTTAAAAGATCATTAATTTTTGGCATTGCTAGAAAAGTTTTTAGAGAGTTTGGGAAAAGATTAGAAAAACGAGAGGCATTAAAGAGCCGCAGTGATGTTTTCTATCTAGAAGTGGAAGAAATATTTACCTTTTTTAGATCCCACCAAAGTAAAAAAACTTCGTTTATCAAGACTGTTGCGGAAAGAAAAAGTCAAGAAAAGTCTTGGAAAAGTATTGATCTGCCAAGAAGAATTACTACCAACTTTACACCAGAAATTTATAATAAAACCTTACTTAAGAATCAGACCCGTAAATTAACGACTGAGACTAAAGAAAAATCAGTCAAAGGAGACCTAGCCTCGCAAGGTAAGTTTGGCACAGTAATTGAAGGAAGATCTTTGGTGGTTGTAGATTTTGATCCTAATAAAGATTATTCAAACAAAATACTTGTTACCAAACAAACAGATCCTGGCTGGACAATCATTTTCCCCTCATTAAGAGGTCTAGTAGTGGAACGGGGCGGGTCATTATCTCATGCAGCAATAGTGGCTCGAGAATTTGGTATCCCTTGCATAATTAATGCTAGCAATGCTACTAAGATAATCCCTAACGACAAGGAAATTAAAATGGATCTTGAAACTGGATTAGTTGCATTAAATGGATAAAATAAAACCTTTTAGTATTTCAAACCTTGTATCATACTTAGCTCTTCTCCTTGCTTGGATTTCTATTCTTCTCCTAATCAACGGTAGGTTTCACTTATCACTTGGAACTGCCTTGGTTGCTTTTATAGCCGACACGTTTGACGGCTTTTTAGCACGAAGGTTTAAGCAGGAGTCAGAATTTGGTAGACAATTGGATAGTTTTGTCGACGCCTTTATTTATCTTATTTACCCATCCCTTGTTTTCTATCTACATTTTAAATTGCAAGACTTAACATCAGTTGTGATACTTTACATCTTTGTCTTAGCTGGCGTCTTTCGACTAGTCAGGTTTAACATTGTGGGTTATGTCGGAGAGAAAACCAAGATGGGATACCCAGGCCTGCCAGTAGTTTTCAGCTATCTTACCATTTTTTCCGTTTCAGTTATTTCACTTGCCATAAGTGGCCTCTCTTTAAGATTGGCCTCGTGGCTTTTAATAATTCTGCAAAGCTCTTTAATGATAGGTACTTTTGCATTCCCTAAACCCCAAAGGATTTGGCCGATCGTAACATTTTTATTACTTATAGCACTTTACATGTTTTACTTAGGACTAAAATGAAAATTTTAGTTGTTAACGGAAAGGCAATGAGTCAAGATCATAAACTTATACAAAAAATCTCAGAGATTAGCCTTAAAGATGAGAACTTAAGCTACAGATCAACAAGTTTGATAACAAACTCTTTTAAGAAAGGCGACTTTCTTATCGCCACAAACGAGGACAGTAAAATTCTTGGGTGGGTAGAAAAGTATAAAATCTGGAATAACTGGTGGGGGCTATCTACCCTTTATGTTTTCCCTGAGTATAGAGGCAAGAAAATTAGTAAGAAACTATTAATCTCTTCAGCAGCAAAAGAATTAGTCGGAAAGAATATATTTGCAGCGACAACAAATAACCTAATTCAATCCATGCTTTTCGATATAGGATTTAAAAAAGTCAGTCTCAATACCTTACCTCTTATGGTTAAAACTAGACTACTTTTACTTCGCTACTTTAATCTGAGAAGTTTATTTAAGCTTTTAAAACTTAAAAATAAAGGATTTGCCTACTTTCTGAGAAAAAATAAATGATGGATGTCCCTTTAATTAGCTTCCTTATTTTGTTTGTAACAATATTTCTAATTGGGGAGATTTCTTTTAAGTATCTTCGTTTAAACTCCGAGATAACCAGAAGATCTACTCATCTTCTTAGCGGCTTAGTTGCATTTATGATGCCTTATCACCTAACTTTAGGACAGGCTGTAGCTTTGGGAATTCTATTCACATTGGTCTTGGCGTTCTCAGAAGTCTTTAAGCTATTACCGAGCGTAACAAGAGTGAATCGTAGTTCTTTAGGATCAATCCTATTCCCACTAGGTTTGGTTACTTCAGGACTCTTATTTTGGGACTCTAATTTGACTGCCTTTAAACTTTCGGTGCTGGTACTAGCTATTTCAGATTCTGTAGCTGGCTTTGTTGGTTATAAATATGGGAAAAGAAAACTTTTCTTTGTAACTTCTGAAGGCAGCCTAGCTTTCCTTCTGACAACATTTTCTATATTTTGCTTCTTTGGGTTTAACTATGGCGAAATTTCGATATCAAGTCTAGTTACTTTTGTTGTTTTTTCTCTGGTTCTGACTTTTGCTGAAGCAGCTACTACAAAAGGGTGGGATAACCTTTTGCTTCCTGTAATTGCAGGCTTTTTTGCAAGCTTATTATTTTAGATAGAAGGGTTTGCTCAAACCTTGTTTATATCCCCGGAAGTAAAGAACAAGATCTAGTATTGAATGCAGCAGAACCCCAGTAACAAAAAGTGAAGTAGTCGTCCTGATATCTAAGGTCAAAAGAAATTGGGCTATTATAAGGGCCCCTATCACCGAATCTATCTGCTCCAAAGTATAAAAAACGAATCCTTTTAATCCTGTTTCTTGGCCAGTTGTAGGTACATCAAACCTTCTTTTTAGAAAGCTCGTTGGTAATTCTCCTAGCGAATATCCAAACCCTAATAAAGTACCAGCTAAAAATGGGTTGACCTTTAGTTGGAATGAAGGGTAAACAAAAGAGAGTATATACATAAATAACCCAGTCAAAATAATGACGACCATAAATCCTCTTAATGTTTTGGAGTCACCAAATACTCTTTGACCAAAAAAAGTCACACCAAGATCAACCGGTAGTTTGAGAGATTTAAAAATATCGTATTTGATCACGAAGAAATGGTGAACTACACCAGACAAAAGTAGAGGTAATATTAAATAACTAACTATACTAATCATCTAAAGCCTTTCTCTCTAAAAAGTCTTCAAGGTACTGATCAAAATAGGTACCAACGTGCTTGGGTAGCAATTCCTTATCTCCCAACTCCTGCAAACTGGTATTGTTAAAAATCTTAGGATATAAAAGCTGAGTAGCAAATGTATTTAGTTTCTTAAAAACCCCTATTTTAGTGGTTGATAACTTCTTAAGTAGTAGCGTTTGGAACTCGTTTAGATTTATTATCTTCGGCGTTGTTAACTTCTTCCGTTTTGAAAAGTGGTAAGCAACCTTTTCTACTAATTCTCCTAAGCTATAAGAGTAAGCTGGTCCAGAGGCTATATGATAGGTTTTACCTTCCGAAAAATGTTTATCAAATATCCTCCAGAGCGCAAAAGCACAATAGTCTACGGATATTAAATCGACATTGCCCTTTTTATCACCAGGGATAATTGGTAGAGATTCATCCCAGAAAAGTTTGAACATGTAATTAACAGCGTTTCTACTTTCATTATCCAATAACACTGTGGGGCGATAAATGTTAATTGGTAAGGAAGTAATATTTTCCCTGACCAGAATTTCAGCCTCATATTTGGATCGTTCATAAGGGTTAATAAAACCCTCATTGTGTTCCAGTTCGTCCTCATAGATAACTCCTTTCCTTTTACCAGCGACAAACGCCGTACTAACGTGACCGAATTTTGAAAGGTTTCGGCAATTATTAGCAAACTCAAGCAGATTCGCGTTGCCCTGATAATTTACAAGCCTAGCCTCTTCAAGGGCAGCGGAAAATCGGACAGTAGCGGCGCAGTGAAAAATGGAAGTCACTTCTTTGGAAAGTTTATTGTAAACCTCACTGTTTAAACCTAGATCTTTTTTAGTGACGTCAGAAGCAAAAACGTCGAAAACTTTACTTCTTGAGGACTTTATAAATGCAGATACCCTCTCCCCAGCAGCTTTATTTGTTTCTCCTCTAACTAACAATATTATTTTACCGACTGAGTGGCTTTTCAGTACTTCTTCGACAATCCTTCTTCCAAGAGTTCCAGTAGCTCCAGTTATTAAGACAGTTTCCTTTTTAGTTAAGCTCATATACCCTTTTCATTAACTCCTTAGCTATTATGTTTGGATCTGTACTTATCGATTTTGCTTCTTGATTACTAATAATAGTATCAGTAACGATCGTTGCATTTAACCCTCGTCTTAGTATTTTTCCGATAGTCAAATGCTCAACACCAATTATCCTAATTGGAAGGACAGAATAACTACTCTCTAAAACAATAGTTCCGATTCCTCTTTTAGGTTCTGATGATTTTAACAACTTAACCCGTTTGCCCTCCGGGAAAATAAGAACCCTTTCACCTCTGCTAATAAGTTCTACTGATCTAAATACCGAAGAATAGGTTGGATCGCTGGTCTTATGCGGAAAACAACCAAGTAAGGTCAAAATTAGTCTTTGTAGCCAATTATTTAAATAGGCTGACGAAGTCATAAAATGAATTGGTACTAGTTTATAAAATACTGAGAAGGGAAACGAAGAGAAAATCACGAAGGGGTCTGTTCTACTTGTATGATTAGAGATCAATAATACCCCGTTTTTTTTACTCAACGCTTCAAAGGATTTAAGATTGTGCTTGCCTTTAACTCTAAGAAAAAAACGAATTGGTAGGACTAGTATAAAATAAACTAAAATTTGCGAAAAGGTTATTGCAATACTCATATAAGTGAATTAGATTTTACTACTTAGCTACAGTACTGGTAAACTAGTTTGGGAGGGGTATTTTGGAGTGATATAATAAATTTGTGGCTAACAAAGATTTTTCGGAACATTCCCAAGAAAGATCCCCTTTTCAAGAAAGACTCCAAAGTAGTCGACGAATCATAAAAAGTTTTCAGGCCAAAGCCGACGCCAAAAGGAGTTTTGCGGAAAAAGTAGCCGATTATATGACGACTACCTTTGGAAGTATCCGCTTTCTTACTGTAAACGTAATTTGGTTCGTTACTTGGATCCTCATAAATACCAATCTCATACCTGGGGTAAAACCCTTTGATCCATTTCCATTTGGGCTTCTAACAACGGTGGTCTCACTAGAAGCAATAATTCTGGCAATCTTTGTTCTAATTTCTCAAAATCGAGAGTCTAAAATTAACGATTTACGAGAAGAGGTGGGCCTTCAGCTCGATATTATCACTGAGCAAGAAATAACAAAACTTTTAGAAATGGTAGCGAAGCTAATGAATAAAGACGGTATCGACACCGAAAGCGACGAATTGCTTAAGGAAATGCTCTCACCCACCGACACAAACCGCCTAGAAAAATCTCTAGAAAAACAAGTAAACAAAGAATCTTTCCCCATGCCCAAGCTAGAAATATAGATTTCTTGACAATTTTTGTATTTTAACAGAAAATTTAGTTGTGAATGTAAAATCTGCCCGAATCCTTTTCCTTTTCTCCCTTTTTCTCTTTGCTTTGGTTGGGCTGGATATTTCCTTCCTTTCTTCAAACGAGAATAAAGCTGTCTCCGACAAAAAAGTGAGTTCGGAACAGGGCAGTGTCTTGCCAGGGTACGACGCACCATCTTACTACTACAAATTTTATCTAAAAGACGCTTCGGCTGTCTCTGAAGCCCCAGGTCTAATTACTTTAATAAATAATCAGGAAAAAGATAGTTCCCTTATTACCGGGGCAACTATTGTAGTTTTGAATAAATCCGCCTTCCATTGCGGAGATGGAGGAACTAGTTACACATTTGCAGAATACAGTGGCTTGTATAAACTTATTTGCCAGGAAGAAGCTACCATGCAGCTTCAGATATCAAAAAGTGGCTACCAAACAAAATACACCTCCTTAGAGCGCTACGATGGCGACATACCCACAATAAGCCTTTCTCGATATGTACCACCGCCTCCGCCTCCAGAAACCATAAAAGATATCACTTTACCCAAGGAATTTAAGGAAAAAGGCAGCAAAACTACAAACCTAAGTAAAATTAAGGATACAAAAAAAGTTCAAAATTTGACTTTGGACACCAAGAAAGCAACGATAAAATTCAAAGAAACCCTGAACCTATCCTCGACAGACACAAAAAATAAATTTAAAAAATTGGATAGCTACTTGGATATGGATAAAACGGCCGTTGTTGGACTAAATTCGAAAGCTTTACCAGTTCTCAACAAAAAAGCAACGATAACCATGAAGGGTTTACCATGGGTGAAGGAACCTAAAGTTTTGGCAGACGGAAAGGAAGACAAAAGCATTGTTTCAAACATTAATTATGCAAATGGAACTCTTACTTTTGACGCGGCCCATTTCTCAACCTTTAAGGCTGCCCCCTCCATTACAGTAACGGAGCCTTCAAACAACTTTTCGGCTAATGTGGGACAGATTAATCTAAAAGGTAGTGTTAGCGACCCAACTGCATCGGTGTCGGCGAAACTTAATAATCGAAGTTTAGGTAATCTAAAAGTCGCAACAGCCTCTGGCGAGTTCTCAACAAACCTAGATTTAGCCGAGGGTCTGAACAAAATAGTTATCAATGCTGTCTCTTCTAATGGTGCCACTTCGGCAGCCTCCATAACAGGAACTTTCACCCTAGTGCTTAAAAGCTCAAGCAACCTATACTTATACTTCATTCTTGGCTTCCTCGCCCTACTGGCTATTGGGTTTATGATCTACTTTTTCTGGAAGGTCAAAAAGGATAAGGGCGAAGAGTCTCTTCAAAGGCTACCAAAAGTGTAAAGATTTCAGATTTTAATATTATTCCCCCACAATTAGTAGAAAAGTTGTACAATAATAGTTAGTGAGATCTATCCGCCAGATTGTTTACGTTGACGACACAAAAGATAAAATAGGGTTGCTTGTGCGTATGAGGGTACCGTGGTTAATTGTTGGCTTAATTGGCGGTACACTTGCTTCCTTTTTAGTTTCTAGATTTGAGTCCATTCTCACTCAAAATATCTCTCTAGCCTTTTTCCTTCCGCTAATTGTTTACATGAGTGACGCGGTTGGCACCCAAACAGAAACTATTTTTGTTCGCAATTTAGCCAAGAGCAAGGCTAATTTTCTTTTATATTCACTAAAGGAGATATTTATCGGTGCTGCTCTGGGCATTATATTTGGAATCATAATTTGGCTGATAGCCTATCTTTGGATTAGATCGGTGGAATTAGCCTCAACTGTGGGTTTGGCAATGCTAATTAATGTCTCGATAGCTCCGGTAATAGCCATAATTGTGCCGGAAATCATATTTAAAGAAAGAGCCGATCCGGCACTTGGAGCCGGCCCTTTTACCACCATTGTCCAAGACATAATTAGCATCGTTATTTACTTTACCGTTGCTTCGATTGTTCTTTTCCATTGAATTAAAAATCTTTTAGATGAAAGACCTGCAAAGCCTTGACAAGGGAAGTGGAATCAGATAATCTAATATTAATATAATTTAGGAGACTGCCAACGTGCCCGAAGACCAAAATCCAGCTCAACCAAATCCAAATCCCTCACCAGCAGTAGATCCTAACCTGCAGCCTCCAGTACCTACTTCACCAATATCGAGTCCGGAGCAAACACCACCAGCAACACCGAGTCCTGAGCCGCCTCCTGCACCGGATCCAGTCAATGCAGCACCACCAGCACCAATTCCCACGCCGCAACCATACCCACCAGCACCAGACCCTGTGACAAGCTCAAGTATTGCACCGCCACCAGACCCTATGGCGGTGGCATTACCTATGACGCCGACAGAACCATCAATCGCTAGCTCACCTGTGCCTGCCGCAACAGGTGATTTAGGTGATGGTGGTATGGCAGGCTCACCCCCTCCCGTACCGACCCAAAACCCTTACGGGGAGGCAACATCTGCCGTTGACCAAGGGCTTGGAACAGCGGCTCCGCCGCCATCACCTTTTGCTCCAGAGGAAGTCGGTCCTCCTTGGCTACGACCAAGCGGTGGCTCGCAGCAAATGGACTCTATGCCACCTGATCTAGCCCCCCAAGTACCCGGTGCGCCCTCTGTACCAATACCAGCTCCACCAGTGTCAAATGCTCTACCACAGGCCCAAGCGCCGCAGATGGAAGTTGCCTCTGTAAATAAAAGTGGTGGTTTTCCAGTAATAATCTTCGTAATTATCGTGCTGGCTATTCTTATAGCAATTGGAGTCTTCCTCTTCGTCCAAGGTGCTCTGCCATTCTAACCACACTTCAGAGACCGAAATTACGTTTTCTGGCGGCGAATTCCTCAATTGCCTTAGCAAACTCTTCTTTGTCAAAATCCGGCCATAAAGTATCCGTGAAATAAAGCTCAGCGTAAGAAGCTTGCCAGAGTAGAAAGTTGGAAAGTCTCTTTTCGCCTCCAGTCCGAATTAATAGATCAGGTTCGGGGATTTGGCCGGTATATAGACTATCATGTAAATTCTTTTCAGTGAATTCTAAATTTTTTTCTGATATTCTTTTGGCAGCTTCGACTATTTCGCCGCGACTACCGTAATTAATGGCTATATTTAAAACTCCCCGGTCCCCGCGGGCTAATTCTTTTTCCGCCTGATTTATTAATCTCTTCGTCAGAGCCGGTAAGCTCTCTAAATCACCAATAAAATTTAACCTGATTCCATCCTTCTTTAGCCTAGGTAAGTACTTTACATAACCCTCACTAACTAGATGGAGCAGACCTTTTATTTCATCTTTGGCTCTTGCTTGGTAGTTTTCAGTGGATAAGGCGTAAACAGTTAGGTACCTAGCCCCCAATCTCAACGCTTCTTTAGAAATTTCGACTAGGGTTTCCACTCCCCTTCGGTGTCCATCTATTTCCGAGAGGCCCGCCTTTTTCGCCCAACGCCGGTTACCATCCATGATTATCGCAACGTGAACTGGTTTCTTTTTTCTCATCGCTAGGGAATTATTATTTATTCCTGATAAAATTGCAAATAACTAAAAAAACCGATAAACTAAACTTAATGGGTCCTGCCAAAACCTTCCACCACAAAACTCCATCCCTAAACCACGGGGAAACTGGTCTTCTTTCCGAAGTAGAAACACTCTTAAAAAAGGTCGAGAAGGCCTCCTTACCTCCTGATTTAAAACTAAATATTGAGGACAGTCTCCACCGGCTCAATCGTTCTATAAAAGCAGGATCCTACCAGGCAGAATACGAGCGAGCCGCAAAATACATCGAGTGGCTAGTAGCCCTTCCCTGGTTTAACCGAAGCCCTGATAAATTAGATCTAGCCGAGGCAAAAAAAATTCTTGATAAGAGTCACTACGGTCTTTCCCAAATTAAGGATCGAATTTTAGAGTATTTGGCAGTCCTAAAACTTCAGAAGGAAAAGGCAAGTGAAGAAGTGGTAAAACTTTCCCGCTCGCCAGTGATTTGTCTAGTGGGGCTGCCTGGTACCGGTAAGACTTCCTTTGCTCAATCGATCGCAACTACCCTGGGTAGAAAATTTGCTCGAATACCAATGGGGGGAATGAGCAATCCCCTAGTACTACGTGGTCAATCAAGAACTTTTCCTGAGGCAGAACCTGGTTTGATAATCAAAAATATAAAGAAAGCCGGTACTAAAAATCCGGTGCTGCTGCTTGATGAAATAGACTCTACGGCGGAGGGGGTTGAGAGTGATATTATGGGAGTGCTTTTGGAAATATTGGACCCCGAGCAAAATTTTGCTTTTGCTGATTATTACATCGACTATCCATTTGATCTATCGGAAGTTCTTTTTATTTGCTCGGCAAACCAGTTGGGAAAAATATCGGCCGCGGTAGCCGATCGACTCGAAGTAATTCTTATGCCCCGCTACACTGATGAAGACAAAATCCATATTGCCAGAGATTATCTGTTTCCCAGAGAACTTGAAATCGTCGGGCTTGGGGAAGGAATAATTAACTTTGACCCAGAAGTGTGGCCCTTCGTAATAAAGCCATTTGGATACGATGTTGATATCAGGACCCTGCAACGAACGGTAAACTCAATTCTTCGCAAGATCGCCAGAGCCTACATTGAAGGCAAGCTAAAAGAGGTGGTCATAAACAAAACTAATTTGCGAGATTACTTACCATCGTGGTAGAATTAAACTATGAATAAATCTGAACCAAGAGAAACCTCCTACAACTCGATAATCTTCGCCGAGTTCGCTCTACTTGCTTGTCTAATCTTGGTTTTCCTCTCCGCTATCATCGCCTATTTTGGCTAGTTTGCAAAAATAGTTCTCGCCTGATATCATAACTGCATCCCACTGTCCCACCTAAATAGTTAATGACACCCTTAGGAAAGCAAACTTTACTAATAGTTGCTGCCCATCCTGATGACGAAGCTCTTGGCTGCGCTGGACTAATTAGTAGAGTTAAGGAGGAAGGTGGTAAAGTCTTTGTTTTATTTCTAACTAACGGCACTACTTACGATTTTACCCCTCGGGGCATTTCTACAGCAACAGAGCGGGAAAAAGAAATTGAGAACGTTGCCAAGTTTTTGAAATATGATAATTATAAAATTGCTTTCCCCGGAAACAAGTTCCACCTTCAACTCGATAGCGCTCTTTCTCAAAAAGATTTGATGGATGAGATAGAGCGAGGATCCATTTCTATGGAAACTACTAGGCCGACGATGATTGCCTTTCCAAATTTTTCTGATTATAATCAGGATCATAAGGCGGTCGCTAAAGCTTCCTTTGCTTCTTGTCGACCTAGCCCAAACAACACAAAAAGCGTGCCAAAAATTGTCGCTTCTTACGAACATACCACCGGTGGTTGGGGTCTAGAACCTAGCGGACAGAAAAATTTGTTTATCCAGCTCTCAGCTAAAAACCTAAAGGATAAAATACAAGCTCTAAAACTTTACAAAAGCCAGGTAAGAAAAAATCCCCACCCCCGCTCGGTCGAAAAAATTGAAGCTTTAGCAAAATACCGAGGCGCTTTGTGTGGGGCCGAATCAGCTGAAGCTTTTTACTTGCACAGAATAATTATTTAATAAAGCATTGATTCTAAAATGAGATACTCAGGCATACAACCTCAATATTTTCCCCGGCTTCATTATTTTGCAAGAATACTTGCAGCTGATATTTTTGTTATCAGAGACGATGCTCAATTTCTTCGCAAGCACAAGTATCCATCTGGTAAAGTCGATAAGTCGTACCAGGCTCATACACCAATTAAGCAGGCCTTCGGTACCCAACTTCTCATGGTACCAACAAAGCATGAAGGCTTCATCCCCCTTCATAAAACGAAAATAACTTATGACCACAAATGGATGGAAAATCATTTGAAGACCTTGCAGATAGCCTACGCTAAATCTCTAAATTTCAAACAACTTTATCCTGAAGTAAAAGAACTACTAACTACCAGGCACCAAAGCCTAGTTGATCTTAACATCGCCACAATTTTATGGGGGATAGTGCACCTTTTGGGAATGACTAGGGTTGAAAAGGGCAGCCTTAGTCTAGAATCAGTCGAAAAGTCTTTAAAGAGCAAAAAAACCTTCAGACTTTCCCAAATCAAAAAAGCCACTGAAAGCAAAGCCGCCGGTAATTTCGACAAGATCTCCCCGAATGAAAAAATTGTCTCATTAATTAAAGAATTTGGCGCAAACGAAGACTATTGTGGCGGCACTGGGGCAGCTGCCTACATGGATGAGTCAATTTTCGCAAGTAATGGCATTAAAATAACGGTGCAGGACTGGAAATGTCAGGAATACCCCCAACTTTTTACTAAACAGCAAGGATTTATCCCAAACTTATCAATAATAGACTTACTTATGAATGTTCCAACGCAAAAGGCGGTTGAAACCTTAGTAAGCTCCAAATCTCAATCTAGTTGATGAAACCTTGGCCACTCTTTATCAGAAAAGCACCCTTAATAATAGTTGGCCTAGCATTAGCTTTATTAGCTTTTCTAATGATTGTAAATTTTTATTCTACTTTAAACAAAACTCCTCTGAACCCACCAAGCAAAGCCAAATCCCTTAAAAGTCAAAGTTCACCTCCTAATACTTTAGCTTTTATTCCTTTTTGGGATCAAGAAAAAGCATTCGCCTCGTATAAGAAGAACGCTGATCTTTTTACCCATATTTCTCTCTTCTGGTACGGTCTTAGACCGGACGGTAGTATTAGAAAGTATTTATACGCAAAGGAAGACAAAAACATAGTTAAATTCGCTCATTCTAAGAGGGCCAAAGTGCTTGTTTTAGTAGCCAATTTACCAGACGAGGACGATCGGGGAGACTGGGATTATGTACGAGTCGATAAAGTAATTGCAAATCCCTCGGCCCGGCAAAAGCATATTACCGATCTTGTAGGTTTGGCCAGTAGACTTGGAGTTGATGGAATCAATATTGATTACGAAACCCTAAGAGAACACCAAAAGGGCAATTTTACCCTTTTTGTTAAAGAACTTTCTGAAGCATTGCACAAAAATGGAAAAATATTGGCCGTTGCCCTTCACGCTAAAATCCGCGAGGAGGATCCTTCTTATTCAAACGGGTCTTCAGCTCAGGATTGGAAGGAGATTAGTAAATATGCTGATCAACTCCACGTAATGACTTATGATGAGCATTGGAATACCTCTTCACCCGGCCCAATTGCATCAACCCTTTGGGTAAAAGAAGTGCTGAATTACGCGCAAAGTTTAATTCCACCCGATAAACTGTTTGCTGGTGTAGCGCTTTACGGCTATGATTGGGGAGCTGTTGGAAAAGCTAATGGTCTAACCTTTCAAGACGTGCAGAACTTAACTCGTAAATACAAGCCAAAGATTTTATGGGACGCCTCCTCCCGAACCCATTATTTTAAGTATAGTATTGGTGGTAAGGGTCACACCGTCTGGTACGAGAATAATGATAGTTTCCAAGAAAAACTCAGTTTGTTTAATGAACTTGGTATCTCCAACCTCGCCTTCTGGCGCCTCGGCGGGGAAGACTCAAAAACCTGGTCCACCTTCAAATCCCGCTAATTTGCATTTTTATAGGACTACTGATAGAATCCTCACGAACGAGTAACCACCAACCCGATAAGGCCAAGTGAGAAGGGAGGCAGATCGTGCAATCACGATTACTCGTACTCATCATCGTAGGTGTCGGACTCCTGCTAGCTGCACAGGCATCTGACAGTGAGCCCGGAAAGAGCACTATTCAACACCTTGACTTCGTTGGTCGGTTCGGCGTTCCCGCCGACCACGTGGCGGTCAAAGGCTCCTACCTTTACGTAACGGAGGGGTGGGCGCTGGAAGACAAGATCTCGTACCTTCGGGTAGTCGATGTGTCCGATCCAACAAGACCAGATGAGGTTGGCGAACTTCGGTTGGACAACGGAACGTACAACATCGACATCCAAGGCAACTACGCCTACCTGGCAATGGGCGACTACGGCCTGGGGGTAGTGGACATCTCAAACCCCGCTGCTCCAAAGATGGTGGGCATTGAAGATCCTTCCGGCTACGCCGGGGACGTGTTCGTTTCGGGTAGGTACGCCTACGTGGCGTATGGTCTCGACGGGCTGCGGATTATGGACATCTCCGATCCGCGCTTCCCTGAGCAAGTGGCCCAACACAGCTTCCAAAACGACAGGTCGCCGGTGTCAGTTGAAAGCGTGTTCGTGGAAGACGATCGTGCTTTCTTGGGCACCTTCTCTTACGGGTTGTACGTCCTTGACATCTCAAACCCGGTAGATCCGCGTTATGTCGGTCAGACGTCATCACCCCAAGATGTGGAGGACATGTTCGTCGTGGACGGCTACGCGTACACTGTAGCTGAGTTCGAGGGTCTAGTGGTGATAGACGCTACAAACCCAGCCAATCCGCGGAAGGTGATCCCCAAAGAAAAGGTGGGTTTTGGGGCAATCGGAATTGACATCGTGGGTTCCTATGCGTTCTTGAGCACTGTTAGTCCAGGCCGTCTCATGACAGGAGGCCTACAAGTCCTGGACATCTCTAACCCAACCAAACCGTCAATGGTTCTCAGATACGAGACCGGCGGTTCCAACGATGTGCAAGTGGCAGACGGATACGCCTACGTAGCGGAAGGTAGAGAGGGGGTATACATACTGCGCCTAGACTAAGTAACTCGTCGAAAGACCTGGTGCTAAGTGACAGGCTGAGAACAATCGCTCCGTTGTGGCTGGCAGCGGAGCGCCAATCTTAGAGAGTAAAAACTTTGTCTATAAGAAGTTCAACAAGGATATTTTTGCGGGGGTATTCTTCAAGAAGTTCTTGGTAGAAACCTTCGCCATACTCAACCCGCACCTGTTGCCCTCGGGCAATCGCCCATCGGCGAGTTTTCTCAACCGCATTTATCTTTCCTTTTTCCAAAAACCCCATTTGGCTGTTGTGAGCAGCGAAAGCTTTGAGTTTTTGTTCTATAGTCTCAGAAATATCAACGATCGTGTTCACCCGGACAATCTGCCCATCTGGCCCAATCAAACCTTGCGGATCAGTATGATAAATATGAGACATAGTGGTTAGTGAAGAAGCTTTTGTATCGGCCGGGAAATTCTTGTGAGTTGCTTCTGGAACCGCCCACAAAACTAAGCGGCCCGTGTGAGCGTGATCGGCCATGTAGTCAATCACTGGATGGGTGATAATTATGTCTGGGGCAAATTCGCGGATTAATTTCACCATTTTTTTGCTGGTTTCCAAATCATAACTTAAACTCCCGTCTCTAATACCAAGGTTAGTAAATTTTGCTCCAATTATTTTCGCCCCTTCCTCAGATTCTTTTCTGCGAACCTCGACAACTTCGCTATCTAGCAACTCTCGTGATCCACATTCCCCAGCGGTCATAGCAGCGATTAAGACTTCATGGCCTTCTTTAGTAAGCAGAGCCAACGTACCTCCGGCAAACTGTTCCATGTCATCAGGATGAGCACCGACTGCTAAAACCTTTTTCTTATCCACCGGCTCCTCCAAGCTGTTCAGCGCTTCTTGTCGGCGGTACCCAACGACCAGCCGATTTCCCAAAAAAACCGGGTATTATTGAGCTTAGTAAAACTGCGGACACAATAAAGTGCATAATAAAAAAGAACAGTCCGTAAATTATAAACTGAGGCTTGCGGGTAATCAAGCCGATCGCAACTGTAAATAAGTAATCTATCAGAAAAGTTCCCAGCCAGATATCACCCAAAGTTAAATTTCTATACGGTCCAAAATTACTATACAAATTTGAAAACGAATTAAGCACGTCACTAGAAAAGGGTATCCAGGGTGAGGTGAGATAAAGTAGAAGGAGCGGTAGAAAGAGCACAAAAACTGAATTAAGCAAGACTTCAGTTGAAAATACAAAAAGCGTAAGCCAAAAAAATGATGGCCAGACTCCATTTTTACGAACCGTCTGGAAAAAACCTATGTTCCACCGCCTTACTTGTTTTACATAATCCATCAAATTATCTGGATATTGATCCCAACCAATAAGTTGGTGATTAAATCCAAGCTTACCTACTTTTTTCTTGTGAAACTGAAATGCTAGGTTGAAATCTTCAATTAAAAGTCCGGGAGTATCTATTTCTAGTTGACTCAAAACATTTGATCGGTAAATTGTACAAAAGCCTGGGATTACGTAATTTACACTAGCAAACTTCCAAGTCTGTCCATAAATTAATAAATATTGAAGCATGCGGTTTAAACGTTCCCGGTAAGCAACAAAATACAGCTTAAGACGTGGAATAATGTGTGGTGGCCAGACTATCCTTGATGCTGCAAAAACTACTCCAATCTCGGGATTGTTAAAGAAGGGCAAGGCTCTTTTAACAAACTCTTTATCCACCCTCGTGTCGGCGTCGATTATAAATATTAACTTGTATCTCTCGTATAGATTAAAGTGTTCAATGAGATAAACTAAAGCCTTCGCCTTGCCTTTTCCTGGATTAATATCCACTACGTTTACTCTTTCCTTCTTTGCCAATTTTGTTGTTTTATCGATAGACCCATCGGAAGCAACATATATTTGATTTTGCATAAGCCCAGAATCTTTCAGAGCCTGAATACAATCTTTTATTACTAGCTCTTCGTTATGAGCCGGCAAGATTGCGGCGATATCGGAAATTTTGTAACGGGTGAACGAGGTTTTTTTTGGTATTGCGATAAACTTTTCGTAGAAAAATCTAGCAATTCCAACAAGTGACCAAAATGCGATACTTATCCCGATTGGCAGTCCAAAGGGTGAAATTGGTTTCATAAAGTTTACATTTTAGCAGATTCGAGGCTTTTTAGGGTGAGGGAAAGTCCTTCGTCAAGATTGATCTTTGGGGACCAACCAAGAGATTTGATCTTAGAAAGATCAGGAAGCCTTGCTTCATGATCGTGTTCAGGACGGTCTCGAAATTCAATCTTTATACCTGATCCAGAAATCTTAGCTACAAGTTTAGCAAGGTCAAGTATATTAATTTCTTCGTCACTGCCAATGTTATAGACTTCTCCCTTTTTCCCCTTTCTCAGGACCAAAACTAACCCATCAACTAGATCATTTATGTAGCAAAAGGTTCTCTTTTGCTGGCCATCGCCATGCACGGAAAGCGGTGAGCCTTCCTCAATTTGCTTGGCAAACATCGGTATTACACGCAGATCTTTTTCAGACATAAAGGGGCCGTAAGTATTGAAGACCCGAGTGATTTTTAAGTCCAGATCATATTTTCGAGCGTAGGCGGCTGCCAAACTTTCGGCAAAGCGTTTTCCCTCTTCATAAGGGCTCCTTAGCCCAACTGGGTCTACATTACCAGTGTAGCCCTCGGTTTGTGGAAAAACTTCTGGATCGCCATAGATTTCTGAAGAACTAGTGAATAAAAATCTTGATTTACTTTCTTTAGAAACGTCTAAAATATTTTTTGTGCCGGCCGAGCTTGCAAGAAGCATCTCTTCCGCCAGTGGCCCTAAATTCGGTACACCAGTTGGGCAGGCCAAATGGTAGATTTCATCAAAATTATGACCCTTAAGGTTTTGCAGCTTGACAGGGTCAAGCTTTGAAATATCTGCTTCTAAAAAAGTAAAACTAGGATGCCGGGAAAGTCTTTGAGCATTTTTTCTCGAACCAGTGATAAAATTATCGATACCGACAACCTCGTTTTCCTCTTCTAAAAGGCGCTCGCCTAGGTTTGTGCCGATAAATCCGGCTGCCCCAGTAACTAATATTTTCACGTATACTCTCCATTCGGGTTTAAAACGCTCTGGTGATAACTTCTTAGAATGTTTCTAGTGTCAATAACCGGCTTGTCTAGATTTACAATAAGCTCATACGGAATGTTGGCGTGATGAGTCGCTATCACTACAACATCCTGTTCCTCCAAAAGCTCCCGAGTTAAAAAGCGCGAGTTATAACCATTAAGTTTTGGAACGTAGGGGTCAAAGTAAGAAACTTCAAAGCCCTCTTTTTCGGCTTCATGAATAATTTTTATCGCCGGAGACTCTCTAGTATCCGCAGTTCCGGGTTTATAGGCAATACCAAGCAGCAACATTTTTGGGGCTCTACCGGCTGTATGCCCATTCAACTTTTTCTTTGCTTCACTTATCACTTTTTTAGGCTGCTCTTCATTTATCCTGACGGCTTCTTCAACCATGCCAAGATTTATTCCGTAATTTTTTGCTTCTTCCAAAAGATAAACAGGGTCAACTGGTATGCAGTGTCCTCCAACTCCGGGACCGGGGTAGTGCGCCATAAAGGCAAATGGCTTTGTGGAAGCTGCCTCAATCGCTTCCCAAATATCAATACCGGCAGCATCAGCATACCCTTTAATTTGGTTGATTAAACTTATGTTCACAAGCCGGTAAGTATTTTCCAACATCTTTGAAAATTCAGCTATTTCGGGGGTTGTAGTCGGGACTACTTTTTCGACGATGGCAGAGTAGAGCTCGACTGCAAGCCGAGTTGAGCGCTCATCAATTCCCCCAACAATCTTCGGAGTGTTTTTTAAGGTAAAACTTTTATTTCCTGGATCAATGCGTTCTGGAGATATAGCCAGGAACAAGTTATTACCCCCTTTCCAAAGGGCTTTTTCAAAAATTGGCAAGACTTTTTTTCGTAGTGTCCCCGGAGAAACAGTGCTTTCGACAACTACCAATCTTTCCTTTTTTTCTAATCTAGCAATGTCAAAAGAAGCTTTTTCTAAGTCCGAAATATCGGGGCGACGATCTTCATCAACTGGCGTAGGCACGCAAATACAAATAACTTCGCACTTTGACAAATTAGTTACACTCGTCGTTGGTGAAAAAAGAGGGTGGTTAATACTAGCCAGCTTTGATTCATTTAAATCAAACCCGACCGTCTCAAATCTCTCCGCCAGAAGTGCTTCGACCAAAGCTTGGCCTACGTAACCTACACCGACAACACCGACTCTGACTTTACGATTTTTAATTTTTGAAAGAATATTAGTATAGGCTGAATTAGTAAAGTTATTTTCTAGAGTTGTGTTTGATCTCACGGTGCAGTTTCTGTGGGCAGCAGATATACACTTAAGATTTTAAATTACTTATGACTTAGGCAGTTAGAAAATTACCTTTACTTCCGGTTGCGGTCAGTAAAATGGGTCTGTTTTTAGTTTACCTAAATAGCAATTTCTTTGTCAACGGACAAATTCAGACAAAAGTGGATTAATCTGACTTTAGAGTCTCAAGAAGCTCGTTATGGATTCTGCCGTTCGACGCCACAAAGTGTTTATCATCTTTCCCAAGACTATCTCCATTAAAGTTTGTGATTTTACCGCCAGCTTCAGATACCAAAAGCAGTCCCCCAGCCACGTCCCAATTTTGCAATCCAACTGAGATAAAACCTTCGAGTCTGCCAGAAGCAACCCAGGCTAGTTCCAGGGCAGCACTACCAAGAATTCTCTGGCTAGAAATCTTAAAATATAATTTGTTAAATATTCCGGACATCTTCTCTTTGTTTTCGACGTCACGAGCTCTACCGATAGATACCAGAGATTTAGAAAGATCAGAAATTTCCGAAACCTGAAGTTTCTCACCATTCCAATAAGCACTGTTATCCTTCTCAGCGGTAAACAGTGAATTTGTTACCGGATTATAAACCACTGAGATTTTTGCTTCTCCTTCCTCAAGAAAAGCAATTGACGTGGAGAACACTGGTATACCCCTGGCAAAATTCGTGGTTCCATCAAGCGGGTCAATAACCCACAGATACTTTTCGTCGCCATCTATTAAACCCTTTTCTTCGCTTAGAATCGCGTGGGTGGGGAAATTTTCTTTAATTTCTTTGATGATTATATCGTCAGCTTCCAAGTCTGCCTTGGTAACCAGTGACTTATCCTCTTTTTGCTTGCGTTCCAGAAGAGTTTCGAAATGGTATTCAAGAGTCTCACCGGCTATTTTTGCTGCTTTTATCGCGACTTCTAGTTCTTTAGTCATTTAAGCCGACTCCCATTCTTTAGAAACGTCACTAAATTTTTCTAATTTCTCTTTAAAAAGGTTTTCGATTTCTTTCAGACTGTCTTCGTTTTTTGCTTCAAAACGAAGGACTAATGCGGGAAGATTCGATGAGGCACGTACTAAACCCCAACCACCCTTAAGATAAACCCTGGCTCCGTTTATATCCACAACTCTATATCCTTCTGATTTAAATTCATCTGTTAATCTATCAACTATCTTATATTTTACTTCATCGGCTACTTTCGCGTGGTAAGCCGGTGTGGAAACATAATAAGGAGTTTCTGCAACAATTTTGGAAAGGGGCTCAGCTTGTGTAGATATGTATTCCAAAAGCTTTAGAGCTGCGAAATTGGCATCGTCAAATCCATAAAAATCATCTACAAAGAACACGTGACCAGATTGCTCACCCGCCAAACTTGCTTTCTCCTCATGAAGTTTTTCTTTAATATAAGAGTGCCCGGTTTTCCACATTATCGGCACTCCACCATGAGCCTTAATATCCTCCGGTAGTGACTCTGAGACCTTAACATCAAAAATAATTTTTGCTCCTGGGTGTTTTTCCAAAACTAATCGGGAAAGTAGAATTAACCATCTGTCTGGCCAAATAGTCTGGCCTTTTTCATCCGTAACTCCCAATCTATCTCCATCTGCATCAATCGCTATACCAACATCTGCTTTATTTTTAACCACCTGCTTACCAGTGTCTTCCATCATTTCCACATTTGCCGGGTTTGGTACATAGTTTGGGTAGTTTGGGTCTGGATTAGTGTTGTGTTCGACCACTTCGCACCCAAATTTTTTAAATAATCCAGGGGAGAAGAAACTACTTGTAGCATTTGCAGTGTTGACTACAATTTTTAGTTTTTTACTAAGCTCTGCCTTTCCCAAAATATCATAAGCATACTTATCAGATATATTTTCCGCTCGAAACTTCCCCACTCCTGTCGCAAAATCCTCTGACTCAGTTGTTTTTAGTATTTCGGAAAGTTCATCACCAATCAGAGTGTAAGAATACCCGTAAGCAAGTTTAAGACCATTCCACCCAGCCGGATTATGGCTCGCTGTTATCATAATCCCACCTTTAACCTTAAAGTGATATTGAGACCAATACATCATTGGGGTTAAGCCCATACCAATACCGATAACATTAACCCCGCAGCTCTTTAGACCCTCGATTGATGCTTCGTAAAACTCCTTAGAAGTCTCTCTATTATCATGCCCAACTACAGCATCATTAATACCTCTTTTTATCAAAAAAGTGCCGTATGCTTTAGCGATTAAACTTACTGTGCCCCTGTTTAACTCATCTTTACTTTCTTTTCCACGAATATCATATTCACGGAACATGTATTTATTGAGTTTAGTCATGTGCCCCCTTAAAAATTCCTAGCATTTCGTCATGCAAAATACCATTTGTGGCTAATGAGGTTGGTCCTTCAATAGTTTCCTCTCCAAAAAAGTTAGTATGTCTACCACCTGCCTGCTTAATTATAATCTGGTAGGCCGATATATCCCAGGGCTTTGGACCATTTTCATACATAACATCGGCTCGGCCCGTTGCCACTAAATGATAACCATAAGTATCGCCATAGCCTCTCATTTGGTAGGCTCTTTTATCTATTTCTTGAACCGCTCTTAGGTACCATTCTTCTTTAAAATTGCTAGAACTAAAAGTTACGAAAGCATCCTTTAAATTATCATTTTTTGAGACTTGAGCGGGCTTACCATTTAAAGTAGTTTTTTCTAGCGTTGATGCAAAAATAAGCTCACCAATAGCTGGCATGTTGGAAACTCCAAGAACTATTTTCCCCTCGTGTTGCAGGCCAAGCACCGTTCCGAAAAGATCTATTCCATGAATAAAACATTTTGTTCCGTCAACTGGGTCTATTATCCAAACAAATTCTGCATCTTCATTATCTTTACCAAACTCTTCACCAAAAAAACCATGGCTTGGGAATTTTTTACGGATAGTATCGATAATGACTTCTTCTGCCTCTTTATCCGCTTTGGTAACCGGGGAAAGATTTTCCTTCATTTCTATCTCAATTTGTTTCTTGTAGTAAAAAAGGATTCTTTCCTCAGCTTTTTTTACAGCCTCAAGCGCAACTTTTTTAAATTCTTCCATAGGAGACTTTTAGATTATACCTGAAAATCAGCTTTAGAGAAAGTAAGTTGAGGAAAGTTTTGTTGCTTCAGCTTTTGTTGGAGATTCAAAAACCTCAGGGTGGATTATTTTGGCAAGGATCTCAACTCCTTTGGCAAGCACTCGAGGTCCTGATTGATTAAAGTAACTTGGTCCATCCACGACCCAAACCTGAATATTTCTAATAGCCCTAAGACTCCTGAACGCTGAATCTTTAGACAAGCAGTTTCGAATTTCCAATATTGTTTTCTCTAGTGAAAAGCCACAGGGCATAAAAACCAAAATTTCTGGATCGGCTTTTAGCACATCCTCCCAGCTAACCTTTCGGGAGGGCTTCCCCTTCCAACCGAGAACTTCGGATCCGCCAGCAATATCAACCATTTCCGGTATCCAATGTCCTGATGCATACGGCGGATCGATCCATTCAACGCAAAAGATAGTTTTACGCTGAAGCTTATGAGTTTTAAGTTTTATTTGTTCAATCTTTGACCGCAATTTCTCTACCAGTTCGATAGCTTCCTTGCCCCGACCCAAGGAAGAGCCGACCATTAGAATATCTTTAAGGATTTCTTCGAGGTTTGTTGGATTTAAAGTTATTAGTTCTGGTTTTTCTGTTAGTGACTTAATAACTCTCTGAACATCGTTTGGTGTAACAGCACACACATCACAAAGTTTTTGAGTAATTAAATGGGTTGGGGCAAGAGCGGTAACCAATTCGTCCTTTAGCTGATAAAGACTATGGTGATTGTGCATCTTTTCACCAACATAGTCGTCAATTTCGGAAGATGCAGCAGTGCCGTAATCAAAATCAACCTTGGAAACTCTGGGTTTTTTAGAAGCTTCTTTAGGGTAGTTGCATTCGTGGGAAACACCAACCAAGCTAGATCCTAATCCTAGCTGATAAATGATTTCGGTGGCAGTCGGAAGAGTGGAAACAATCCTCATTCTCTACGCTCAACTGCAATCGTGCATTCAGCCACTAGAGCAGCAATTGCCCCAACTGCTGCCAAGATTGGGGCGATCAAAGTGCCAAGAACTCCGATAGTCAGGGGAAACTCAGCAATGGTTTTGCCAGCTTTGTCTTTTATAGTAATCTTTCGGACGTTGCCTTCTTTAATAAGTTCTTTAACTTTCTTAATTACGTCTTCCCCACGAACTTTAAAGGTCTCCTCTGATTTAGCCATAAACTTTAGCCTCCTTATGAGCCAAACTTCTTCTAACAATTAGAGATTTTACCACCTCATAACTGCCAAAGAAAAGCCCTGTGTAAAAAAGGTCTCCAAAAAGTGTCCCCCGGAAAAATGGCAAGGCCATAATGTAGCTTTGCAAAAGCCCGTAGAGATATCTAGAGTAGCCACCAGCAACCCAGACACCAAAGTTTGTAACAATGAAAAATTGAATTGACGCTGCCAATGCCCCAGCTGCCACTCTTTCAACTGATCTTTTCCGAGCAATCCAACGGCCGATTAGGAAATTAATGAAGAAACTTACGTAGACAAAAACTGTCGTCGAATGAATAAGGCTGGATGGTCCATAGAACCTAGAAAAATCAACTAGATCCGCCGAGAAGGGGTGAAAGTAGAGAAGTAGATAATCGGAGACCAGCATCACTGCAAATAGAGCCAATAGAGCGTATTTTCTAGGCAGATAAGCACCGCCAAAAAGAGCCATTGCCCCAACTGGAGCAAAGTTTGGCATATGCGGTATAAGTCTAAGACCGACTGCAGACCCAATTATTAATGCTGAACTTGCTGCTAACTCAATAAATTTTCTCATTTTGTTAGTTTATATCATATTCAACTAGCTTCTTATAGACACATCGAAGAGAGACTCCAGCCAGAGCAGAACTGCTGCCCAAAGCAAGAAATAATCCAAAGAAGCGCAATCTAGAATCTTTTTGACTCCCGAAAGGTTGATCAAGAGCTCTTACCATAGACTTCGGCTCATAAGCGATACCAGTGTCTGGTAAAGTAGCTGCCAACACTTTTCCATCATCGTTAGTATCGGTTGCTGAAAGAACATCACCGTCATCATCTGAGTCTCTTGGGTTCTCTTCTTCACCGTCTTGAGGGTCCTGGTTACCCGGCACTTGACCCGGATCACCCGGAAACTCTTGGGTAAAGGCTCCAACCGGAAAAGCTCTCTGGGCAAAAGCAGAGAGCGCATAGGCACTTGTAAAAGTGTCCCCACCAAACCCACTCATCCAGCTAACAGAACCGTCCAGATTCTGAAGGCTGACAAGAAAATTTAAAGCATTACTAACTACCATATCATCTCCAAGCATTGCTTGAATGCCCCAAGCGGTGGAGGAGGCGTCTGATGTGTCCCCTGGTGTAAAGGACCAACCACCATCGGGATTTTGGGATGTGAGCATATAATTTTTAGCCTCATCCAAGCTTGTACCTAACCCAACATTTGTAAAACCGGCGCTTTTGGCAGCGTTCAGGGCCATGATTGCAATGGCGGTATCGTTCGTATCACTATCACCTGAGGTGGACCAACTCAATCCTCCATCAGCGTTTTGATTGGCGATAATAAAGTTAACCGAATCTGAAATTATCTGTTGATCAGCAGATGGTCCGGCCGAAATCAAGGCGAGTACTCCGAAAGTATCATCATTGAGAAGTGTATTACCTCCAAGTTGCCCGCCAGCTGCAAAAGACTCAAGTGTCTTTATGTAGTTTGTCCCACCAAAATTGTAAGGATTTTCACCAGCAGCTGTTATTGCCAATATATCTCGCTCCCAGGCAGTTGGGGTGGAGCTTGCTGGGGGATTTGCTCTAATATAGTCAACTAAGGAGTTTCCATTTGTTTCAATTGTTTCAGGGTCAATTCCTGCCGCAGCAAAACCCATAATCGCCCACGAGGTTTCCGTCCCAAAGCCCGAAATCTTTCCTGATGTTTCCTGCTGCGATTTTAAATAATCTACGGCAGAATTTATATTGCTACTCATATCTGGGGTAACTGCAAAGATAGTCATTGGCAGCAACGACCCTGCGACCAAACTACTTGTTGTAAGTGCAGATAATATTTTAAATTTTTTAGACATGTTTACCTCCTTTAGGTTGTTTTCCAAATAATAATATTTCCAGGTTTCACGGTGTCTAAAGACGCACCTTCCCCTGAGCCAGGAACTTTTACACCGTATTTATCTTTGAGGGTGTATGTCCAACACCCGCAATTGAAACCGTGGATTTCGATAATGTATTGGCTATTCAAAGGTGCTCCGTACCAACTGGAAACAAGCGAGAATTTATTTTCGTTGCTTGCTTTAACTAAAACATCATATACAGTCATACTCTTTGCCCGAGCAACTGAATAAGAATAATTTGCGCTGCCAGTATTAATATTCAGGGCAATTTCTTGTATGACAGATGCCTGCGAAGATGAGGTGGGTTTTTTTGTGGTTGGTGTATTGTTCGACTTTGTTGTTTGTTGGGTAGTGGTCCCTTGGATCTTTTTAGAACCACCTACTTGCTCCTTAGGATTTTCGTGATCAACTGATGTAATATCGGTTTGATTAGTAAGAGCCTCTTCGAAATCAGTTTGGTCACTAACCTCAGTCTTTGATGATTGGGGATTAGATTCCTGTTTATCTGCTAAAAACTTTGGTGCCACCAAAAGAGCAGTGGCAAACACGAGCGCAAAAATCAAAATGAATTTTTTCTGCAGAAGATTTTTTAGTTTTAAAAACATAAAGCCTTCTTTACTTGCAAGCAAAGAAGGCCACCAAAAAACCTTCTCGAGCTAAAAGAAGGTTTCAAAAACTTAACTTTGCTCGAAGCATGTTAAATCAGAAGCCTTCGACCCGACTTTAACGGTTGCGGCACAGTGTCTGAGTTTCACAGACTTCGGAGCTTCTGACTCCGCTCCGCCAGCTGGCGGACGTCGGATAAATTTTTAAAGTATGACTACTCTACAATTTCCTAAAGCTTGTTGTCAAGCATCTTCCTTTGTCTTTGCTCTTCCAACAACCTTAATTTATCTAGGAATTCTTCAAAATTCTTATAAGTATACATGTGGTGATCAACGTCTTTTATAGGACCTTCAATTAATCTACTGTGCGGCCAAGCTCTATACGTATCCACGTTTATCAAGACACCCTGTTTTAAATCTCTTTCATCTCCAATCCGATAAAATTTAGCTTCTGCATAGGTAGCGGTTCCTGAAACAGCCGATCTCAAACCAATTGTAATTGCTGATGGCGGCTTGGTTACAGATTTAAAAGGTGAACTGAGTTCGAACCTTTCCGTGGTTCCAAGTTTATCAAAAATCTCAAACTCTTCTACACTAAGTATCTTGATCTTCATTTTAGCACTCCGAGTGTCCACAACTGTAACACTTCTTGCAGCCCTCTTCGTAGACGAAACTGGCGACTCCGCATTTTGGGCACATGTCGCGCCTGGCGGTATCAAGATGTAGGGCAGTCGACTGCGAAACATCCTGAGGCGGGTCAATTACTTGGGGAGTTTCTTTGACTTCGGGCTGTTCTACGCTAACTGTCTTGCCGTTTCCATTTGGCTTTGCATGGCCATTTCCATTAAGCTCAACTTCTGGATAGGTGCTCTCGGACCCCAAGTACTCGGCGAGAACTTTAGATATGGCATCTCCCAAAGAGTGGACACGGTTGGGCCCAAACCCCTGCTGGCGGCTACCACCAATTCCGGTGAGTTGATTGACCACTTGTTGGGCGACTTCTTTGGACGAGTAGCCGGTTGGAATGCGAAGGGCCAAAGATATCAAACGACCAATAGCCTCAGCATCGGCGGTTATATCACTTCCGGCCTTGCCGACATTAACGAATACTTCAAACGGATTCCTATTCTCATCTTCATTGATGGTAACAAAAGCGTGCCCCACTGGAGTTTGAATTCTTCTTGTAATTCCATTTAGATAATTTGGTCTCTTGCGAAGGTGAACGGGCACCTGCTCAGCGCTATGGCCGTTACCAGCCTCGGCTGTTTCTTTCTTGGTCTCAGTACCGTGCGAGAGTACTCCTTCACGAGATCCATCCCTCATGTAAGTAATTCCTTTACAACCAAGCTCATACGCTAGTGTATAGAGCTGTTTGACATCTTCCACACTGTGGGTCTCCGGAGCATTGACTGTCTTGGAGATTGAAGAATCCGTGTATTCCTGAACAATTGCTTGCATCCGCACGTGCTCCTCAGGAGTCAAATCATTGGCCGAAACAAAATATTCCGGTGGTTCTTTCCCAGGATTATCCTCCAGCCATTTTTGATAAAGCGGGTGGTAAATCATGTGTTCTCCAGTGCGGTCCCTTCGGGTCATGGCAAAATCATAAACTGGCTCAATTCCAGAGGAGACTCCCGAAACAAGGGAAGTAGTACCAGTTGGTGCTTGCGTCAACAGCACTGCGTTACGAATACCGTTTTTGCGAATTTTCTCTTTGATTCTCTCCGGAAGTTTTTTGATGAAATGCCCTTGCAGATATTTTTCTTTGTCAAAATTGGGGAAAGCCCCTTTTTCGGCCGCAAGCTCAGCCGATGACTCATAAGCAGCGTCTCTTATAGTTTTGTAAATTTTCTCAACTGTCGGCTCCGCTTCTTTTGATCCGTATCTTTGCTTAAGGAGAATAAGAGCGTCTCCTAAACCCATCCCTGAGAGCCCGACCCGGCGGATTCCTTCTTGCTGCTTTTTGTTTTCATCGTAATAGTAACCGGTTGCCTCAATTACGTTATCCATAAAGCGGATGGCCACTTTTACATTCTCGTAAAGCTTCTGGTAATTCATTTCCCCATTTTCGACGAAAGCGGGCAAGCTCACGGATGCTAGATTGCAAACCGCCCAGGCTCCAAGTGGTTGCTCGCCGCAAGGGTTAGTGGAGATTAGTTTTTCAAAATACCAAGTATTGCTACGGTTATTGCTTCTGTCGATAAAGTGAAGGCCTGGCTCAGCTGACGCCCAAGCAGCGTGGCAAATCTTGTCCCAGACTTCAGCTGCCTTAACTGTTCGGTAGACATTAACCTTCTTCCCAAGGCTCTTCCATTTATCGATGTCTCCATCCCAAACTTTATCGTACTCGGGATCTGAAATATCCGGGAAGGCTAGTTGCCAATCTCCATTTTTCTTAACAGCTTCCATGAAAGCATCGGAAACACAGACGGAAAGGTTTGCACCATTGATGCGGGAAAGGTCTTTCTTAACCTCGATAAACTCCTCAACATCTGGATGCCAATCATTAATCATCAGCATCAAGGCTCCACGACGAGTACCACCTTGCTGGATAACATCGTGAGTGGCTGTGGAGTAAAGCTCGGCCCAATTTACTGGCCCGGAGCTCGTACCGTTTACTTTTTTGACCCGGGCGCCCCGAGGGCGTAAGGAAGAGAGGTTTATTCCAACTCCACCGCTCCTTGACATAATATCCACCATTATTTTCAAGTTATCAATTATTCCGTCTCGGGAATCATGAGGCGAGGGAATTACAAAACAGTTATAGAAAGTTACTTCGTAAGGTGTGCCGGCGCCCGAGAGGATTCTACCACCGGGGACAAATTTGAAATCCTTGAGAGCTCCATAAAATTTCTCGGTCCATTCTTTTTGTTTTGGAGAGGCCTTTTCTACCTGAGCGATGCCAGCCGCAACCCTTTTCCACATCTGCTCAGGGTGCTCTTCGATAGAAGCGCCCTCAGCGTCTTTCAAAGAATAGCGATCACGAAAAACTGTTTGGCGGACTCCTTCCAAAGTAGTTTGGGCGCTATCACCAACTAAACTTTCGAGCTCAACTTGAAGTTTTGGATTAAATCGAAATCCTTCCTTTGTCGCTATCCGCTGAGTTGTTTTTACTTTAGCCATGAGCAGAATCCTCCTTTTATTTTAATTAGTTGTTACGGCCTTCTTACTACCAGTCTTATTTAAAAGGCTCTTGATTTCTTTTTCAAAAGACGCAACATCCTCAAAACTTCGATAGACACTGGCGAAGCGGATGTAAGCTACTTTGTCCAAGGCCTTGAGCTTTCTCATCACAATCTCACCAACCACGGTACTTGGAATCTCCGTACTATCTTTTCTTCGCAATTCCCTCTCAATCGCATCCACAGCATTATCAATATCTTCTAAGCTTACGGGCCGCTTTTCCGTGGCTTTTTTAAAACCCAAAAGCAGCTTGTTTCGATCAAAATTCTCTCTTCTACCGTCTTTTTTCAAAATAGCTAAGTCGATCATTTCAATCCGCTCATAGGTGGTGAAACGCTTACTGCATTTCAAGCACTCCCGGCGGCGGCGAATGGAGCCAAGATCCTCGCTGTCACGCGAGTCCATCACGGCAGTATCAAAATTTGAACAATACGGACACTTCATAAACTCTCCTGATTTTTAAGGCACAAGAATATACCAAACGCTGTCCTCGTGCTGATTTAATTAAAGAGGTTAAAGATCTAAGAACCCATCTATCTTGCCCTTGTTGTGGTAAAGAAGGGTGTTATTACTTTTCAGAGTTTCCACGGGTGGAAACCTAACAAGCACTAGATATTGGGTACAATATCCATGTTAATACCAACATCTAGGGTCTGTCAATACCTCACTTTTCAAGGTTGAGAGGCTTTTGAGGAGATTTTTTCCGTTGTTTTTTCTTCCTCAAGATATTCCTCTGCATCAAGGGCGGCCATACAGCCGGCTCCGGCTGCAGTTACCGCTTGCTGATAATGCCAATCATGTACGTCACCGGCTGCAAAAACTCCGGGAATAGTAGTCTGACTTGTTCCTTTCAACACCACATAACCTCTATTGTCCAACTCTATTTCACCTCTTAAAAACTCTGTGTTTGGTTTATGCCCAATAGCCACAAACACCCCTTCAACATCCATCTCTCTTTCTTTTCTAGTTTTGTTATCAAAAATCTTGACTCCCGCAACTTTGGGCTCCCCCAGCACTTCTTTTACCTCACTATTCCAAACAAACTCAATCGCTTTGTTTGCAAAAGCTCTATCCTGCAAGGCTTTAAACGCTCGCAGTTCTTCTCTACGGTGAACCACGTAAACTTTTGGCGAAAACTTTGTTAAGAAAATAGCCTCCCGAAGAGCCGTGTCACCACCGCCAATAACCGCAAGATTCTTACCTTTGAAGAAAGCACCATCACAAACAGCACAGGCAGAAACACCCCGGCCCCGCAAACGCTGCTCGCTCTCTATCCCGAGCCACTGGGCACTAGCACCAGTTGCTACTATAAAAGTTTTGGCTAAAAATTCTCCTTCCTCAGATTGAACTTTAAAAGGCCTCTTACCAAAATCGACTTTTTTGACATCGCCACCTGTAAAATCGGCCCCCAGTCTCTCAGCCTGTTTTTTCATCTTTTCCATGAGTTCTGGACCTTGAATTCCATCCGGGAAACCAGGATAGTCCTCAACATCCGTAGTCCAAATGAGTTGGCCACCAACATCGACTCCTGTTATAACCAGCGTTTTAAGATTAGATCGGGAGGCATAAATTGCGGCTGTCAAACCAGCAGGACCTGAGCCCGCAATTATTACATCGTAGATTTTATCCATAATTGTAGTTTAACAGATAAGTCACTATTTCCGAGGAAATTTATTTTGCTAGTTGTTCTTTGAAATAATCCACCCAAGGAATTTCGGACGGATCGAATCCATTCAAGATTGCTAAGTAAAACGTCGTCCAGGAACTTACTAAAAGGGCCTCAAACGCTTGAATGAGAGCCGTGTCACCCTCAATTTTAACCGAGATAGTCTCGATTTTTTGCTTTTCAATTATATCCTTAGTGATTTGAACTCTTTTTTTAATTTTGTCTGAATAAAGATCGGATTCAAGTACAATCACTTTGAGCCTTTCCCCTAAACCAGCCGGCTTATTTAACCCTTCCAAAAGATGATGGTTAAGCTCCGGAATTATAAAGTAGGTTGAGAAAGTCTTTGAAGTTTCATTTAGGTGATTTGCAAAAACATGGGCGTTAGCAGATAAGGGCTCGGCAGCTATTACTACGACAATATTTCCCTGAATTTTTGTGGCGAGTTCCTTAGCGAAGTTTTCTGAAGTTGGGGAGCCCGGAGATAGTTTTTGATTCAGCTCCCGACTACAAAACAGAACTCTGTCCATTTCTTCATCACTTATATTTATAAATCCCAGTGACCTAAACATCCCTAAAATCCCACCGACTTGGTAGCCAAGACCAAGACGCGGCTGATGTGATGGGTTATACGGAGCATTAAAAACAAATCCAGGGAGCTTGTTGACCTTTAGAAACTCGGCTAGTTTTCCGCCTTCCGTTATACCGGCAACTTTGTAGTTTTTAGCTAGTGCCTCTTCTCCAGCATTTAGGGGCTCCTCGGTATTTCCTGAGTAACTGGAGATCAAAACTAGCGTGTCTCCATCGACAAAAGCAGGCAAGTGATAATCGTGAATCAAAGTCATCGGCACGTTGATTTTGTCTTTAAAAACAGTGTTTACGATCTCTGGGCCAAGCCCAGACCCACCCATTCCATCGACCAAAATGTTTTTTACTTGTTTGTAGGAGTCCGGGAAACTTACGCTTAAGGCCTCAAGCCATGCTTGCTCCAACTGATCTGGTAGTCTCTCGATTGAGAGAGCAACTTGTTTTTTATCTAGTTTTTTTATTTCTTCGATATTATCTAAAATCATTGTCGAGTTTGGTTGGTGCCTTGGCAAGCAGCAAGAGGCTCTGGAGAATTGTTCCGGTTTGATTTTATAAATTGGCTGATTTGATTTTCATCAAAATCAGAGAGCTTCATAAGCCTTCCCCAAGAGGAAAGAGCAATCTTGGAATCATTTTCCGGCCTTGGTGAAAGAAGCACTTTAGCTTTGTTTTTTTCGACAATAGCTTTCAATTTTCCGGCGAGATCCGTATCGTCCTTGTCTTTGTAAGTTATCCAAACGGCCCCGTGCTCTAAGCTGTGGATCGCAGATTCATCTGCCACTGGCTCATTGTATATATCACAAGTCTGAGGGGTTGGCCAATGTGGGCCGGAGGTTGGTGGATTTGAATTATAACTTGGATGGGGCGTTCCCGGATTAATATGGTCTCTGCTCTGGATTGTTATCTCTTCCCCCATAACGGCTGAGCCTTGATCGGCTGTCAAAAATAAGTAACCCAACCCTCCTAAAACTGCCAACATCACGACTGCTATTACTATTTTTGTAACGTTTGATTTAACTTTATCCCTTTGCTCTTCAGATTTCCTAAAGTCTTTAAGAAATTCTTTTCTCTCTTTTTTAGAAAGCTCAGAAACATCTGGTTTTTTACCCATACGTCAACTCGGTTAGTGTAAACTTTTGGAAATTACGATAAATTTAATGCTAAGTTTAATTTTTCCTTGTCGAACCCAAGAATTTTTTCTTCGGAACCGTCATCTTTTTCAATCACTGTAAAGGGCACCCCAAGTTGTCCGGAAAGCTCCATCATCTCTTGGGCCTTCTTCGCATCTTGATCAACAAAGACATTTTCGTACTTCACGCCCTTCTCATCAAAGTAATCTTTTTCCATCTTGCAGTACGGGCACGTGGTAGTTGTGTAAATAGTAACTTTCATATGAACTTTATTATAGATATTGTCGGGAAATTTTGGAAGTAGTTAAAACTTTTCAGCTTTGAAGTCAGGACTTTCGGCGCGAATTTTTTCCATCTCGTGTCTGTGCAAGAGACCGGCTTGTGGACCAACTTGTTTGACAACGTAAGCACCGTTAATAGAGCCCCAAACCATTCCTTCAGAAAGAGGCAGCCCGTAGAAAAGGGCCGCCACCAGAGCTGTAGCAAAAGAATCTCCTGCTCCAGTAGCTTCTACACGCTCTCCAGGAAACTCTGGTAATTTATAATAATCCTTGCCGTCGAAAGAATACGATCCGTCTCGGCCGTCGGTGATCAAAACACTCTCAACCCCAAGATCGTCCCGAGTCTTTTTTAGGAGTTCTTTCATACCAATCTCTTTTTCCGAGGCTATTTCCAAAATCTTCTTTGCTTCCTCTTTATTCACATTAAACACCGTGCACTCTTGCAGTATTTCCGGATATTTTTTTACCCCTGTCCTTATTTGATAAGTTCCTGGGTTGTAGAGCATTTTTGCTCCGGCCTCTTTTACGTAATCGGCAAGATCTTTACTAAGGGTGCTGTTAGAAAAACTTTCTGAAGCAGACGTGTAGTAAACCCATTTAGCAGGAGAGAGTTTTGGAAGTCGGTATTGCCAGGGTTGATGGTAAACAAAGATAGTTCGCTCCCCTTCAAAATTAATCACTGCCGAATAATTGGAATCTATTCCTTTGTTAGTGGTGATGTAGGTGCAATCTACCCCTTCTTCTTCTAGCTTATTCTTGATTCTTGTCCCAGAATCGTCCTCACCCACGTTTACGTAGATAGCGTCTTTCAGGCCAAGACGAGCGCTTCCTACTGCATTATTAGCAGCGTTTCCCGCCACCAAATGCTTGATTTCATCGACCGCAATTTTATCTCCATAATTAACGCAAAGCTGGCAGTCTTCTTTATTTATACTACACTGCACATGAGCATCGTGGATCTTTATGAAAGTATCAATTGTGGCGTCCCCAACGGTAATAATATCGTGCATAAATTCAATATAACGTTTTTAGCTAATCTTTTCTATCCCTTCCTTTACCAGCTAAAGGCAAATGATAGATTAGCTCTTCATCGATAACAAAGGTAAATAAATCCAAGGACATTAGAAAGCTCGTTAGTAGTAAATAAATTAATATCGTTTTAGTAAGAGAACTTGCTACACCGACTGTAGCTAAAGCGTAGAGGAAATAAAAGAACACTGTGCCAATTAGAATAAAACCAACAAAGGAGGAGAGGGCGGAAGCTTTTTTCATGATCTTTGATGATAAATTAAACAAACTTAAGCTATCCACCAACACTAAAAAAATAAAAAATAGAAGGGTAGCCTGATAAACGTGTAGCGAAGGAGTGTAGCTAAATCCTAAATAGGGCTCAGCGGCCCGGATAAATGTCGGCATACGAATTATGTCCAAGAAAGGTTTGGGGATAGCGTGAAGAAGAATAACCATTCCAACGAAACTTAAAAAAACTACCAAATATAACCAACCTAAAGCTTTTATTAGGGCCGGCTTTTTCATAGGAGAGGCTACAATTTACCAGCTGATCCGCACCAATCAATCCACTGAAGAGCTTCTTGTTTAACAGCTTCTACCACAGGCGGGAAAACTTTATACATCGCAATTTCTTTGTGCTCAGCAAGGGATTTTTCTAGGGACTGTCTGTAGGCTAAACGAATCTCGGTGTTGACGTTGACCTTGACAATTTCGGCAGCAACCGCTGCTTTCACCTGATCCTTAGGGGTACCGGAAGAGCCGTGCATGGAAAGGAAAGTATTTGGGATAGCCTGCTGAATTCTTTTTAGTAAACCTAAATCGAGCTGAGGAGTGTACCCTGGGAAAATACCGTGAACATTGCCAAAGAAAGAAGCGTAGATATCCACCCCAGTCTCAGCAACAAACTTAGCCGATTTCTCAGGATTACTTTTTCCGGCGTTAATTACGGCTTGATCAACTGTTTGGCCCTCGTGAACTTCAGACCCCTCCCCCTGGATTCTATCAATTTCACCCTCAACAAGGGCTCCCATCTCGTGGGCTTCGGGAACAATTCTTTTGCAAACTTCCACATTTTCCTCATAAGGAAGTTTGGAGCCGTCAAAATGAATAAGATCGTACTTTGCCGCAAACCCGGGCCGAGTATCTTCATAAGTGTAGGCGTGATCAAGATTAACGATAATCGGGACATTGTATTTCTTAGAGAGGTTTCTTGAAATACTTGCCACATTCTCGCCTTCCATCCACTTAGTTTCACCGGTGGAGGATTCGATAATTACGGGTGACTTAACTTCCACACAAGCTTCAACAATTCCCTTAAAAGTTTCCAGCGTCCCAACATTTAACGCTGGTATTGCAAAGCCTTCTTTTTTTGCTTTTTCGAGCCAGTCGTGGGCAGTCATGATTTGAATGGGTTAATAACTTTTATTTCTTTAAATATTTTAAAATCTTTTTCATTCTGCGTTATAGATAGTATAAACCCCATTAGCAAGCATTGTAGCCAATAAATAGACGTCAAAAACTTTCCTGCCCATTAAATTCTTATCCCTTATTAGAAGATCAACAGCACCAAGTTCTTCTCCGCTAGGAAAAACTACTTCAAATGGGGAATCTAGGTACTTTTTAATCTCATCAAGAGTGCGCTCTGGAGACAAAGGTGTTTTGATAATGTTCGGATTAGTGATCTCCGAATAGAATTCCAGCAGATTCTGGTTAGCAATCACTCCTTTTAACAAACCGTTGTTGACCTGCTCTTGTAGTCTATTCGCTTCTTGATAAAACGGTGAGTCGATGTTATGAGCGAAGATTAGAATATTTGAATCGAAAAGTACAGTCTCATCAGAGCCGATCATAAATTTCTTCTCTGCTCAACGTACCCTTTATCTCCCCTAAGTGATAGGCTTTGAACTGGACTTTTCTTCCCTTATGCTTTTTCCTTTCCAACCTCACCTTAAGTCCTTCTTCGAAAATTTCTTTAAAGTCTTATCCTCCTCGATCGCCTTTTGTTTAGCCTTTTTCAGAAGCGCTTTATCAAGCTCCACCGTAGTCCTAGTTTTTTCCATAGCAAACTCACATTATCATAAACGCATATTTATGTCAAAACTGGCTCGCAAAACTTCCCCTTTTGCTCTTTCGAGCCAATTTTAAGCATTCATGATTTACCAGATAAGCTTACCAGAAAAATAGAGCCCAGTGCCAGTATTATTCCGCCGATCTGAGGAAGAGTTAGTTTTTCGTGCAAGAATAATATGGCTAAGACAACGGTGACCGCGGGGTACAGCGCGGTAATTGGTATCAAAATCGACGCCTGTTCCTGCTTGAGAAGTGGTATAAAAATTATTGTGCCGATTGCCCCGACTACACCCCCGGCTAAACTGTAAAAAATCCCAGCTTTATCTAGATTCAACGGGTAGATCTGCTTAGACACAAGTAAGTAACCAACCATTATTATAGGAAAAGTTATGAAAGCACCCCAAAGGGCCGATTGCAAACCGAGTTTGTTGGCAGCAATTTTGCTGAATAATCCCCACAAGCCCCAAAAGAAAATTATTACAAGTGTCCAAATTAAAAATGATATTTTCATTGTTCACCTTTTCCTATCCAGTCGTACCCACTCACAAGTTAAAAAGACTTTTTTACCAAAAAATATTTCCGAGAACGACTGTGAAAATAATTAGCATTAATTCGACTAAAATTGCTACGAACGAAGACATAAGCAAAAATCGAAAAAACTTGTTTTTGTTCACAAAGAAAAAGGAAATTATCGATGTTATTAATGAGGTGAAAGTTACAAGATAAATGATTTTAAACTCCAATGGCACCGGTCCCCCACCACCCAAGCCGTGGAGTAGAAAGGGAAAATAAAGTATCACTGGTGAGGATAAAATTACGAAAATCAAAACCGCAATTTTCATTCAGTTTTTTCTTTTCAACACACCTTTCACTGCTTCTTTAATCTTCTTAACACTCATTCCGTATTTTTCCAAAAGCTCCTCGGGTTTGCCGCTTTCGCCAAAGGTGTCGGGCATGCCGACTCGCTCCATGGGAACAGGGTAATTTTCAACAAGAACTTCGGCAACAGCACCACCAAGGCCACCGTTTATTTGATGTTCTTCGACGGTGATGACAGCTCCAGTTTTCTTAGCCGAGCTGGCAAGAGTAAGCTTGTCGATTGGTTTGATAGTGTGGTTATTGATAACTTCAGCCGATATTCCTTCTTTTTCAAGCTCTTTAGCAGCGACTAATGATTGATAAACCAAAGGGCCGCAGGCGACAATTGTAACGTCGCTGCCTTCTTTGAAGACCTCGGCCTTGCCAATTTTGAACGGTGTCTCATCGGTGGTGATGACTGGCGTCTTTTCCCTGGTAAAGCGAAAGTAGGCTGGTCCTTTGTGTTCACCAGCTGCAATCGTTACTTTTTTACTCTCAATCACGTCGCAAGGGACCAGTACAACTAAGTTCGGCAGTGCGCGGACAGAGGCAACGTCTTCAAGCGCTTGGTGGGTTGCTCCATCTGGACCCACGGAAATGCCAGCGTGAGCACCGGCGACTTTTACATTAGCTTTCGAGTAGCAAACTGATACTCGGAGTTGATCCCAACAACGTCCAGGAACAAAGACAGCGTAGCTTGAGACAAAAGGGATTTTTCCGGAGAGGGCCATACCAGCTGCAATTCCCATCATATTCTGCTCGGCTACCCCGCATTCAATAAAACGATCTGGGAATTTTTCCTGAAATTTATTGGCGCGAGTGGACTCAGCAAGGTCTCCAGTCAACACAACCACATTTGGATTCTTTTCTCCCAAAGCAACCACCCCATCACCATAACCATCCCTTGTCGGTACTTGCTCAACTTCAGAGTCGTAAAGTTTTGGATTCAACCTTGCATCATTCATGCTCACTAACAATTTTCCCTTTCAAAGTTCGAAGTTCCGCTAAAGCTTTTTTGGCTTCATCCGGCCTAGGCGGTTTGCCGTGCCAAGAATATTCAAACTCCATAAAGTCAACGCCTTTGCCAGGAATCGTGTGAGCGATTATAATCACTGGCTTTTCATAAATTGCCTTTGCTTCTTGGCAAGCCTCAATAATTCTTTGAATATTGTGGCCGTCGACTTCCAGCACGTGCCAACCAAAAGCTTCATATTTATCCTTCAAAGGCTCCAGCGGCATAATATCCTCCGTCATACCATCAATTTGGATATTATTACGGTCGATAATTCCAGTGAGTTGAAAAAGTTTGTTTTTACCGGCAAACATAATGGCTTCCCAAATCTGCCCTTCATCATGCTCCCCATCACTCATTAAGCAGTAAGTCCAGTTCTTCTTTCCGTCCATTTTGGTAGCTAGTGTTGCGCCCACTGCCTGAGACAGACCTTGCCCTAAGGGCCCGCCCGTATTTTCAACCCCAGGGGTAGTTCCCACATGAGGATGACCTTGCATACGGGTATTTAATTTGCGCAGTGTTCCCACTGCTTCTTCTCTGGAAAAATAGCCAGCGTTGGCTAAAGTGGCGTACCAAACAGGGGTAATGTGGCCATTGGAAAGAAAAACCTTATCCCGCTCACTCCAGCCTGGATCTTTGGGATTGTGATTTAAAACGGCAAAATAAAGAGCGGTGAAAACGTCTGCCATTCCTAAAGGGCCAGCCGAGTGACCGGAACCTGCCTCGAGGAGCATTTTGATTATGTCTTGGCGAATAGTATTGGCGGTCTTTTCCAAGACTTCGAGATGAGCGTGTTCGATGTGTTCTTTCGGCTCTCCAACTTTCATATGGGCAGGTTACTGACTTTACTCTACCATTATTGTGCCTCTTTGGCCAGAACTTAAATGGTTATGGTATCCCCATGATCCAGTTTTTGTCAGAGTAACAGTTTTGGAACTACCGGCTGCTATCGACCCGGCATTTAGCTCGGGGTTTGCGGTGTGGATCGGGTGGGGATCACTTGCTGGCTGAACTTCTTTAGAAGAATTGTTAACAAATGTGACTTTAGAACCAGCTTTCACAGTAGTGTTTGCCGGGCTAAAGCCAGAATCTGAAAAGGTGATGGTAGCTTCTGTCTCTGTCTTTTCAGGCTCCACTACGTTCTCAGTATCATTATCAGGCAAGGTTGCTTCCTGACCCGAAGTTTGTTGTGTTGTGGTTGCCGCTGGCTCCTCGGTCGTACTTTGGTCTTTCATAAAGAAAAAGTATCCCAGAGCACCAATTATTACGATGGCGACAATTGCGACTAAACCTTTCGTTATTTTAGCTCACCCCCTTTACATCTTCTTTAAGGGCATCTATCGCATTTTTAATCTTTTCTCCGTAAGTTGCTCCTTCTATTTTATCATTTTTTAAAATATATGACCCGACAGCAAGTGCCTTTGCTCCAGCCTGCGCACATTTCCGGGCAATCCCTGGCTGCTGTCCACCATCAACCTCGATGTAAAGATCCTCTCTCATTGCCCGCAAATCTTTTATTTTTTGATACACACCTTCGTAAAACTTCTGTCCCTGGAACCCCGGATTTACAGCCAGAAGCACAGCGCAGTCTATTTTATCAACAAGGTGCTGCATCCGCCCAACTTCGGTGTGAGTATTAAGAGAAAACCCTACTTGGATTCGGTGGCGACGAAGATGATTAACAATACCAATCGGGTCATGGGCAGTCTCGACTGGAAATATTATTCTCTCTGGCTTGAGTTTTACAAAAGGATCGATCCAATCCTCAATAAAGTTCACCATGAGCTGGATTTCCAGTTTTTTTGAGGTTCTAAATTGCCCAATAACTTCTGGTCCAACTGTCTTGCTCGGGGCAAATCGACCGTCGACAAAATCAATTTGAATCCACTCCGTATAAGGCTCTACTGCCTTAAACCGAAGGTGAAAGTCGCTCCTAGTTGTGCTTAAAATTGCCGGAATGATATCAACCATTTGAAGCCTCAATATTGCTAATTTTATTATGTCGCCTTACATGGCGCTCATCCTTAGAAAATTTCTGCTCAAGCCAAAATTTCGCTGCCTTCTGGGCATTCTCCTCGGTAACAAATCTTGCCCCGATCGACAAAATATTAGCATCATTGTGCTCACGAGTTAAACGAATCATCTCAAAAGGGTCCTCACTTTTCCTGCCGGTTATATCGGCTGCCTCAACAGGAGCTACAGCTGCATAAAAAAGGGCGCAGCGTACACCCGGGAACTTATTCGCGACCATAGCTTCAGCCTGACCTGAGCCGCCAAAAATTATCGCCTTTGAATTTTCCAGGTCCTCAGAAACTTTTTTAGCAGCTTTGCTTACAAAATCTGGATAATCATCATTTGGATCAAATTTATAGGCGCCACAGTCTTCTACATTAAAACCAGAATCTTGAAGGCTCTTCTTAACCTTTTCTTTTAACTCAAATCCAGCGTGATCAGAAGCGAGATAGATCATGTTTTTTTAACTTTACTGACTACTAAATAAAGCAAATTTAAGAGTAGAAAATAAAAAACAGAGTTCCCAATAAATGCGGTTGGGAATCCCTCCGCCGGTCGAGTATCAGAAAATCCACCGGATTTCAAAACTACTGGAAACCCCCATTCCGTACAATAGGGAGCATCTGTAACATCTACAATAGGAGCTCGATTTGTACCACCACCATCATAAGGTGGGCCACAACCGTCCTTTTGGAAAATAAAAAAAGAAGCAAATGACAAGATAAGCGACATAAACAAAACGATTATTTGCACTTTCAAAAACCTTGTTTTCATCAAATTTTAGCTCTTGATTTTCTTACCCGCGTGAACTACTTGCTCAATCAACCGGTGAGAATATCCCATCTCATTATCATACCAAGCAAACACCTTCACAAGATCCCCATCCACAACTTGGGTAAGAGAAAGGTCGACAATAGAGCTTTCGGTGCGGCCCACAATATCGGACGAGACTACTTGCTCATCGGTTATAGCCAATACTCCTTTGTACAGGGGATTCTTAACTGCTTCTTTAAAAGCGCTGTTAATTTCCTCGACACTAGCTTTTTTCTTGATAAGAAAGGTAAAATCTGATATTGACCCGACTGGAGTGGGAACTCTGATGGCGACCCCATCAAACAAACCTTTTAGCTCTGGGATTGCTTCGGTGGTCGCAATTGCTGCACCAGTAGAAGTCGGCACAATGTTTTCAGCGGCGGCCCTGGCTCTTCGTAAATCTTTGTGCGGACCATCCTGCAAGTTTTGGTCGGCGGTGTAACTGTGAATTGTGGTCATCATGGCCTTTGCAACGCCAAACTCTGCATGCATGATGGCAGCGACTGGAGCAATACAGTTAGTAGTACAAGAAGCGTTGTTGATAATCTGCTCCTCCCCTGTATCCTTATCCGCATTGACACCAATTAAATAGGTTCCGACTCCGTCACCCTTGGCAGGGGCTGATATTACCACCCTTTTTGCGCCAGCTTTGATATGACCCATGCTGCCCTCTTTAGTCGTGAAAAAACCAGTTGACTCAATTACAATATCAACCCCAAGCTCGCGCCACGGAAGATTGACAGGGTCTTTCTCAGAATAAACTGGGTATTTTTTCCCATCAACAATAATGTTATTTCCGCTTGAGGAAACCTCTCTCTCGTAGGAACCGTAGGCAGTATCATATTTCAAAAGATGGGCGAGTGTATTAGAATCTGTAAGGTCGTTGAGTGCAACCACATCAACTTCGTTTTTATGGTCATCAACGGCCACTTTAAAAGCACTTCTACCAATCCTACCAAATCCATTAATTGCAACTTTAAGCATATTACCCCCTTACCATAATATAATGAAGATTATTTCTTAAAGCAACCGGAATTTTTTGGAGATTTAATACTGGCGGAAAAATGCGCTGAGTAATATAAAGGCTAAAAGCACAATTGCAACAACAAGTATTACCGCAACTAACGTTTTACGAACACTTTCCATCTTTTTAAAAAATTTAACACTTCTTTTGGGCAATTTCTGTAGCCTATACTACTCTTTTGTCCAACTGCCAGTTATCATCTGCTTCATCTCCTCTGGGCTTTTGTTAGCCATATCGGGGTGGACTTCAGCGGCGTGAGGGCCGGCCTGTTCCATAATTTTTTGCAGAGCTTCGTCATCACTGTCTGCTTCAGCTGTAAAAGTCACCGGTTCATGTCCTTGATTACAAGTAAAAGAATATTTCACAAAAATCACCGCCTTTCCAAAGTAGTAAGTTTATATCTTTTCCGCCCATATTTGTCAATGGGATAATCACTTGTTTTTATTAAGATCAAGAGAAACGCAGTTTATGCAGTACCTCTTACCCGTAGAGGGTTTACCAGAGAGAGTTTTTGGACCATCATCAAACACGTGACCAAGGTGAGCTCCACACTTTCCGCAGGTAATCTCAGTACGAGACGTACCAAAGCTTGTGTCTTCATTATAGTCTACAGCATCTGGCGTCACAGGCTCCGTGAAACTTGGCCAGCCAGTTTTGGAGTCAAACTTTGTCTCAGATGAAAACAAAGGATTGCTGCAGACAGCACATTTATACACCCCTTCGTCCTTGGAAAAAACATATTTCCCCGAAAAAGGAGCCTCGGTACCCTTCTCAACGGCAATATTATAAAGCTCTGGTGAAAGCTTATTTTTCAATTCCTGCGCATCCATTTTCATCTTATCCATGAACACAATATAACTCTTCTCTCCAAAATTTGCTACTTATTGGCGTTTAAAAAATTTAGTGTTAAACTAGCTTTCGATGGCAGATGACGCGATCAAAGTAAAGGGCCTCACAAAATCCTACGGAAAACAAAGAGGTGTCGTTGACCTAAACTTCAGTGTGATTCAAGGAGAAGTTTTTGGTTACCTTGGCCCTAACGGTGCCGGTAAAACAACTACTATCCGAGTTCTTCTAGACTTTATGAGGCCAAGCCAAGGTCAGACTGAAATCTTTGGTCTAGATTCTCACAAAAATAGCGTTGAAATAAAAAGGCTTGTTGGCTACTTGCCAGGAGACCTTAGCTTGTACGAAAACCTAACTGGCACAGAAATTTTGAAGTTTTTAGCAAAATTTAGAGATGGCGTAGATTGGAAATACGTTGAAAAACTACGCAGCCGCCTGAAAGTAGATCTTCACCAGAAAATTAAAAAAATGTCCCACGGCAACAAGCAAAAAATCGGCCTTATTCAAGCTTTCATGCACAAACCAAAGCTTGTAATTTTAGACGAGCCAACCTCTGGTCTCGATCCCCTTATTCAGCACGAGTTTTACCATTTAGTCAGTGAGACTAAAGGGATGGGCACTACTTTTTTTATCTCATCGCATAATCTCCCCGAAGTAGAAAAAATTTGTGACCGGGTGGGTATAATTCGCGAAGGGGAGCTTGCAATTGTTGAAAGGGTTGAGACTCTAAGAGAAAAAGCCCTCCGTCCCCTGGAAGTTCATTTTTCTAAAGCTCCAAAACTAGAAGAGTTTTCAAAAATTGAAGGTGTACAAGACGTAAGGGTAGAGGGCAATCTACTGCGTTGCACCGTTGTCGGAACTCTGGATTCTTTTGTAAAGGAAATCGCGAAATATGAAGTGGTAAATATTATAAGTCAAGAACCAAACTTAGAGGAGCTATTTCTCACCTACTACGTGGATAAAGAAAAGTCATGATTGGCAATATAATATTCAGAAATCTAAAAGACCAAAAGATATCCTTGTTGTTCTGGAGTATTGGACTAATTCTTACTGTTTCTCTTCTTATCGCTTTTTACCCTAGTGTTAAAGAGAGCGCTCAGAATATAACCTCATATTTTGAGAACTTGCCAGAAGCGCTTAGAGCATTTGTTGGAGAGGCGACTGATTACGCCACCCCGGCCGGATACTTGAACAGCGAACTTTTTACTTTCTTTATGCCAACCCTCTTGATAATTTTCACTGTGGCCGCCGGCAGCGGAGCAATCGCTGGTGAGGAAGATAAAGGCACTCTGGACCTTCTTTTGGCCAATCCTATTCCTCGCTTTCAGGTAGTTGTCGAAAAATTTATTTTAATGATTTTAACTACGGCAATATTGTCATCTATTACAGCAATTTCTTTAATAATCGGAACCCAATCAATCGGCATGGACGTTAACCCAATGCGGATAGTCGATGTTATGATTAGTGTGTCTCTACTTGCCCTTGCTTTTGGATCAATTTCTTTAGCTTTAAGTGCTGCCACTGGAAGCCGTTCGATAGGTATCGGGATAAGCGCTTCTTTAGCAGTCATTAGCTTTTTTCTATATGGCCTCTCCCCAATAGTAAATTTTCTCAAAGATTATCAAAAATTTTCGCTTTCCTACTATTACAGTGAAAATAACCCACTGAAGAATGGCTTAAAGTTGGAACATATGGCCGTGTTTATTGCTGTAACCTTGGTATTTCTCCTAATCAGCATCGTCTCTTTCCAAAAAAGAGACCTTAAAATCTAACTAAACTCCATAATTTTACTACAGGTTTTATAAAATATAGTCGGAAGGAGGTCGGAAATGCCAATAATCGCAATCGAGATGCCACTCGAATTGTCGGTACTGATACTCGTTGGGGTCTTGCTCCTCTTGCCCATCGTACGCTGGGGTCGGATACGGCCAGTGACGAGATGTGGGCAGTGCGGTAAGACCACGGGCGTCAAAACATGCACACCCTGCTATGGAAGCGGGCGCAAGAATACCGAGTACGGCAGCCAACTACCGTGCAATCACAGCAGCTGGTTTTTGATCTGGAGAACGAGCCGCCTGCTCTGCGACTATTGCCGCCGACACCCGTACCGCTGAGTTGGGTAGACAAGGACGCTATCCAACTCAGACCACTTCACGATCCCAAAAAAATCATATAAAATACCTGGGTGATGATCGAACAGTTAAAAAAAGACCTTCAAGAATTAGCCACCCCTCAAAAAGCAAAAGCGTCAGAGTGGTTTTTTAAAACAGATAAGGGGCAATACGGCGAGGGTGATAAATTTATCGGCGTTACCGTGCCGGAGCAGCGATTGATCGCGAAAAAATACAAAGATTTGCCGCTAACCAAAGCCGAACAACTCTTCAAATCCCCAATTCACGAAGAGCGCTTAGTGGCGTTGATAATCCTTGTGAATCAATTCAAGGCAGCTGTTAAACAAAACGACAGCAAAATCCAGAAAGAAATTTACGAATTTTATTTAGCAAATACTGGCTGGGTGAATAACTGGGATTTGGTTGATTCATCAGCTGGTTATATTGTCGGCCCGTACCTAGAGAACAGGTCAAAAGACATTTTATACAAGCTGGCAAAGTCTAAAAACCTGTGGGAAAGAAGAATTGCCATGGTAGCGACTTCTTATTTTATTGCCCAAGGTGACCCTAAAGATGCGTTGAAGATAGCCGAGATTTTGATTGACGACAAGCATGATCTAATCCAAAAAGCAGTTGGTTGGATGCTGCGGGAAGTTGGCAAACGCTGCAGTGAAAAGGACTTGACCAATTTTCTTGATAAACACGCCGCCACCATGCCCCGCACTGCCCTTCGTTACTCTATCGAACATTTTCCTGAAGGAAAAAGACAATATTATCTTAAGTCTGTAATAAAATAACAAAAATCTTGTATAATTTAAACATGGATAAACTCTTAAAAGGTGAGGTGCATCCAGCTCTGGCGGGGCTTGGTCAAGCTTTAGGATTAACCGCCTACTGCGCCTTGGTTGGCGCTTTTATGTTCTTCATCGAGAAAGGCAATATGGAGCCCGGATATATTGGCGTTTTCCTAATTCTGGTGCTGTTCGTTTTCTCAGCCGCGATCACCGGCTCCTTAGTATTTGGACTACCAGTATATTTAGCCCTAAACAACAAGATAAAAGAGGCTCTTGCAACCCTCTCCTACACCTTGCTATATTCATTTTTGATAATTTTGGTGTTGATTTTGATAATCTTTGCAATATAAACCATATCTGAATGGGCCCAGAGCTTGAAAAGATAAAAAAGAGATTTAGTGGTAAGCTTGTTGGTAACGCAAAGATGCAGCTTCTTGTTTGCGAAACACTTCTCCTTTTCCCAAAAGAAATAATCAACTTTATTTCCGCAAATGTCTGGTTCATATCTTCTTTTGATGACGCTTGGGGTTTTGTGTTGGATAGTAAAGATCTTGGGAATAAACACCTAGTTTTCCTGGGAGATGAGCTTTTTGAGCAGGATAAATACGATCAACACTACACTGTTGCCCACGAAATTGGGCACGTGATGCTCGGTCACAAAAACGCCATTCTTGCTCCGCAAACTAAAAGAGAAACAACTATTCAAGAGGCCCAAGCCCACCAATTTGCCCTTAAATACCTGCCTAAAAACCCTTCCCTTTAGGCTCTTCCTCTACTTATTTTACAAGCTAAGGTATAATTCCCCTGACAACTGAATACTCGGGCAGAGAGATAACTTCGCATAGGAGAGGTCATGCAAAGGAGTCAAGTCTCCGTCGACGGCTGCTTGGTCTCTTATCTGACGGCAGGAGACCCAACAAACCCAGCGGCAATGATCATCCACGGCTGGTCGGCCCAAGCGTCTCTATTTGAGTTGGTGGGTGAGCTGCTTTCGAACTCCTTCTTTGTCATCATCCCAGACCAACCAGGCCACGGAAAAAGTGACGCCTTGGTCTTGGCTGACCTTGGGCGCTTCGCCGAGATTGTGGTGGGAATAATCGACCATCTCGGAGCTACGAAAGTCCGCCTTGTTGGTCACTCCATGGGTGGTTCCGTAGCAGCCGAAGTTGCAAGGCACTACCCGGAAAGGGTAGCCAAGCTTGTCCTGGTTGATACCGCTGGCGGTCGAGTGCGGCGTTCCACCTTTGGTTGGCTAAACGTGGGGCGCCAGAAAACTTGGCGAAGTTTCCGGAAGGGTCAGCGGCGGCAAGCGGCGAAAGTGGTGCTTTCGTTCCTGGCTAACCACCTCAAGCACCCAACTTGGATGCTGCGAACTTTCCAGATGACTGTTCGCTGCAACCTACTTGAGGTGCTACCCAACCTCCAAACGGAAGTTGCCGTACTCTGGGCAGAGAACGACGAGTACTTCCCATGGGAGCCAATCTGTGAAGCCCTTGGGGTAGAGCCTCGGATCATCAAGGATACTGGTCACGACTGGCTCATCCTCAATCCACCTCGGGCCGCCATAGAAATACTCATGGCACTCATGGCAACCGAGGCCTAGATTCACGCGAAAACCAACTGGTAGAGGGATCACAGAGCTGCCAGCCTGCCCTCTCCCACTCTCGCTTTTCAGATTAGTATTTGTAGTCTATGAAATAGTCACAGTATTCTTTAGAATTTTAAGGAGCCAAGACAAATCCAATGACATTTAAGTTTTTTAAGTTAATCCCAATCATTATTCTAATAATAGTCATTCTATCTATTCTGTTCGCCCTTTACCGAACTTGGAAAATTCAGCACAGTGATAACCAAAAAATATTCCTTTCCGGAAAACTTCCCTCTCCAAAACTAGACGGATTTTACAAAGGTTCTGTTAACGGTCGGGACAGTCTTTCTTGGAAAGGGAAAATTTTTAATGCTGCGGAAAACAGCGGGGTTAACAAAATAGAAGATTCAGAGCGCTACAAATTTAAAACTTCCGAGGGAAAAGGTTTACAAGATAAAAATATAGGAGTTTTAAAATTAAACTACAATGTTTCTGGAAACCCCATTTGGCTGCGAACTCTTCTGGATGAGATAGTAGAAACCGAACCTGGAGTTTATTTAGGTAAAATCCATCTGCGTATCATTCCCGGTCTCCCCTTCACAATCGGTTATTTCAATTTGGAAAGATAAAACCTCGCTTTTTAGCTTCAAATATGATAAGATCTCTTCCCAGCACAGCCTTGTAGCAATCAACAAATTGGAGAGAGGAGGCTTCCCGTGGCGACAGCAAAGGATGAGCAGAACCAGATTAGGCATATCTGGTTCTACAGTAAAGACGGCGAGCTCTACCTTCACCTGGAGATAGCGTGCGATTCTCCCTTGGATGAGGGGGCATTTGTGTTTCAGGATTTCGCAGTCGGCCTCGTAACCGATCTCGGATTCGAGGCATACGGAAACCCGCTTGCGAAACACCATCCGGAGCACAATTACGGCCCAAACGGCTGGTGCGAGATTCACAAACATCCGTTTCGTATCACAGACAAGGAGGTGATGGCGGAGGTTAAGAAACTAGCAAAGGAGTACGTATCAGGCTGAAGAGGGATATGGGTCACCTTTTGGCGGAAAGGAGAGAACCCAATTTTACCCTCGCTTCTTAGTCTCAATTTATGATAGGAACAAGCTTAAAACGCCCAAACTTTATTGACATATAATATTACATACGGTATTATATACATAATATGTTTCCAAAAACTACTACTGCCAGAGAAATACAGCGTAATTACAAAAAAATCTTCGATCAGGCGAAGAAAACCAAGGAGCCCATATTTGTAATGAAGAATAACAAGCCCCAGGTTGCAATAATCGATGCTACGGAACTTGCAGAGATGGAAGCGGTTTTATCTGTATTACAAAGCCGTGAGGAAGCAAGAGAGGGCAAGGCAAAAGTGTTAAAAGGCTCGTTAGAGGAACTTTGGAATGAAGCCCAAGCAGATTAAATATTCATCTGCCTTTTTCAAAAGTTTGAAAAGATTTCCCAGCTCAGAACTCAAATCTCTCAAGAAGCAAGAACAAATATTCAAGGAGGACGTTTTCGATCCAAGGTTAAAAACTCACAAGTTGAAGGGCAAACTGGCCGATTTTTACTCATTTTCCGTTTCATACCAATGGAGGATAGTTTTTCACTTTGAAGAAGGCAGCGTGGTTGTTTTTGACAATATAGGAACCCACGCAATTTATAATCGCTAGATTACATCTACTCTCGTATCGCCAGAGCGATATAAATTATTCCCTTGACACCTTTTCTGGTCAAACAGTAAAATTCCAGGGAAATGCTAAATGATTCGCTTTCTACCTACCGCGAAAAAAGAGACCCAAATATCACTCCTGAGCCTTTTACATCCGAAAATATTGACCCCAAAAAACTAGTCTATGTAGTCCAGAAACACCAAGCCACAGCACTCCATTACGATTTCCGGCTGGAAGCAGGTGGAGCCATGCCCTCGTGGGCTGTTCCCAAAGGGCCAACATTAGACCCATCGGTGAAGCGACTAGCAATGCAAACCGAGAATCACCCCCTGGACTATCGACATTTTGAAGGAGTGATACCCGAGGGGCAATATGGTGCTGGAACTGTAATAATTTGGGACTTTGGCACCTATTGGCCGGAAATTGAAGAGGATGGAGAAAGAGTGCAAGTAAAAACCAAAAAAGAAGCGGAAAAAGTTTTAAAGACGGGTTTGGAAAAAGGAGAGTTAAAATTTTTTCTAAACGGCAAAAAATTAAAAGGCTCCTTTGCCTTGGTGAAAACCAAAGGCTTTGCAGGTAAAAATGCTTGGCTTTTGATCAAGCATAAAGATAAATATGCACAAGAGGGCTTTGACGCCAAAGACTTGGATTTTTCCGCAAAAACAAACAAGAGCCTAGCGGATATATCAAATTCCCCCAAACAAACCTAATTCTTGTCTTTTAGTGCTAGAGACCGTATAATTACATTCTATGGCCCATTCTCAAGGTAAACAAAAAAGAGAAGTTAAAAAACCAAAAAAGAATAAAAAGAAATAACTTTTTGCATTTCTTCACTAAAGCTTCAGAAAAGAAAAAAGTAATATGGCCGATGATGTAAAATGTCCTTACTGCAATAGTAGAGATTTATCAAAAATATCTAGAGACAGCACTTCCGCTACCGCATATAAATGCCAGATGTGTCACCGCAGCTTTAGTAAATCCTCCCCCGAACGTAAAGAAGAGTAAAAAAACTTTTCTAGGCACTTCAAGCGAAATTACTCTGATTTGTACATGGACAAAAGTGGTATTATGGAGAGACTATGAAAGGCTATATTCACGATATTTCTGACAAAGCCCGGGAAAACACTTATTTCCGTCAAGTATTGGAGACCGGTGTACATACCCAAATAGTCGTTATGAGTATGCCGGCTGGCGGCGAAATCGGTGAAGAAACCCACAATGACAACGATCAAGTCCTCTATTTTGTCGAAGGAAGCGGCAAAGCAATATTGAATGGGGAGGAAAAGCCAATAAGCAAAGACGATGTTTTTTTGGTAAACGCTGGGACCAAGCATAATTTCATTAATACCGGACAGGGCGATCTAAAAGTAGTAACTGCCTACTCACCACCCCATCACCCACCCGGAACAATCCACAAAACCAAAGCCGAAGCCGATGCTGCTGGTTATTAACTAAATCACCATGCCACTTGCAGTTGGAGACAAAGCCCCAGATTTTGAATTAGCGGACCAAAACGGCAAAAATCACAAGCTTTCTGATTACCTTGGCAAAAAAGTCCTGATTTATTTTTACCCAAGGGATTTCACCGCTGGTTGTACGGTCGAAGCCTGCCAAATCCGCGATAGCTTTCCAAAATTTGGAAGTGCTAAGGCGATAGTTTTGGGAATTAGCACTGACAGCATTGAAAGCCACAAAAAGTTTGCCCAAAAACATGGCCTTCCTTTCACCATACTTGCCGACGTAAACAAAGAAGTCGCCAGGGCCTACGATGTCTATCGACCCAGGAAATTCCTGGGGAAAGAATTTTTGGGAGTAGTGCGCACCTCATTTTTGATTGACAAGACTGGCAAGATAGAGAAAATTTACGAGAAGGTTAAACCAGCTATCCACGCAGATGAGGTTTTGCTGGATCTAGGCAGCAACTGATAACAGAACAGGCTTATAAAATCGGAAAAACCTCTATATAATAGTATCAATGCCGGAAGAGCCGCCCAAGAAAAACCCCAAGACTTTGCTGATAATTCTGACTATCGTAATTCTTTTGCTTGGCGTCGGGGTTGTTGGTTACTTTTTCCTCAATAACCAAAAACCGACAGCTGAGGCACCAACAGAAACCGCTACTCAAAGTGCTAAACCGGCGGAGAAAACTACCATCACTAAAGTGACCGAAGCTAAAAAAGTTTTCACCGGCGGCTACGCTGACCCTTCGATCATCAAAAAAGCCGATGGTACTTACCTGATGTATTTGAACAAATTTGGTAAGGGCCCAAGTGGCTACTTAGTGCTTTCCTCCACCGATGCTGAAAACTGGACTGAAAAGACAGGTATCATCTTCCCGGGTATCTCAGTCGCGCGGGCCTTCCAGACAGACACGGGTATCCGTTTCTATTACCCAGAGCAGATGCCTTTGATAGGAGAGAGTGGCCCGATGCCTTCACTATTGAGCGCGTTTTCAAAGGATGGAATGACCTTTACTAAAGACTCTGGAAAAAGAATTACTCCACGAAAAGGCAACTTTATTGGCGGCTCTAGTGTGTTCAAAATGAAGAACGGAAAGTTGCGCATGTATTTTGAAGAACCAGAATCAGCCGATCCGATGAAAAGAAAAGGCGTCATTTGGGGAGCAACTTCTACTGATGGTCTAGCCTGGACTCGCGACCGCTCCCCAACAATTGAACCGGAAGACGGTGTGGAAAACGCTCCTGCAGATTGGCCTCAGGCTCTGCACCCATTTGTAGTGACAAAACCAGATGGAAATTTCCTGATGTTTTACAATACTCATTCCAAAATTTACGCTGCACAGTCAACCGACGGCCTAAAATGGACTAAACTTGGTCCCTTAGGAATTAACGGCGCTGACGCTGATGGAATTTTCCTACCAAACGGAAATTTCCGTCTCTATTATGGGAACTTCAACGAGCAAACTGGCGGAGAAGTTTATTTTATTGATTTGAAGTTCACATAGAACCCATAGTGTGTTATAATTAGCCTGCATTAGTTTCGGGCAACAATTTCCAAAACTAAAAAAGAATATTTTTATTCTTGCCGAGTTGCTGCTCTTGTGTCAAAAATATTTATGAATAAACTTCGGAACGTCGCAATCATCGCCCACGTGGATCATGGCAAGACTACACTTGTCGATGCTCTTCTGCGCCAAAGTAATACCAAAATCCATAAGGATCTGCAAGGATCAAACCTAATAATGGACTCGAACGATTTGGAAAAAGAGCGCGGCATCACTATCTTTTCCAAAAATGCGAGTGTTGAGTGGAAGGGTACTAAAATCAACATTATTGATACACCAGGTCACGCCGATTTTGGCGGTGAAGTTGAGCGGGTTCTCAAAATGGCCGACGGTTGCCTGCTTTTGGTTGATGCCAAGGAAGGCCCCATGCCCCAAACCCGCTTTGTCTTGAAAAGAGCTCTAGAGCTTGGGCACAAAGTGATTGTGGTGATCAACAAGATCGATCGCTCTGACGCTCGAATCGATTATGTTCTCAATAAGACCTTTGATCTTTTTGTGGAACTGGGTGCCGACGAAGACGCAGCGTTTTTTCCAATTGTCTATACATCTGCCAAGAATGGTTTGGCTGGCACCGAAAGCGATATTTCCAAAATGAAAGACATCGAACCGGTTTTTGAAGCTATTTTAGAGCATATTCCGGCTCCAGCTGGAGACCCTAGTAAACCTCTTCAAATGCTCGTAACCACCATTGTCGGGGACAACTTCAAAGGCAGGATTGCTACTTGTCGAATCTACAACGGGCAGGTTAAGACTGGACAAGAGGTTACCCAGATCAATCGTCTAGGGGAAATGAAAAAGTTTCGACTCACCTTTCTGATTGGCTTCTCTGGCCTTGATAAAATCGAAATTCAAGAAGCAGAGGCCGGCGATATTGTTGCTATAGCCGGAATAGCCGATGTAAATATCGGCGAAACAATAGCGGGTCCCAACGAAGCACTCGCCCTACCACTACTTGACGTTGAAGAGCCCACAATAAACATGACTTTCTCAGTCAATTCTTCACCTTTTGCTGGAAAGGAAGGGCAGTTCAAAACTTCTCGTCAAATCCGGGAGCGTCTTTTTAAAGAACTGGAGACGGATATGGCTCTCAAAGTTGTTGACGGTGAAAAGGGAGATTGGATCGTTTCCGGACGAGGCGAGCTGCACTTGGCAATATTAATTGAGAGGCTGCGTCGTGAAGACTACGAATTTCAAGTGGCTCGACCACAAGTGATTACCAAAAAAACTGAGGGTAGGTTACTCGAGCCATACGAAAAAGTTTTTATTGAAGTTCCAGAAGAATATTCCGGGGTGGTAATGCAAAAAATGGGAGAGCGCGGGGCCGTCTTGCAAGATATGACCACGGAAAAGGCGGTTGTTTTGGTTGAATTTATCATTCCAACTCGGAAGCTGTTTGGTTATCGCAGTGAATTTATTACTGACACTAAGGGAACCGGTATCATCAATACAATGTTCCATGAATTTAGAGAAACTACTGGCAACAGCTTTGAACGCTCCCGTGGTTCCTTAGTTGCCTTTGAAGATGGTCCAACAACTCTCTACGGTTTAACTAATGCCCAAGATCGCGGAACGCTCTTTGTCGGACCGGGAATAAAGGTTTACAAAGGTCAAGTGATCGGCCAAAACTCTCGGGAGGATGACATCAAAGTTAATGTCTGTAAAGAAAAACAGCAAACCAATATGAGGAGCCGGGGTGAAGGTGTGGCCGAGCACTTTAATGCTCCCAAACCAATGGATCTGGAAGAAGCTCTTGAATATATTGACGATCGTGAATTGGTAGAAGTAACTCCCAAAAACATTCGCATCCGCAAGATTGATCTCAATTCCAAATACTAATTTCCTTGACATATTGTCATATATATGACAAAATTACTCTATGGCATTTGTAAGAACCACGCTGCGAATAAAAGAAGATCTAAAAAAAACCGCTGAGAGAAAAGCCTTCGAAGAAGATATAAGCTTGCAGAAAGTGGTTAATACAGCTTTGGAAGAATATCTACTCAAATCTGAAAAGAAAAAAGCCAAGGAAATTGTGTTCAAAACTCATAATCTTGGTGTGCCTCTGGATAATTTGACTCGCGACGATTTCTACCCAAACCCCAACCCAAATGCTCATTGATAGCAACATTTTGATTTACGCAATTAATGCGGACTCTCCTAAATACACCTTATCCCAAAAATTTTTAAAAGAGAACAAAGAGAATTTGGAAATCACCCATCAAAACATACTTGAATCTATCAGAATATTGACTCATTCTAAATTTCCAAGCCCAATGGAACCAGAACAGGCAGTAGAATCAGTTTTGAAAATTGCAGAGATTGGACGGATAATTAGTCCAAATATTAGAACAATCTTTATAGGATTGGAGTTGATAAAAAAACACTCTCTAGGCGGCAACAGAATTTTTGACGCCTACCTAGACGCGGCTGCTTTAACCAATGATATTGATACTATTGCTACTGACAACGTTAAGGACTTTCAAAAATTTCCAATCAAAGTTTTTAATCCTTTTCCTTGACACCTCCGGGATCATATTAAACCTAAACGGTAATTCTATCCTTCAAATTTCCTTAAGACTTAAGATTAGATTTTTGAACTCGCAAGGCTGGTGATCCAGTTGATGAAGGGGAGACGATGTTTTTCTATAGACAGGTCAGTAAGAGCAATATTTTTCTTGGAGGCAAAAGCCGAGATTGTTTCAAAATTTGCGGTTAATTCTATGTCTAAGATATGCTCATTGTGATAGGAGATGAATTCTCTTATATTTGGTATCACCTTATAAGTGTACACCTTAAACTCAAATACGCAAGGTGTCAGATTGTATCTCCTTAACCGCTTGTCATTATTGACATATAATATCTTTTGTCATAGAATACATAAGTGAAACATCTCGATTGGGATGAGAAGAAAAACCAAGAGTTAAAGGGACAACGCGATATTTCTTTTGAAGAAGTGGTGCTGGCAATTTCTGAAGGGGCAATCTTAGATATAATGGAGCACCCAAACCCTAAAAGTCATCCCAATCAAAAATTGTTTGTTGTTAATATTGAAAACTACGCGTACTTAGTCCCATTCGTAGAAGATATGGAAAAAGTTTTTTTGAAGACTATTATTCCGAGCAGGAAAGCAACTAAAAAGTATATAATCAACAGGAAATAAAATTATGAAATATTTTGAACTTGATAAAGAAGAAGGAAAAATATTAAAGGATTTTGAAGAGGAAAAGCTAATTAGCATTGGTGATATCCAAAATGTCAGGAGCAATTTTAGAAAATACGCTCAGACTACCTTAGCCAAAACTAAAAATATAAATATTAGGCTTTCTCAAAAGGATCTGCTGAAGCTAAAATCCAAAGCTGCAAGAGAAGGTCTTCCTTACCAAACACTAGCCTCTTCAATAATACACCGTTCGGTTGATTAATCACCTCGTTGACACCCCAGGATAACAAACGTTAGAATTCGCTCTATGATAAAACTCTCTCGGAGCAAACTTGAGTTATTAATCGAGTGTCCAAAATGTTTTTGGCTCTACGCCGGAAAGAATATTTCCCGGCCTTTCGGTGCACCATACACAATCAACAACGCAATTGATTTTCTTCTTAAGAAAGAATTTGACGATCATAGAAAAGGTGGAACAGCCCACTACTTGATCGAGCGTGAAGGAATAGAGGCTATTCCCTATCTTCATGATGATATAGATAAATGGAGGAATACTTTCACGGGCATCCAATATGAAGACCACGAAAACGGTTTCCTAGTTTTTGGAGCGGTAGATGATATCTGGGTAGATTCAAAAGGCAACTTGATCGTGGTTGACTATAAAGCATCTGGAGCCAAGGAAGGCGAGCTTTACGAAAGCTACAAACGCCAAGTCGAAATTTACCAGTGGCTCCTTCGCAAAAACAAATTCAAAGTACTAGATAGAGCGTACTTTGTTTATGCCAGGGTAAACAAAGACAACGGCTTTGCAGACGGAAAGCTTGATTTTAACATTAAAGTGCAGCCCTATGAGGGAGACGCTTCCTGGGTTGAAAGCAAAATAAAGGAAGCAAAGAAAATTCTTTCTGGCCCGATTCCCAAAAGTTCCGATAGTTGTATCTACTGCACTTACCGCACAAACGCCAATAAGTTGGATTCAAGCTAGCTTACTAGTTGACAGATTAACAAACGGGATTTAAAATATCCCCACATGAAAAGATTTTTCATTATTTTTACCTCTCTCTTATTCCTTCTTGCTGTTGCCTTTCCGGTTTTTGCTCAAGAATCTTCCGAGAACTTTCGCAACGATGAGGTTGTGACTCTTAAACAGGGCGAGACGATAAATCGAGACTTTTTTGCCTTTGGCGAAAGAGTAGAGATTTCCGGCACTGTCAATGGCGACGTTTATGCAGCTGGCGGAAACGTAATTGTTGACGGAACCATTAATGGAGATCTTTTGGCGGCGGGTGGTACTCTAAACATTTCCGGAAAAGTTACTCAAGATGCGCGTGTGGCCGGTGGGCAAGTAACAATCACCGGAGATATCGGCAAGAATTTAAGCATCGGCGGTGGAAGTGTTGACATAACCGACTCTGCAAAAATTGGCGGGAGTGTCCTAGCCGGGGCCGGCAATTTAAACATTGCCTCTCCAGTGGGAAAAGACATTAGAGTGGGGACTGGTAGTTTAACAATCTCGTCCCCTATCAAAGGAAATGTGGATGCAGCCGTTGGCTCTTTAAGGCTTACCTCTAAAGCTTCTGTCGGTGGAAACCTTACTTATTGGAGCGACAACGATGCATCAATCGACTCTGCTGCAAAAGTTGCCGGAGAGGTTGCGAAAAAAACTCCAACCCAGAAACCCCCCACCCCCAACGAAATCTTTGGTGTCGCTACTGGTGTAATATTGTTCTTTAAAATTGTTAGCTTTATATCAACCTTGATACTTGGTCTTTTAATTATTCGACTTTTCCCAAGCCTCTCTCAGAACGCTGCTGATAATATTAAAAACAAACCCTGGCCCTCCCTTGGCCTTGGCTTTATTGCCCTGATAGCTACTCCAATAATAGCCCTGATCCTGGCCGCTACTTTGGTAGGAATACCGCTTGCTTTGATTATTTTACCAATATATTTTATGAGTCTTTACATTGGGAGAATTTTTGTCATGCTTTGGGTAGGCACACTGCTTTCTGAAAAAACAAGTTGGAAAATAAATGCTTATTGGGCGTTTATTTTGGGCGTCCTAATATACTACGTCGTCCAAATAATACCTATCCTTGGCGGAATAGTAACCTTCTTAGTACTACTATTTGGTCTTGGAGCCTCGTTAATAGCCAAGAAAGACGCCTACAGCTCTGCAAGAAAAGATTCTATTATCTAAATTACTAAGGCTCGTATGGGCGATTCAAAGAGAACTGTACGAAGCTCAACAAAAGGATTAGGAAGCAGCAAAGCTGCGCCAAGGTGAAGCCTACAATAAGAATGGCCCGTACGTGGTAAATGATTTAGGAGATGCTGCAAGACGTCTGGAGGCTGATGCTCAAGAACTCCGAGATGAAGCTGACGAAGAAGACGAAGAGTAAATACTAATTGAATTACAGTCGATTTTATGCTATAATATCTCCATTATAATTTCCTTAGATTTCTCCCTCTTAGGTTTTCCCAGATAGAGAATAGATAAGGCGCAGGGCAGAAGTGTTAAATCTGCCGGAAAGGAAAACATGGCTAAAAGGTTATTTGTAGGATCTTTATCCTACGATGTCACTCAAAGTCAACTAGAAGAACTTTTTTCTACTGTTGGCAGCGTGAAAGAAGCTACTTTGGTTACTGACAAGTTCAGCGGCAACTCAAAAGGTTTTGGTTTTGTGGAAATGGGAAGCGATGAAGAAGCGGAAAAAGCAATAAAAGAGCTTACTGGTAAAGAGCTTTCTGGAAGAGCAATTGTCGTCAACGAAGCTAGACCTCGTGAAGAACGCCCATCAGGCGGCTTCAAACGAAGTGGTTTTAGCAGAGACCGAAGATATTAAACTTGATTAAGCTCCCCTTTTGGGGAGCTTAATTTCTCTGGCCACTGTTTCGATAAACATTAAATCTATGGAACTTAAAAGTAATCCGTGTGTTAGGTGTGGAAAAGAAAGAATAAAGGGCAAGGAAGACACTTTTATGTTAAACTCCGTTAAAACAAAAACGGTTGTCTACACGTGTCCAGACAAAGAATGTCAAAAAATAGTGGATAAGCAAATTGCGGAAAAGGAAGAGAGAAGGCTTTTTTTCCTTAGTAGAGGCCGCGGCAGACCCAAAACTAGATAGTCTCCTACTCCCCATCAATTCAAAGAAACCTATCGAAATCCCAGTACTTTATCAGTGTTGATGTTGATCTTTTTCAGCTTCACTAACTCTTTTCTGACAAGTAGTACAGTATAAACCTTTTTCAAAGGGCTCCTTATGCATAGTGCAAGTGTTAGTACCACAATGAGTGAGACCATTATTATATTGTTCCTCAGTAATTACGGCGCCACAAGTACCGGTACAAAAATATCTTGTCTCAACTGCCATAAAAATCACCTCCTTTTATCTTTACAATGATAGTGGGGCTAGGTATAGTACGTGGATCAAGCGTTCAATTGTTAGGAAATTAGCCCCGAATTCCGGCAAAGATTTTGTAGCACCAAAAATTAGGTTAGCCGGATCCTCTTTCTTACCACCTTGAACTAAAAGGTAAAGGCTAAAAAGTGATTCAATTTCCCTCGCTTCTGGTGCTTTTATCTCCAACTTTTCATTTGCTTCTTTAAGCTGATAAGAAAACTTAAAGTTTGTTTCTGGTGCGCTAATCGATAAACCCGAAGTTTGACTTACAGGAAGGCTGGATATTTCCCCAATTGCCTCAAGCTTTTGGATACGGTAGCTTGATTTGTCTATAAAAAGTGCTAAATTAAGCTTTTTTAGTTGGGACAAACCTTTTGGGAAAAATACTTTGGCTATTTTATCGATTTCGCTCTCACCCAGGTCTATCTGATATTTAAAACTGCTCCCCTCCGATGACACGGTAGTCTTTTCAAAAATTTTCTCGGCTGCTAAAGTGTCGTATAAAATGTCTTCTTTCCCCTTTACATCTTTCTTTATATCAGAGTCGCCTCGCACTTTTGCATTTCCCTGATTAATAATTTTATCCACATCAATTTTGTTCCAGTCTTCACCAACTTTGGTAAAATCCAAACCTAAAATATTTGGTACATTGTTTAGCTTAAAATAAAGGAACTTATCTTTCTCAACAAAATTTATTTTCAATTTATCCCCCCCTGGCCCGTCAACTGATGCTTCACCAGCAAGGTCAAGTTCACCATTTTCTTCCCTGAATTGGCCAACAATTTTTGGTGCTATGACAGTCTTCTTTGATCCATTATCTTCCTCTGCAAGCTCAAGATTAAATACGTGTTCTCCAGATTTTATTCTCCCCATCTCAAAAAACGCTCTGGTGACAACCTGTTTCGAAGTTTTTGGTACAAATGGTAGGTAAGTTATTGAAACATCTGTGGCACGAGCCAAACCTTTTGGTATAAACGGGACGCTTAATCCAAGGTAACTTGCGTTTATTAAAAACCCTAGTAACCCAATCAAGATAGCAGCGAACAATAGGTAAATAGCCCGTCTGCCACTTAACTTATTGCCTGATTGTAAAGCTATCTTTTTCTTTTTTTTACTCATTTTATGAAAACTCGGCTAATCCTAAAGCCTCCAACAAAGTTCTAAGAATTTTCACTACCTCCATTAAAAGCTTATCAAATTGACTAACAAAAATTGTAGACCCTGCTCCAATTAAGGCTCCGGCAATAACGTCTGAAGGGAAATGAACCCCTACGTAAACTCTCAAAAATCCGTAGAAAGCAGATAGTAACAAAGCGGCTACTCCAGCTTTTTTGTCCACCAAAAAAACTGCGGTTGACAGAGCAAAAGCTACAACGGCTGAATTTGCTGGAAAAGAAGGGTCAGTTGGTTTATAGAACAAAAGATTAACGTCAAGATCTTCAAACGGTCTTGGCCTTTGAAATAACATGTTAATTATTGTCACCAGCAAAAGGCTACCAACTACCACACCTAAAACACTAATCAACACCCCTTTTTGTTTTACATCTTTGTCCTTTTTGTCCCAATAAAACCACATCGAGAATATGATTAGGGAGAGAACAGTCGGAACAAAATACTCATTAACCAAAGGTTTAGCCAGAGCATCGAAAGAAGAGCTTTTACCAACAAAACTATTTATAAAAATAAATAAATCCCTATCAACACTACTTAGATCCATAATTTTTTCAAAATTTTAGTGACTAGTAAAGAACTAAAAGCCCCAATCCCGAATATAGCGGATAATTGAGCCCCCTCCAAAAAAGTTTGAACATTCCGATCCCTTATTGAAAAAAACCCATAGAAACTAAGTGCAATTAAGGCCGAATAAAGAACAGCTGCAAGGTTTCTATTTTTAAAAACGGCGATTTCTCTTTTGTTTTTTAGAATAGCAACCATTTGAAGGCTAGCAAAAGTGGCGGCGAGCGTAAGCAAAAAATATTCAAAAGCCAAACCAATTTCCATGACACTCTAATTTAACCTATTTTTGCATTTTACGAAAGGTTTGATTTCACCCTTCACAAGAAGCTTTAACTAAGTGCGGTTGACCCTTAGCTGAACGTAGAGTAAACTAAAGATAACTTAGGCAAACTCTCAATATGCAAGAGACTACCTCCCAAAAACAAAATGTCCAGACAGAAAAGTTGGAATCCGTTAAGGATGAGTTTATTTCAATTGTTTCTCATGAGCTACGTACCCCAATGTCCACTATTAAAGGTTACTTAAACATGCTTCTTGCCGGAGATGCAGGACCTGTCTCACCTCAAGTCAGGGACGTTCTTACTGAAATGCTCCTTGCGGTTGAGCGGGAAATCAGGCTTGTCAACGGCATGCTGGATATAAGCAGGCTTGAGGCTGGCCGAATGCAATTTATTTTACGAGACGACATTGATGTGGTTGAACAAGCAAGGCTTCTATTACAATCTTTGATTCGTTCCGCTTCCGAAAAAAAGCTTTCTCTAATTCTTGAAGCGCCTTCAGAAAATTTACCAAAGGTCCAAGCTGACACCGACAAGCTAGTTCAAGTACTAATTAATCTTGTCGGTAACGCTATGAAATTTACGAAAAAAGGCTCTATTACGGTTAACTTTTCACAGAAGGAAGACTACGTAATAACTTGTGTTGCCGACACCGGAGCGGGAGTACCAGTGGAAAAGCAATCGCATCTTTTCGAAAAATTTTCCCAAGCCTCAACTAAAGAAACTAGAGTTTCGGGCGGCAGTGGCCTAGGCCTTTATATTTCTAAAGTCATTATTGAGAAACTTGGTGGAAAAATTTGGCTTGGAGAAAGTAAGCCTCAAGAGGGCTCAAAATTCTGTTTTTCTTTACCCACAACTGGCAGTAAAAAAGCAAGAGAAGTAGCTGAAAATCTTACACAAGAGGAGGGTAAAAACTGATGAGTAAGGTACTGCTTGTTGAGGACGACTCTTTAATGGTGAAGATGTATAACATGAAATTCACTCATGACGGATTTCAGGTTGAAACTGCTCTGGACGGTGAAGAAGGTCTGCAAAAAGTAAAGGACACCAAGCCAGATGTAATAGTACTCGATATAATGTTACCGAAAATGAGTGGTACAGAAGTTTTGGAAAAAATCAAAGGAGACTCGGAAACAAAAGACATACCGGTGATTGTTTTAACAAACCTAAATGTTTCCGAAGAAGATGTAAAAAAATGCAAAAGCTTAGGCGCGAAAGAAATATTCATGAAGACAGATGTCACCCCCCAAGAAATTGTTGATAAAATCCGCGAGTATTCCAAATGACCATTGAAGGTAATGAGCTTAAAAAGCTTATCTTAAAATCTGGATTTGTTGATCCTGCCGAACTACAAGAGGCAGAAAAAGCTGCTTCTGACCTAAATAAACCCTTAACTGATGTATTAATAGAACGTGGTGTAATATTAGAGAAGTTTCTTGGGCAAGCGATCGCCGAATACGTTGGTTACCCTTACGCCGATCTAAAAGACCATAAAATCGAAAAATCAATCTTAGATCTTATCCCCGAGGAGATAGCCGCTGAAAAAAGGGCGGTGACTTTTGCCAAAGATGGTAACAGTGTAAAAATTGCGCTTGAAAATCCTCAAGACCCTGAAGCCCTAGATTTTATCAAGAAAAAGGTTGGTGGGTCAGTAGAAATATACTTCACTCTACCTTCAATAATAGATGACGTCCTCGATCAATATCATAAGGATATAAGGAAGGATTTTAAGGAAATTATTGAGGAAAACGTCTCCCAAGCAAAAGCGAAAGGAGCAGTCGGTGGTGAGGATCTTCCAGTTGTAAAAATCCTGGATACAATATTAGACTTTGCGGCATCGGAGAGAGCCAGTGATATTCACATTGAAAATGTAGGTGATAGAGTAATAATCCGCTTCAGGGTTGACGGCAGGCTTAGAGATGTTTTAGAGCTTCCAACCACAATTCAGGCTGGATTAATCACCAGGATAAAAATAATTTCAGATCTGCGCACCGATGAGCACCGGCTCCCCCAAGACGGTAGATTTCGCTTCAAACACCGCTCGGACGAAATATCAGTAAGGGTCTCGATATTATCTACCTATCACGGTGAGGACGCCGTAATGCGGCTTCTTTCATCGGCAGCAAGACCAAAGACTTTGGAGGATCTTGGACTCTCTGGTAATAACTTAAAACTAGTTAAAGAAGGCATCCAAAAATCCCATGGTATGGTACTTTCAACTGGCCCCACGGGAAGTGGTAAAACGACAACCCTATACAACCTGCTAATAATTCTCAACACCTCTAGTGTCAATATCTGCACTATTGAAGATCCAATTGAATATGGACTCCCCCGAGTAAACCAAACCCAAATAAATCCTAAAGCTGGCCTTACTTTTGCCTCTGGGCTTCGGGCAATCCTGAGGCATGATCCAAACGTAATTTTAGTCGGAGAAATCCGCGATGAAGAAACTTCCGAAATTGCAATTCACGCTGCTCTAACTGGTCATTTAGTACTGAGCTCTTTACATACGAACGATGCAGTCAGTACAATTCCAAGGCTTTACGACCTTGGAGCCCAGCCTTATCTAATTGGATCCACCCTTAATTTAGTGATTTCGCAGCGACTTGTAGCCAGAAATTGCCCATCTTGCCTTGTAAAAGAGGAGATTAAAGAAAGCGTTCTTAAAGACCTTGCTAAAGAATACGGCGAAGAAGTAGTAGCCGGTTTTTTGGCCGGTAAAGTAGAAGCAAGGCGTGGAAAAGGCTGCCCAGAATGCTCAAATACCGGTTTCCGAGGAAGAGTTGGGATTTACGAAGTACTGCGGGTGAGTGAGGACCTACGCAAGCTAATTTTTGACAAGTCGTCAATTCAAAAACTAATGGATCAGGCAAAATCTGAAGGCTTTAAACTAATGATTGAAGATGGCTTAGAAAAAGTGGCCGAAGGCCAAACAAGCCTTGGCGAAGTCATCCGCGCAGTAAGCGAATAACACATAAGAACTGTGGGCAGCGGTGAAGGGCAAGCCTGCCACCGCCACCCAGTACGATCGACAATCGTTACGTTTCTTGCTCCCTAGACCAGGGGTTAGAAACGTGGACCGGAGTCCAAATGAGCGTCAGCGGCCGTGGAGGCTTCCTGTTCAGATCCCAACGACTCCCACAGTTCGTGCATTTACGAATCATTGGACAACTTCCCTTGCAATCCCCGCAAGGCCGGACGCTGCAGCTGACTCCATGATGCCTACAAGGGCATTCATCGCTGTGCTTGTACAGCACTGTGCCCCCCGCTACAACCGGATCGTGCCGCCCGATGTAGCAAGAGCGATCCTCGGTGTAGGCCCAAAAGACAGGGCAGGTGGTCGCAAGTGAGAGAATCCATTCACCTACATGCTGAACACCTACTTGGTGGTACTCACCACGCCCAAACTCTATGTTGAGAGCTTCTACCACCTCGCCTATGGGAACTGCGCCTTTGATGTTGCTATTAACACCCAGCATCGTAACACCAAACCGCCACTTCGAAACGTAGATATCCACCGATTCTGGAGACCCTAGCCCTTTGATAACCCTCGCGACATCTTGGAGTTTGCTTGCCCGAGGCTTAAGATCTCTATCGGTTGGCCTTAGAACTCTTCGTCCTTCTACTGTACGCCACATCACTTTCCTCCTTTTCGGTGCCCCACCTAGATCCACTAACGGCTTCACTAGGAAATGTGGTTGGGGCTGCATGGGTAACACCGTCCCGAAACTGATCGAAATCCCTCCTACGGCGGCCTCAGATTGGGCTCACTGGCGATTAAATCTTAGTCGACAAAATACCCATCCGAAGCTGTTTCAACAAATTTCGTACCTGATCATAACATAGCTATGGGTTTGGGGTCAAACTTTGGAATCTACTTTAACACCCACAAGTGGTATAATTTTGGTTGAAACTGCCAATGTTTAATTTCACAGTTAAAAAAGAGCCGAAAATAATCCCCCTTAAGGTAAAACTTCCTTTTATTGAAAGACTCACCTTAGTCGAGTCTTTAGGGATCATGCTTGGGGCCGGAATCCCAATTTTAGATGCTTTTGAAAGCATTGAAAACGACTCCGACAACTTAAAGACTAAAGGTGTGGTCCGCTCGGTTAGAGACTCCATCCAAAAAGGGCACAACCTTGCTGAAAGCTTCTCTCAATTCCCCAATATTTTTGACGATATATTTGTAAATACTGTCAAAGCCGGAGAGGAAAGCGGGGGCTTGGATAAAGTACTCAAACAGCTCTCCGACAACATGAAACAAGAGGAAGAGTTAAAAAACGATATTAAACAAGCCGCTTTTTACCCAGCGATTGTCTTGGGCGTGCTTTTTTTCGTAATGGCGGTTCTTTTTGGATTTGTTGTTCCCAGAGTTGCCGAAATATTTGAAAAGCTTACTATTCCCAAACCATTACCAACAAGAATCCTCCTTTCCACTGCTCTTTTTGTAAACAAATACTATATTTTTGTCGGTATATTCATCTTAATCGCTGCTATTGGCACAATAATTTTACTATCAAATAAAGAAGTACGGAAAAAACTACTCACCGCTTCTTTTCACATCCCAGTTTTCGGAAGTGTCTTGAGATATCTTGACTTATCACGCCTTTCGTCCACCTTATCCTTACTACTTTCGGCTGGCATTCCCATAATTAAGGCGGTCGAAGCTTCATCAACTGTGGTTTTGAATAAGAGAACCAAGCGTGAACTTGAAGAAGTAACTCATAAATTGACTGAAGGTAAGGGGTTGGCCGAGGGGATGAGAGAATTTAAAACTTTTCCTACTCTAATGACTCGAATAATCTCCACCGGAGAGAAAACTGGACAACTCGACGAAGTCCTGGCTGGTGTAGCCCTCCACTACCACGACAAACTCTCCCGCGAAGTAAAAACCCTGTCCACGGTAATTGAGCCAGCTTTAATCATTGTAATTGGTATTATTGTTGGCTCTGTGATCCTAGCTGTAATTTCTCCAATTTACCAATTAATTAGCCAAATAAGCCCAGGATGAGAAAATCTCTAAAGTCTTCTGGCTTTACCCTAATAGAAATTATATTAGTTATCGCCCTATTTTCTTTAGCTTTTGGATTCATATTAGTGAGTATCACTAGACCAAAATCCCAAGCCGACATAAGAGCGGCCGAAGACCAAATCTATTTTGCACTTAAAGAAGCTCAAAACCTAGCTATGGTGGGAAGCACGGGGGGATCTTCCTCAGCCGAAAGCCACGGTGTGCATTTTGAACAAAACAAAATCGTTATTTTCAAAGGAGCTTCTTACAACCTAAGTGATACAGCCAACCTAGAAACTACGTTTGAGCCAAGCATATCCATAAGCCCAATAAATTTACCCTCTAGTAACATTATCTTTTCTAAACTTTCAGGGGAGGTACAAAACTACAGCGGTGCCCAAAATAACTTCGCGTTAACTGAATCTAATACTGGTCAAACTAGAGCGTTTACCATAAATCAATATGGAAGAGTCACGATTAACTAAAAATGGGCAAGCTTTAATTGAACTCGTCATCGGCTTTGGTATTGTCGCTATTGTTTTGACCAGCGTCAGCCTTCTTTTGGTTAGCACAAGAGAGTCTCGAGAGAGAGCTGCAAACGTTCTTGCCGCCGAAACCTCCTCTCTTTTGCAAGGAGAAGCAATGCGTTCTGTAAGAGAGTCGGGCTGGTCTAAGCTAACAAACGGAACTTATCATATTGAGCCGTCTGGCAGAGAATACTCAGTATCAATTTGCCAAACTTCTGGGTGTCAAAATGGTGTTTTTACCCAGGATACAGATTATTCCTTCGGTCCCGGTCAGCTTGATGTTAATTTTCCTCAATACACACCACTAACACCTCAAGCCATTGTTGAAGTATGGGTATTAAAAACTTCAAACTGTGGTGGGCCCTTAGAACCCCTGTCGTGTTTCGCTTTTAACACAATTTCAAGTTTAAAACTTACTGGTCTGAACCCCGGTATAGAGGAGCGGGTTTCTATTTGCCCCCAAGGCGGCTGCACCCCATCAAACGCAATTGCCGATTATATTGGGACACCAGGGTCTTCCGGAGAACTGACTGCCACATTTCCGCCTTATACGCCAACTACTATAGTTGAGATTTGGGTGATAAAAACAAACTGTAGTTTAAACCCCCTCCTCTGTTTTTCTCCAACCTATATTCAAAATATGACTCTTTCCGGCCTTGATCCTGCTAAAACTTGGCGTCTTGAAACTGGATCAGAAACAGTCGGAAATTTCACTAGACAAGTAGAAATTGGAGATGCTTGTCGTGATTCTAGTAACAACCTTGTCACCTGCCCCTCTGGCACAATAGACACTTCCACAAAAAAAATCACCTCTAATGTTTCTTGGACCTCATTTTTCGGTGGAAACATCCAAAACACATTCTATTTAACAAGGACTTTGGGAAACACTACCTGGGTGCAAACTACTCAAGCAGATTTTAACTCCGGCACCTTATCCAACACGGAAACTACAAGCGTTTCTGGTGGAGAAGTACAGCTGAAAAGAAACATTAACTGGGGAAATCCGCAATCTTTAGCAAACTATGATAACTCCGGCAATGGAAATGGGGTCGATACATTCGTGTTGAATAATTATGCTTACGTGGGTATACAAGATGCTGGCAGCGCCCCAGATTTCGCGATTATCAACGTCTCTAACCCGGCAAGTCCCGTGGTTACTGGAACACTTAATTTAACGGCCGACGTCAACGGAATCTCAGTGGAAGACAGTGCAACCAGCGGGCAATTTGCTTATCTGGCCACGAGCCATGCTACTGAGGAGCTAACCGTAATTAACATAAGTAATAAGGCAGCCCCTGCCAAAGTTGCTACACTTGATCTTGGAGACGCTGTAGACGCATTGGACATCACAGTACAAGGCTCTGGCAGACTCAAATTTGCTTATATAACAAAACAATCTTCCAGCGGGACCGCCCGAGAACTTTATATAGCAAGTGTTAACACTTGTTTTGATGTAACCGGAGATAACCGAGTTGATAACGTTGATATCGGCACAATAGTGTCTAACGTGGGTATGACAGGTGATGTGCCTTCAGACATAAATGGTGACAAAATTGTAAGTATCACCGATGTAAATTTAGCGGCGAGCCGCTTTGGTCTGACCTGTCCTCACACACCCAACCCAAACGTTATCGGAAGTTTTGAGGTAGGTAATGGACCGGTCAACGCAAATGCAGTTTATGGAGTAACCGTTGTTGGAAATCGAGCCTATTTAGCTACTGCCCGTGATGATAAAGAGCTCATGGTGGTGGACATTACCAATAAAACTCTGCCAACCGAGATTGGCTCTTACAACGCTGCTTCAAACTCAGATGGTTCCGAAGTTTTTGTGAACAGCAATACAGCCTATCTTGCAACCCAAAATAACGGCTCTGGCCCCGAATTTAATATCCTTAACGTCACAAATCCAGCAAGTATCAGTTTGGTAAGTAACTCACCACCTTCAACTTATAACGTGGGCAGTAACGTCAATGGTGTTTGGATAGCGGGAAACATAGCTTTCTTAGCAACGACGGTTAGTAACAAAGAGTTTTTGCTTCTTAATGTCCAAACACCCTCGGCAATAGCCGAACTTGGGTCACGAGATCTAGATGGAGACGCGAACGGAATATTTTTTGAAGCGAACGTTGCTTTTCTTGCTACAGTTCACAACTCCAGGGAACTGCAGATTGTTGGGCCTGGCATTGGGCCAGATTTTGCGGGGCTTGGTACTTTTGAATCAAGAACATTTGATGCTGGAAGCAACGTCGGTTTCAACCGAGTTACTTGGTCGGAGAATGCGCCACCACTAACAACAAATATTAAATTCCAGATAGCTTCTCTGAATTCGGACGGCCCGTGGTTAAGTAGTAGTTTTGTTGGACCAGACGGCACATCAGCCACTTACTTTGACAGTCCTGGAGCAATACCACTTGCGCTTGTCAGTAAACGCCACTTTCGGTATAAAGTTGAATTTTCTGGGAATGGCATTATCACCCCTGTATTACAAGACGTTATTGTAAATTATTCACCATGAAAACTTTTAAGAAAGGTTTGAGAAACGATAAAGGATTTACTTTAATAGAAATACTTATCTATTTTACTTTATTATCTATAATTCTAGTTATCGGCCTTGACCTTTTATTCAGGATATCTGAGTCCAACCTTGAGTCAACCGCTCGAAATCGACTTGAAACGGAAGGTAGTTACTTATTAAAAAGGCTCACTTATGACATCAGAAGAGCCCAAGAAGTGCGTGACCCCGCTGCCCCAGGGAATACAAGTTCAATACTCTGGCTTCGGATAAACGGGGGCGACTACCGCTACACTTTGTCCGGCTCAACTATAAACTTGCAGACTTCAGGGCCAAGCGTACCCATAACCGGCGATTTTATACAGGCAAACAATCTGCAATTCACAAATATTGGTAACCAAGGAGGATTCCCAACTGTCATTTTAACCTTCACTTTATCTTCAACCGAGCCGACGAAGACTAGCCTCCAATCCAAGAATTTTAGTACTGTTATAAGCTTAAGAGAAAGACCATGAATCAAAAAGGACAAGCCCTTGTCACAATATTAATTGTAATTGCCATGACCACTTTGGCTACAAGCATTGCTTTAGTGTCGACTAGTTTTGCTCAAAACGTCGGGCGAGCCACCCAAACGGAAATTATTCATTATGCAGCTGAGTCTGGCGTCGAACAAGCACTAATAAAACTTCTCCGTGACCCAAGTTATACCGGCGAAACCTTTGTTACGCCAGACGGTGCCTCCGTACAAGTCGCTGTACCCTTATCTCCTAATCCCAGGTTGATTGCAAGCGTCGCCACAAAAAACAATTTAAAGAGAAGGGTTGAAGTTTCCGTGACAATCTCTAATAATATTCTAACTACTACCTCATGGAAGGAAACTCCTTAAAAAATGGCTAAAGAATTAATTCTTAGTTTCAATGAAAAATCGATTAAAGCCTCTATTGTGGAGAAATCTGGCAGCAAATTTGATCTAATCAATTCTGGGAGTGTCGAAATCAATGATGGATCTATACAGTCGGGGGCGATAAAGAATTATGATGAGGTAAAGTTAAAACTTGGCCAACTTCTCGGCAGCGTGACTGAGGCAAAATCTCATCATATCAACATACTACTTGCAGAAGAGGGAAGTTTCCTTAAAGTTATTGAGGCCGAAAAAGAAAAGGACTTAATTGAAGATCCAAAAGTTCAGGAAAGTGTACCTTATCCTCTGAAAGGAAGCTACACAAGCTTGCGGCTTTTAAAAAACAAAAGCATTCAACTTGTCGCCTCTCCTCAGGAGCTAATTAGTTTTTATCAAAAACTTTTTGCGGATTTGGGATTGAAGATTAATTCAATAATTCCAGAACCAGTCGTTTTTCTTCCCTTCCTGGAGAAATCTACCAAGCCCGCCCTTGTTATTTCCCTTGAAGGAGCCTCGGTTTTGTTCTCGGTAGTATTTGATGGGGGTATTTATTTTTCAACAACAAAACACTTCAAAGACGGAGTTTTTAATAAGGAGAGGCTCTCTTCCTGGATTAAGGAGCTGGTAGAGGCAGAAATTAAAAAACTTAGAGAGGGCAGTGCTTTTGAGATTTTTGTATTCGGGGAAAGAGAAGAAGAAATACTAAATATTGTTAAGGAGACAGGTTTTACTGGCTCCCTTCTCCCCGTTGCTTTTGGGAAGGTCAACCCTCAAATTGGAGATTTCTCGGCCTTTAAAAGACTGATCCTGGCAACCGGGCTAAATAAGTATATACCCGGATTTCACATAAGAGAAGTCTACGAGCACGAGCCTACCAAATCTAAAGTAATTCAGACCCCAATACTACCGAAAACCAGCTTGCGCCGCTTGATGCCTTGGGCCGCTTTGGTTGTTATTATCATAACCTTAGCTCTACTCACCCCAAAAATCTTCAGCCTTTTTTCGACCCCAAAAGGAAGGGATAAGCAAACTCTAGCTTCCCCATCCGTCCAACCGGCAACTGCCTCAGCTATTCCTTCAGCAACACCTTCAGCTACCGCCTCAGCCACGAAAGAAGTACCAGAGGCAACTTCATCTGCAAAGAAAGAGGAAGAGCCGAAACCGGTGCTAAAAAAATCATCGTTGAAAGTTGAAGCGCTCAACGGTAACGGTGTTCCAGGGTCGGCTAATGAGGCAGCTGATTTTCTAAAACTAAAAGGTTACAACGTTATCTCTTCCGGAAACGCTGCAAACTACAACTTTACTAAAACTGAAATAAGAATTAAGAAATCGAAGCTAGATTATCTACCTCTCTTGACAAAGGATTTATCAACTAGATATACTGTTGTTATAGATGCAGCGCTTGCCGAGTCCAGCTCGGCCGATGCACAGGTAATTATAGGTAAACAGTAAAATGTATCTGCCCTTCCACAAGAAAGTAAATAAATCTTCAAAGAACCGCGAGCGAGGTTTCACTCTAATCGAGCTTCTTGTTGTCATCGGAATATTAGCCGTCTTACTTGCAATTGTTTTGATCGCTGTTAATCCGCCAAGGCAATTTATTTTGGCAAGGAACACCACCAGAAGATCCGACGTCCTAGCGGTATTGAATGCAGTTGGCCAATTTTACGCTGAGGAAGGCAGAATTCCCACTAACATCGGCACAGCCTCTGCGGTAATTAGCGACGCTGGAGCTGATATTTGTGATGATTTAGTTGGGGCAACCCAAAGATATCTAGCCGAGATGCCCGTGGATCCAGATCCAAATGATGCTACACTTCAATACACCGACTGCACGGATTATAATACCGGATATACTATTAGAAGATCTGCAAACAATCGAGTTACTGTCTCTGGTCCCCTATCAGAAGACCCTGGTGGTGGAGCACCTTCCATCAGTGTAACCAGATAACATATCTTTATCCTCTAACGTTCCTAGATTAAATTTGATATTATTAGTTTTAAACTTATGGAGCAGCGGGTTGACCCAGATAAAGAACAAGTTAACAGCTTCAAATATGCTTTTGATGGTCTAATTCATGCACTAAGAGAAGGGCGAAACTTCAGAATTCAAGCGCTACTTGGAATTTTAGTCCTCATTCTTGCTTGGATTTTTAACTTTGCTCGATTTGAATGGGTTTTACTTTTTCTTACTATTTCTTTGGTTCTGACAGCCGAGCTTTTGAATACAGTAATTGAACTTGCGGTGGATCTTGCTTCTCAGGAAAAAATTCTTCCTAAAGCTAAGATAGCAAAAGATGTTTCGGCTGCCTCGGTATTGCTCATTTCAATTTTCTCAGTGATAGTCGGTCTAGTGTTGTTTATACCCCACATCCAAGAAGCGATAAGCGCACTTGAGGTGTTTTAATCTGTCTCAATCCAAGATTAGAGATCGTTGTCGTCAGGAAACCCACAACTTTTAGTTTCGTAACAGGAAACAACTCTTGTTTTGCCTAAAAACATACTATCAAAGTATTTCCACATAAAGCTTGGTAATTGGTGAGGGCCGTCTTTAAAGTTACCCATTGTAAATTGGGCCATGTAGGCATAGAAATGATGATCATCAACTCCTTTGTAATTTACTGTTGCTGGATTTAGGCAATTGCAAAAGTTGCTTACAATCAAGCCCGCTTTCTTAACAGCTTGATTATAGCGGCTATCATTCAGCTTAGATAACCGAATAGTATCGTTGACTAAACCTTGCTTCAAACTTTTATCAACACTTATTTTGTCCCACCAAGCGTGGGCCAGTTCATGAACTGCCACTTCGTCATTAGCGGTGTTTAATTTAATCGAATTCCCACCAGCCGATTTTGACCAATAACCGCTGTGAGTAAAGCCGAAAGGCCTTGTTTCAGAAATATTAACTACGAAGATGCTTGTTTTTCTTCTCAAATAACTACTTGCTTCCGCCGTAAATCCATACTTATAAAAAACTTTTTCTCTGTATCCGAAAGAAGTAAAATTAAGACCAAGATAGGCTGCAATTGGGGATACTATAAGAAGAACTAAAAAGATTGTTAAAAGAGCGGCCCGAAAGCTTTTCTTTGCCCGCTTTTGGAAAATTTTACCGGCCTCTTCTTCCTTGGCCCTAGAACCAAATTGCGGTATACTCGAAACGTCTCCAAGGAAAATATTACAAGATGGGCAATACGCTTTCCCGTCTTTCTCGATTGTATCTTCACCACAAACCGGGCATTTCACAATCTCAACTATTTGGCAATATTGGGGGGAGTCTTACCTTCCAAGACAGCGATAATATTTTCGGCGGCCATTTTACTCATGGCGTCTCTTGCCTCAAAAGTCGCGCTTGCAGTATGAGGTGTGAGAATTACGTTTGAGAGCTCGGCTAGACCGGCTGCCAGGGTTGGCTCGTTTTCAAACACATCAAGGCCCGCTGCCCAAATTTGCTTGCTTCTCAAAGCTTGCACCAAAGCTGCCTCGTCTATCACCGGCCCCCGAGAAGTATTGACAAGGACAGCTGTTTTTTTCATCAGACTAAATTTTTCAGCGTTAATTAAGTGTTTTGTTGTCGGTAAAAGTGGAACATGAATTGAGACAAAATCAGATTGCTTCAAAACTTCATCTAGAGAAGCAAATTTTGCGTCTACTTCATTCTCAAACTCTGCATTTTGCTTAACATCGTAATAAAGAATGTTCATGCCAAGTCCTTTGTGACCAAAGGAGGCTACCATAGACCCAATCCGTCCTAGTCCAACAACACCCAAAGTCTTGCCGGTAACTTGCGGTCCAAGAAAACCCTTTGGCTCCCACTGTTTATATTGACCCTCCCTGGTAAATTTATCTGCCTCCGTAATGCTTTTGGCGCAAGCAAGAAGTAGAGCAATTGCATGTTCTGCCACAGCCTCAGTAAGAACACCCGGCGTGTTGGCCACGACTACGTTCCTCTGTTTAGCTGCCTCAAGATCTATATTATCAACCCCGACGGCGTAGTTGGCGACCACTTTAAGCCCTCTGCCAGCTGCATCAAGCACCTCCCCATCAATTTTGTCGGTTAAAAGACATAGAATTGCATCCACCCCAGCAACCGTTTGCTTTAGCTCATCTTTTGACAAAACTCTGTTTTCTGGGTTCACCACAACTTCAAATTTTTCTTTCAGCGTATTTACACCAACCTCTGGGATTGGTCTAGTCACATAAACTTTTGCCATCTACTACCTCTTCTTTCAATTAAATAACTTTAATTTAATCTTACCACAGAACTAAATAGTAACACCAACATTTTCAAGATCTTTTTCGAGCTGCTTTGCATCTTTAAATAAAATCCCGACCATTCCCAATTTTGTTGCTTCCTCGACATTATCAGCTTCATTATCTACAAATACAGCTTCTTTCGGCTCAACACTTAATTTTTCAAAGGCCACATCGTAAATTTTCTCATGGGGCTTACGGACCCCAACTTGGTACGAAAGTACCACCACATCAAAACTCTTGTAAAGAGCTTGCGCTTGAGGGGTTGAAAACTCAACTGCATTGGCGTTGGAGACAAGGGCCGTCTTGTACTTTGGTCTCAAGTTGCGAATATGATCAACTACTTCTTGATCAGGCTGAAATTCTTTAAAACCTTGAGCGATTGGATCTTGACCGGAAAATGGAATTGATCTGTCAAGTTTTTCCATTATTGTATTCCAAAGCTCTTCTTTACTAACACTCTTAGACTCACAAATAACAATAGCTTGTCTATAAGCTGTATATACTTTATCAAAACTCTCACCAGTAATCTGGGAAATGTACTCACACGGGCTCTTAAAAAGAGACTGCTCACTATTAAAAAGTACACCCCCGGCATCAAAAATAATTGCCCTGATCACATATCCATATTAAAGGTTCCTGGCCGAACTAGCAAGATTGTGGTTAATACTAGTTTGACGTTAAAACTGATATAATTAAGTTGATGGGTTTGTTAAAAAAACTTAAGAAGATGTTTATTATTCTAATTTTAATATTAATTTTAATCTATATAGGTTTAGTTTTTTACGTAGCTTATGGTATTAGCCACCAACACTTTCCCAGTAAGGACAACGTATCGGCATCTTTAATTTCCGAAAATTATGAAGACGTTTCTTTTCAAACTAAGGATGGCGTCACCCTAAAGGGCTGGTTTTTCCCTGGTAATGATAAGGTGCTAATTCTTGCTCACGGAATAACTCAAAACCGTCAAGACCGAGGCTATTATTTCGTTCCTCTTATTCGCGATCTACTTTCCGAAGGATATTCTGTCTTAACATTTGACTTTCGAGCCCACGGATCCTCTAGCGGTCGGGCAACAACTTATGGTTTGAAAGAGGCAAATGATGTAAAAGCGGCCGTGGATTTTGTAAATACTAAAGGTTTTCAGAGTGAAAAAATTGCAATCGTTGCTAATTCTTTTGGGGCGATTTCAACTTTGATGGCGGCAAAAGATCTGGATGTAGGATCTTTAGTAATTGACTCTGTGCCAAGTGAATTTAAACCTGTTTTCATCCGCCGGCTTTGGCAGGAAAAGCATATACCAACATTTGTCACACCAACGGCACTCTTCGTTGCGGAAAAACTTTATGGCCTAGACCTTGAGCCGATAAAACCCCTGGCGAGAGTAAAAGAAGTTCCAGATCTGCCAATACTTTTTCTTCACGCAGAAAACGACCCTCTCTTTTTAATTGACGATGCTAATAAAGTAGCCGAGGCTCACCCAACCAGCAAATTTGTAGTTTTTCCGGATGGTCTTCACATCGAAACCTACAAACTTCACCCAAATCTTTGGAAAAGGGAGGTCTGGGACTTCCTTGGTAAAAATTTCAAATCACTTTAAAAGCCTTCTTGATCCGCCCCTTAACCTATCAATAACTTTGTCTCTGCCAACTGCTTCCATGGTTTCAAAAAGGGGTGGTGTGGTACTCGACCCACTAATGGCCACTCTTGTAAGCATATAGAGATCAGATTTTGACCATTTTAATTTTTCTCTCGCAGATTCCAGGGCCTTTTCAATACTATGAGTGTTCCAATCCGCTGTTTTTTGAAGTGCTTCTACGACTCTCTCTAAAGCTTCTGCTTTCACCTTATTAGCGTAGTTTTTAACAATTTCACTGAACTCCGGACTAATCTCTTCTTTAAAGATAAAGCTGGTTAGACCATCAAACTCGGAGAGTTTTTTCATTCTTTCTTTTACTAAAGGTAAAACCCTAGCGATGTCTTCTTTTTTAACTTTTGTGAATTCTTTGAGCCTTTGAACTAACTCTCCATAACTCATTTTTCTGATGTACTCACCGTTCATCCAATCCAATTTCTGAGTATCAAAAATTGGCCCGGTTGTATCAATTCTGCCAAAATCAAAATTCTTGATAAATTCCTCTAGAGTGAATATTTCTTTATCGCCTGGCATCGACCAACCCATGGTTGCAAGATAATTAAGTAGTGCCTCTGGTAAATAACCTTGCTCCCTGTACCAGGTGAGAGATATTGGATTTTTTCGTTTACTTATCTTACTTCTATCTGGATTGCGAAGAAGGGGTAGGTGGACAAAAGTAGGCAGCTCCCAACCAAACGCTTGATAGAGCAAAACGTGTTTTGGCGTGCTAGAAAGCCATTCCTCAGCTCGAATTACGTGAGTAATTTCCATGATATGGTCATCTACAACACTAGCTAAGTGGTAAGTAGGGAACTTATCTGATTTTAAAATAATAGTGTCGTCAATATCTTTATTTTGAAACGTAATTTCACCCCGAACCTGATCTCTAAAACTTGTCACTCCTTCCTCTGGAACCGAAAGCCGCGCCACTATGTTTGGCCCCTCTTTTAAAATACGAGCGCGGCACTTTCCATCATAGCGTGGGACTTCTTTTCTCGATTGCTGCTCATCCCGAAGCCTCTTTAACCTCTCCGGTGAGCAATCACAAAAATATGCCTTACCAGCATTTACCAGTTCCCTAGCATACTCTTGGTAAGTTTCAAGCCTCTCAGTCTGTCTATAAGGTCCCCGCGGTCCACCAACATCTGGTCCTTCATCCCAAGATAAACCCAACCATTTCAGAGCCTCGATTATCTTTTTTTCAGCATCTTGCACGAGTCTAGTTTGGTCGGTATCTTCAATTCTTAAAATGAATTTACCCTTTTCTTGCTTCGCAAAGGCGAAGTTGAAAAGGGCGGTATAGGCAGTACCGATATGTGGTTCCCCAGTGGGCGAAGGAGCAATTCGAACTCTTACACTCATTAAACCTCCAAGATTGCTTGAATTATATCATAGAGAGAAGCTATACTCACATTAATGGGTCTTTTTGAACTTTCTTCTCAAATTCGAAAGGGTATAGGCTGGATTGGCCTTGCCATTGTAGTCCTTTTTGTATTATGGCTTATTTGGCTAGGTCTCAGAGGCTTGTACAGAGCCGTTTTTCCCGCTCCTCAAGTAAACCCAAAAGCCGCCTTTGGAAAACTCTCACCCCCATCTCTTCCAAATGTCAAAGCCAATTTAGAAAAAGCTTCTTTCAAAATCGATACTATTCAAGGGGTACTACCCAGCTTACCAGCCGAACTTCCTGTCTACCAAATACCAAGACCAGGCGGTACTTTGACATCTTTAGATGAAGCAAACGCTAAAGCCAAACTGTTTGGTTTTACCAGCCCACCAAAAAAGATTAGTGAGACAGCTTATTTATGGACCGACTCTAAACTAAAGGCTAAATCGCTGCGATCAAACATTGTTGCCGGTGAGTTTTTGTATAAATACGATCCATCACAAGACCCTTCTATACTAAAGGGCCCTTTCAAGATTACTGAACAAGACGCAACAAGAGAAGCCTTGGCCTTTTTAAGAAGGGTGAAGGCCTTACCAGAAGAATTGGATCAAGAAAAAACCAAAATAAACTTTTATAAAATAACCGGTAAAAAAATGGTAAAGGTCACCAGTTTTTCAGAATCTAACGCCGTAGAGATTTTGTTTTTTAGAAAACCAATTGCCGAAAAATACCAAATATTCCAAGCAAATCCTAACACATCATTAGTAAGAGTCGTTCTTGGTGCAAATCTTTCTAAAGAGGGCGGCGTTTTGGAAGCCGAGTTTATTCACTGGAATGTAAATTTTGGCAGTTCCTCAACTTATCCTCTGCGGGGAGTAGAAAATGCCTGGAGAGACTTTCAACAAAGCAACGCTTCGTTTATTAAAGGGGCGTTAACTTCTTTCGAAGAAATATCGCTAGCCGATATTTCTTTGGCCTACTTTGAGACTAAAGCCTACCAACCATATCTAGAACCAATTTATGTTCTTGAGGGGACTGGAAGTTATAAAAATAGCACTGTGGAATTTGTGGCCTTTCTACCAGCTGTTGCCGACGAGTACTTAGAAAAGCCAATAAGCTCTAGAGCATCTAGTCCTTAATCTTCAAGCCAACTTCCTTCAATTGCTTTTCATCCGCCTCACTTGGCGCATCCATCACTGAGGTCTGACCAGAAGATGCAACCGGAAAAGCAATTACTTCACGTATATTTTCCTCACCGGCAAAAAGAGCAGCCAAGCGATCCAGGCCAATTGCAATTCCACCGTGAAATGGGGCCCCGTATTCGTAAGCTGAAAGCAGGTGACCAAACTCTTTCTCAATATGAGGGTCAGAATAGCCCATCACCCGAAAAATCTGGCGCTGGACCTCTGGGTCCTTAATACGGATACTTCCACCACCCACCTCTTCGCCATTACAAACAATATCGTATTGGAGAGATTTGAGGATGTCTAGGTTTTTATTTTTCATTAGATCTTCAACCTCTTCTGATTTTGGCGAGGCGAACGGATTGTGGGCAAAAGTGTATTTGCCCTCAGGGGTTTTATCGAAGAGTGGAAAGTCGATCACCCAAAGAAAAGATAACGACCCCTCCTCACCGCCCAAATGAGGGCGATCTGTATCATATTTGTCTTTAGCCTCCTGAAAGGAAAGGTTGGGGAAGGGTGTCCTTTCGATTTTCTTTCCGACCCCTTTGGCCACGAAAACAATCATCTCTTCCACAAGCTTCATTACATCCTCTCTATCCACAAAAGCCATTTCCAAATCAATTTGAGTGTGTTCAAACTGTCTATCGGCTCGCAAATCCTCATCTCTGAAAGCCCTAGCGATTTGGTAGTAACGCTCAAAGCCCGCAATTTGCAAAAGTTGCTTATATTGTTGCGGGGACTGTGTCAAAGCGTAAAACTTGCCTTTTTGAAGCCGGCTTGGAACTAAAAAATCTCTTGATCCTTCCGGAGTAGTTTTTGATAGGTAAGGCGTCTCAATCTCAACAAAATCTTTCTCATCTAAAAACTCGTGAACTAGATTTACTATCTTATGACGAAGCCTGAGGTTTTTCTGAAGGCGGGCTCGGCGAAGATCCATATAGCGATATTTGTAGCGAATAAGTTCCTCAATATCGTACCCCTCACCATCGATTGGTATTGGTAGTTCCTTAGATTTAGAGACTAGTTCGATTTTATCTGATGAGATTTCAACTGTACCTGTGGGAAGATCTGGATTCACGTTTTCCTTTGGTCTATCGGATACTTTACCAGTGATGTGGACGACATCTTCTGAGCCAAGACCATTAGCAACTTTATAAGCCTCTTCGCTTTTTGGAGTTACCACAACTTGAACTATACCAGATGAGTCTCGCACATCAAGAAAAATTATCTTACCGTGGTCTCTGCGGGTATTTACCCAGCCGTAGATGTCAACGTTCGACCCGACTTTTTTAGCTGCTTCGATTGCTAAATCTCGCTTCATGCGAGTTATTGTAAACTAAGAGCTCCTGCTTGTCTATACACACCAGGTTTTGACGATTATTCAGTTAGCTCTGTTTAACATGTTATAATTCACCCAGGAGACTAGTCTACCGAAAGCAGAGAAAAGAGGAGGATCCGTAATGAACTACATTTTAACCGCCCTTTCGGTCGTGATAACGCTGATGCTTGTCGTGGACATTGGCGTAGCAGTCAAGAGTATTTGGAACTTACTGGTTGGCAAAGAGCCTCGACTGCCAAACCATGGCAACTTCACTAGGGCTGTGGTCCTAGGAAGTGCTGTTATGATCGGATCGGCTGTGGTAGCATCATACATGCAGGACACCAGCCAAATCCCAGAGCTGCTGCTCACAATCACAGTTGTTCTAGGTCTAGGCTTCATTACATACACGCTTCTCGAAACCAAGCTCTCCAAGCGTGTCAAACGCTAACGAGGGCTCGGTAGGTATCAGTAGTGCCGGAATTGACGCGGCCGGTCCAGTTCATCTGGGAAGTGATTAGTAGGTTCGAGTCCTGCATTCGCTAGCGTCAACCCTTACTTTCCCTCAAATCCTTAACTTTAATCTGTAATCTTCTTCGACCGTTCCAAAAATCTTCCAACAGATTGTAGACAACATCAACTCGCGATCCTTTTTCTGGTTTTTCTTTTTTAAAGGAAAACCAGATTGCGTCAAAGACAGGCTGGCTTGGTGTTTTCAAAAGTAATTTGAGATGTTTTCCGGCTGCTCCAACAGTCCTGGCCTCCAAAACTTCAAAATTCTTAGTCAAAAAGGTTGGCTCAGGATTACCTATCCCAAAAGGCTCAAATTCTTCAACGACCGATCGAGTATCACTATTGATTTTCTCAGGATCAATTTCCGTATCAATTTTTAGAGTTGGGGTAAGGTCCTTTTTGGTAAGTGTACTTTCTGCATGCTTAACCATTTTTTCCCGAAACTTACCAATTTTCTCAGGTAAAATTGAAAACCCTGCGGCCATTGGGTGCCCCCCAAAGGCTTCAAGATATTTTTCGCTCACTTTCAAAGCATTTGTTATATGGAACCCAGAAACGGATCGGGCACTACCCTTGCTCACATCGTGGCCGACACTAATCACGGCTGTGGGGCGATAATATTCTTCAACTATCTTCCCAGCAACCAGACCGACAACTCCTTGTTGGTAACTTTCATGATCGAGAATAAACATTTTTGCACCAGTAAATTCTTTCTCGACGACACCTCTGGCGTGAGTAAGAGCTTCTTCAGTTGCTTTTTGCCTTTGCTCATTAATACTAGACAGCTTAACAGCTAAGGATCGGGCTCTCTCTGGTTTGCGGGTTAATAGCAGCCTTAAGGAGTCAAGCGCATGTTCCATCCTGCCCATAGCGTTAAGGCGAGGAGCAATTATAAAGCCAATTTGGCTGCTACCGATGCTTTTGGAGATCGATGCTTGCTCGTATAAAGACTTGAGGCCTAATCTCTCTGATTTTGAAAGTAGCGGAAGACCATTTTTGACAATAATCCGATTCTCCCCGACAAGCGGTACCATATCGGCCACTGTTCCAATAGCCGCCAACTCAAGATTCTTAAAGAATTGCTCGTCCCTATCCTGACCAGAGGATTCCAGCAACGCTTCCGCTAATCTAAAAGCTACCCCGCTTCCAGCAAGTTTGGTTGTGTGCAAAAGAGCAAATGGGGAGGGTAACTCCTCTTGGGGTTCATGATGATCAGTAATTATTAAATCAACTCCAAGTCTCTTTGCAATTTTTGCCTGCTCCACCGCCGTTATTCCGCAGTCGACACTGATGACCATTTTCGCTCCCTCTTTGGAGAGTTTTTCTAAAGCTTCCGTGTGAAGTCCGTAGCCTTCAGTTTCGCGGTGGGGAATATACGGCAGGACTCTCCCTTGCAAGTAATCAATTGTTTCCCAAAGGATTGCGGTTCCGGTGATGCCATCGACATCAAAATCTCCATAAACATAAATTAACTCTTTGTTTTTAATTGCTTTTTTTATGCGTTCGACGGCTTTATCTATTTGGGGAAGCTGGAGGCCAACCTCGCTAAGTTCAGTGAGAAATGGCTTTAGAAATTTTTGGGCTGATGACAGGTCCTTTATTCCTCGGTTAGATAAAAGCTGTTCCCTCAGATCACCATTTACTTTTGGATAAACAACCCACTCTTTTTCCATCACAATCGATTCTAGCACGGTTGCCTAAAACTCACCACCTGCGCTGGAATCTAGGCAGTCTAATCTGATATAATTTGGATCGTGAAGACTTTCAAACAAACCTACGAGATAAGAGCCGGCGTCGAAAAAGTTTGGCAAGCTTTGGTAGATCCTAAGATCATTGAAAAATGGAGTGGCTCAAGCGCAAAAATGGATGGTAAAGTGGGAACGAAATTTGAACTTTGGGGAGGAGATATTTGGGGAATCAATACTGAGGTGGTGGAAAGTAAAAAGTTAGTCCAAGATTGGTTCGGCGGGGATTGGCGAGAACCCTCGAAGGTAACTTTTGTTTTAACTTCTGATCCAGACGGCACTAGAGTTGATCTTATTCACGAAAATCTCCCTGACGAAGAAGCGGGTGAGTTTGAAGATGGTTGGAGAAAATTTTACATGGGAGAAATTAAGAGACTTTTAGAAAAGGCTTACTAATATTGCGGCTTCCCCTCGATCCACTGCTTAGAGTTGGTAACCTCGTCTATTTTCTTCTCAAGTGAACGAAGTTCCTCTGGTCCACAATAATCAAAAACGTTCTTTGTTTTTCCATTATTAGTGAAGGTTACAGTTGTCGCTGCCGTCCCAGATTCTTGGCAGGTGTATATATCTTTGAGAGAAGAAAAGTTTATCTCGCTAAAATAGTTGGCGAGTTCATTGACTTTGCCAGTTGTGATTTTTGAGCTTTGCACCCCAATTATCCCGACTGAGTCTACCCCTTCATAAAACACTGAGCCGTCGCCATAGATAACTAAAGAATAAACTGGTGTTTTTTCTTTACCTGGTATTTTACCCATGGTGATCACTAAATCACTGAATTCTTTTGATACAGGCTCGGAAACTTCATTTTCAATCTTAGGACTCTGATTATTGTTCATCGAAAATCCAATAAACAAAATTGCCGCAAAAATAACAAGGGCGACAAGCGTAAATGCATTTTTATCAGGGGGCTTTAGAGATTTAACAGCTGCTTTTTTCTTTGGGTGAGGCATTAAAAACATTCTAAAGACTACTATCAAAAAAAGCAACTAAGGTGGGCGGTTAGGTGAAGGATACTTCGTCTCCAACCGAAATCTGCGCTTTTTCTATAGTACCTTGAGGCAACTCAATTACTTTTTCGAACAAAGGATTCCAAAAAAATACTCGGTTAGCTAGCAAATTTTCCCGTGTGGCGGCCACTTTATTTTCTTTATCAACTATTACAACGTCCATTGGAAACCTTACCCCAAAAGTATGAATACCAAATCGCGTGTTTAATATTAGAGGGTAAGGTGCTTTAGCGCCGATGAGGCCAACTGTTCTTGCCAAAAAACTTTTTGGCTCTTTGGCGTCTTCGACGATGACTTTGTTTTTCGTGAGATTAGTAATTTTCAAGTAACTAGAGTTTATCAGATTCTGTGTTAAAATTTGGACCGATGAAAAAAACTCTGATTTGGGCCATAAAAAAATACCAAGCTTTAATATCGCCCCTACTGGGCGTCCAGTGTATTTATTACCCCACCTGCTCACAATACACAATAGAAACTCTTGAAGAACAGCCTGTTTTTATAGCCCTACCTAAAATTCTCACTAGAATTTTAAGCTGCAATCCAATAAATGCTTATATAAAGAGACGTTCTGCTTAAAATCGCCTATTGTTTTACCAAACATTTTTAATTAAACTCATATCACTTTAGAAGGGTGGTGATTTTAAATGATTCGTAGTTTAGAAAGTGTTGTTCTGTTTAGTGAAAACGCGCAAAATCTAGCAAAATTTTATGAGGGTAAGGTTGGGTTAGAAGTTGGGGAAGAAGGTGAGGGTGAGGACGGAAGTAAAATGTTTGAGCTCAAAGTTGGCAGCGGACCTAGTCTTTACATTATGGACCACTCAGAGGTGACGGGTAAAAACCAGGACCCGTCAAGAATAATTTTTAACCTCGAGGTCGATGATATTGAAAAGGAAGCAAAAAGATTAGACGAGACTGGGGTTAAAAAGACTAAAGACGTCTACCACATGGAAGGCTATGGCTTAATTTCTACCTTCGAAGATGTCGACGGTAATTACTTCCAGCTAGTTCAAGTGAAACCAAATGACTAGCTTATTTATGTATCAACCAGACTTCTACAAAGGACTTGAGGAAGAAAAAATAGCAGAGTCGGTAAAAGCTGAAGGATTTAACCCAATCCGTTTTTCTAATGCGACGGGTGACAGTTATTCACCCCACAAACACCCCGAAACAAAGCTTCTGGCTTTCTTAAAAGGAAACCTGGAGGTAAAAGTTGGCGGTGAGGATTTTCAATGTAAAGCTGGCGATAAACTAGTTGTTCCTGGAAACACTCTACACTCCTCTGTGGCAGGTCCAGAAGGTTGTGAGTTCTTCTGGTCAGAGAAATTACTTTAGACTAATTTTATCCAAAACGGTTGAAAAAACAAATTGGTCAAATTACTAACTTTTATACTCACCTTCGAAGTTTGCATAATTTATATACAAGTTAAGTTAGAATTATTTTCGAGAACCACTTGATCTTCTATCGTTCCATTCCTGCCAGAGGACCAAGAGAGGCGAGGCATTGAAAATGGATGAATAAGTACCGGATATTATACCGATGAGTAAAGCCACCGTAAACCAGCGAATTGAGGCTCCTCCAAAAAGTAAAACTGCTACTAACACGAGGACTACCGTAACCGAAGTGTTCAGAGACCTTGTAAGAGTCTGAATAATTGAGTGGTTGACTGTCTCGGAAAAAGATGAGGAGACTCTCCTTGTTAAATTCTCCCTAATTCTGTCAAAGACGACGATAGTGTCGTGCACTGAAAAGCCAATTATTGTAAGAAGGGCGGTGACAAAAAGAGAATCTACCTCAACTGCAAAGAAATGACCTAGAATTGAGAATACGCCAATGACCAGTAAGACATCGTGGAGAAGAGCAACAACAGCACAGACACCAAATCTCCACGGCGAGGTTGGGGCGGGTACCTTTCTAAAGGCCCAAGCAATGTAGATCACAATAGCAGAACTTGCCAGAACAAGAGCAATAATTGCTTTTCGCAATAACTCTGCTCCAATAGTAGGACCGATTGTCTCACGCCGCAGCTCTTTTGTCTCACCAAACTTTGCCGATATAGACTGCCCCGCCTCTTTAATCTTTTGATCTTCCAAGGGCTTGGTGCGAATCAAGATGGAGTTCTGGGACGTTTCTTGTACTGATGAGACCTCGATACCCTTCTCTTTTAGAGTGCGCTGGACACTGGCCTTATCAACATTATTCTGGAGTTGATACTCAAGCAAAGTGCCACCGGTAAAATCAATCCCAAGGCTAATACCCCAAAGAAAAAGAGATACTAGACCAGGGAGGATTAGCAACCCAGAAAAAAGAAAATACCAAAATTTTTTACCAACAATGTTTATCATAAGTTTTGCACAGCTACTTTTTTAATTTCTAATATCATTTCATCTTCAAAATTTTGAGCTTCCCCTTGAATCTTTTCTTCCAAACCAGGGTAGACTCTGATAAATTCGATCACTTCCCCAATATTTCCACTTTGAAATTTTTCTAAAAACTGCTTTCTCTCTTCCTCAATTAATTCATCAAAAATCACATTAATCATTTTTTGGTTGAAAGCTTGGGCAATATCGCCAAACAGCTCCACCTGCTCTTCCTCTAAAAGCTCGAGTAACAAAAGCTCTTCTCTAATTTTTTCAATATTTAAAAATTTTATATCAAACATAGTCTAAGTCTAAACTGGCCCCAAACGTATGTCATCTTTAGGATCGTCCACAAAAAGTATCAAAGCGGCATCATCCGCTCCAAGTCCCAAGCTATACATAAGCTCAGGAGAGCCACCAAAGGCTCGGCCGGTATTTTTCTCTGGTCCACTTTCGGCAATAGAGCCGACCACGGATTTTCCGGTTCTTGGATCAATCACAATTACTTTATGATGTTTATACCAAGCAGCTGTATTTGGCTGCCAAGACCAGCCTGGTATAAGAAAGGTTTGAATCGCAACGTAATACTTTTCCCTTTGAATAGCCTCTTGACTAAGGGCTCTTCTTGTTGGAGCCATATAACCAAAAGCGCCTGGTCCACCAGCCATACCAAACCTTCCAAAAATTGCCGCCTCATGAGGAGACGAGAAGTGCTCGCTCAAAGTTTCTCCCGGATAGCGGGTGAGATGGCTCTCAATTGCAATAGTACCGTAGCTGGTATTGAGTCTGTGATCAGAAAGCTCGGTGGCTACCCTAAAGCCAAAGGCTTCGGAAAGAGATCTGTCGATTTTCCTCTCTTCATCTCTACTCAAGGATCGAACATCTCGTGGTAGATACTTTGAAAGACTTCTCTTTACCTCTGGCGTAGGGTCCTTTCTTACTTTTACCACTTCTTTGATTTTTTCTTCTGACCCCTGTAAAACTTTACCCTGAGCAGGGGTAGGCTTACTGTCCGCTGTTGCACCAGATCCCAAAAGCACTGCTCCAACAAAAGCGCTGGCAGCAAGGCTTTTTGACCCTTTTTTTGCAATTTCTTCTATATCTAACCCCTTATCTTCAAGCCATTTAACCGGTTGTTCGTGTTTTTCCTTAAACTCGGCCAATAAATCTTTCCTTTTTTGCTCTAAAGTTTTTTTTAAAGGTGCAAAGGCTCTACTTTTTTTAGATTTTACGAAAAATTTAAATAATTCACTCACGATATAGAAATCTCAAAAAATTTCTGGTGACTATAATAGCTGTAAACATGGAGACCAATATTCCAATTGCTAATGCCAAAGCAAATCCTCTCACACTTCCTGTTCCAAACCAATAAAGGATCACGCTTGTTATCAGAGACGAGGCGTTGGAATCGCGAATCGAATTCCAAGCTCTACTAAAGCCTATTTCAATTGCTTGGGTTTTTGCCCTTCCCGATCTTAGCTCCTCCTTCATTCGTTCAAAAATAAGTATGTTTGCATCTACAGCCATGCCAATCGAAAGTATAAACCCCGCTATTCCAGCAAGTGTCAAAGTAATAGGAACACTCTTGAACAGGGCAAAAACTATCAGTGAGTAGATAACCAACGCGATGTCTGCAAGAAGACCCAAAACTCCATAATAAAAAATCATGAATACGGCAACTATAAAAAGTCCGACCGCTCCAGCAATAATACTTTTATTGACCGTCTGCGTACCTAGGGTTGCACCAATAGTTCTTTCTTGGATTATCTCTATCTTTTTAACTGGAAGTGCACCGGCATTTAGTTGGATGGCCAAGATCTTTGCGCTATCAGCTGTTTGTCCAGTAATTACCCCCTCTTCACCTATCTCACTTTGCACAGTTGGGGCCTGCAAAAGCTGATCGTCTAGAAATATTGCCAGTGGTTTTCCAATAAGACTTTTAGTCAGCTCCCTAAATTTTTTCGCACTTTCGCTTTTTAGTTCAAAACGAACAATTGGTCCTCCCTCGCTAGCTGATTGACCTTGTTGAAAATCGGCGCTGGCTTTTTTTAAATCTGTCCCATCAACACCAGTAAGTTTAGTGTTTGTAATGTCTGGTAAAGGCACCCTTGTTGAAGCAAAGCTTGCAACGTCTTTCTCGTCCTTGAACTGTCGAAATTCAAGTTTTGCAGTTTGCCCGACAAGGTTTTTAGCCTCATTGATGTCTCCTACTCCAGGTAGTTGGACGATAATTCTATATTCATCCCCAACTCTCGAAGTTTGAACTACTGGCTCGGTTGCTCCCAAAGCGTTTATTCTACGCTCAATCACTTCTTTAGCGGCTTCCAAAGCGTTACCTTTATCACCATCGGGTATTTCACTCACATCCGCCTTGAGGGTTAAGTCAACGCCACCTTGCAAATCCAATCCAAGCTTAGGTTCAAAATCCCGCCTGATTACGGCGCCGAAAATTTTTAAATCTAGTTTTGGGTGGGCTAATACTATATCGACATTTACTGGCCCAAGATTGATTTTGACCGGGGTAGTTGGCCAACTGATGAGTGTTGCTATCAAAGTGATCGCTATAATAAAAAAAAGTATAAATCTAGGCCTGTTCATAGCTAACGAATCATTTCATCTTCATCACCAACAAGTAAAACTTTTGGCTTTTCTATTATATTTCTAACAAAAGGGTCTCCTCTTCTTTTTCTGAAAGTAAACTCCTCTTCTGTCATGACACTGTAGTTAATTTCCCGGCTCACATCGCTCTCACTTTCTTTAACAAGTTGAGCAAGTTGCGGCAAGACTATACTGCCGACAACAAGCAAATCAACATCAGTTGGGCCCACCGGCCTTCTTTTTACAAATCCGCCAGATAGTGAAGCAAATTTAATCTTACCAAGCTTATTACGCTCTTTTATTATGGCCCCGCCCAAGCCAGTTGATTTGGCGACAAGGCGAGTTAGCTCATCGTAGTAAACATAATCTTTTCTGAATCCGTAAAATTTTCTATTTGCTCTTGCCTCACTTGTTAAAACTCCAGCCTTTTCTAATCGGGCAAGTTCTGCCCGAACAGCATTAATTTGCTCACTAATTAATCTTACAAGCTCTCTTACGTAGAATATTCTTCCCGGACTTGAAAGAAAAGTTTGCAAAAGTTTTACTCTTGTTTTCGATATAAATAAATCTTTAAGCATTATTCCTCCTTGAGCAAGAAAGTCTACCGACAGACATATAATCTCACTTTTTACTAACCACCACTTTTATATACGTCGGAACTACTTCCACCCAAATTTTTCCTCGGTTCAAGGCAACCTCATCACCTTTACTGTCGAAAAACTTCGTTCTTCCTTTTCTATCGCTTTTTTTCCAAGTCCCACTGACTATCATACCGTCTTTAAAAATTTGAGCTTTACCAGACCCTATTGTTTTCATTTTTAGCCTACCTGATCCAGACCCTTCCAAGCTAGTTATTACTGATTGGACGATCACTGTTTTTGCAAACAGTTGCTTTCCGCCCTCTGCATCTTTGTGGGCTTTGCTAGCGTTGAAACGAAGGTAGGTATTAGTTGATCTATCATACTTCCATAAAACATCCATCCCAAAGGCAGGGTAGGGAATCTTGAGTTCAAATTTTTTCGGTCGGGCAGAAGGACTCGCTTCATCATCACTAAATTTCCAGATTCCTATGTCCACCCCTCCTTTGTAACCTCTTGAGGCGGCCGCACTTCTTAATTTTTTGGTAGTTGTATATACGTTATGGGGCGCGAATCTGGCGCTTGATCTCTCATAAGTTGGTACCCCAAGGCCAAATTGGTCTAAGTCTTTAATCCTATATGGTTTAATTAGAGATTGAGCTTTAGGAGAGCCTCCAACATGAGCGTAACCTGCAGAATACTCCGAAACCCAATCTAAGAAATAGGGGCGGTTACTCCTCACCGGCCCGAGCTTACTGTCTTCAGCAAGATAGATTGCTAAACACCTGGTTATTCCTCCCTCGGCAAGGGCTTCATAAACTAAATCTGCCTTGGCAAATCCAGATTGAGGACGAGCATCAAGATGATTTTCGATAACTACCGCAAGGGGAAGTTTGTCTTTCCAAACACTAGCTTCCGAAGCAGTGTATAAAATTCCGTTAATTGGGTTTGGAAAGTTTCTTGGTTCCCTTGGATCTCCACTAATTATATTCGCTGAAGGGGAAAGAGCTTTATTAAGACCATGAAGATTAAACGCAACAAAGTAGCCCAAAAAGCCTGAGGCTAATATGAACAGCGCTAAAATCACTAAAATTGAAAACTTTTTCTTTTTTGGAGAGTTTTTGTACTTACTTACTAAAATTTTTAGGCCTTTCATTTTTTTACCTTAATTGCTTTTGCTATTTTCACCGCTTCTTTTTCCTCATCTGAAAGTGCATATTTCGTCTCCTTACCCGACACAACCGGCTTAGCATAGACTCTCGTAGAATCCCTGCTATGTAAAGCACTGAGAACAATACCATTTAATTCTTGATCGAGGAGGGCGAGTGAAAAACTTTGATTCCCTCCAACTTCTCGGTAAGGGTTAAAGCGTACCAAACCAACCATCTTTAAATTATTAGGAAGATCGTCCTCAGCTGTTTTGAGCCTTCTCTTAACTTCAGAAATAATCTCTTGAACCTGGCCCATCTTTTCCAACTGCTTATCCAATATCTCCTTTAAATCCTCTTTTTTTGTTTTACCAATTAGCCGACGATAATGAGAGTATATCTTCCAGAAAAAATAAGATAGGGCAGAGAGCCAAATTAAAAATATAGTATAAATTATGAATGTCTGATTATCTATCTGTCCCATCCCGGGTAAAATAACTACCCAGAAGAATACTATATTACTCAGGTTTATTGCAAGGGGTGTAAATTCAAGCTTGCAAACTTGAATGTACCTATGCTAGCATATGTAAACGTGCCTAAGAAAACTAAGAAAGAAAAAATTTTAGCTCGCCTCCATCGCCTCCAGCAAAAAACTAATGAAGCTAGTTTTTCGACTCCTTTAGAGGTTAGTGACCAGAAAAAAATAAAGCTTGAAGAGAGCTCACCAGAGCAAACACCAACTCCTAAAGAGTCCCCAAAGCCAAGCTCCAAACAAAGTCTTTACGACTACACTTACGTATATAAGGATCTTCGGAAAATTTTTATACTTTCACTATTTGGGTTTGCTATCGAAATCGTTTTGAGCTTGACAGCCTCAAATGGTTATGCTAAGCTCGTCCTGCGTACTTTGAATCTAGATTTTTAATATAAATCGCTTGTTCGAAGGGAGGTGAAAATCGGTATCAAGTATTAAGTATCAAGTTTTCTTCTTGGTACACGACTCATTAACACTTGACACCTTTAAATATGGCTTCCATGTATTGTGTAAAATGCCGCACCAAGAGAGAAGTAGCAAATCCAGAACAAATCACAATGAAGAATGGTAAGAAAGCTCTTCGAGGACAGTGCCCAGAATGTGGCACTAAGATGTTCAAGATCGGCGGTTAAGTTATATTTTTACCATATACGAAAGGCCCTTGACTCTAGATGTGTTTGAAGAATAGATCAGGGGTTTTTCGTATGCGCCAATCTTGACAGCTCCAACACCCTATGCTAAGCTTTTTTCAAGCACAAACCTTACAATTTTACTCTTTAAATTAACTAAATTCCGAAGGGGGGTGAATATAGTATCAGGTATTAAGTATCAAGTTTTTGCTTGATACGCAACTCTTTACACCTGATATTTGCGCGTATGGCTACAATGTATTGTGTAAAATGCCGCACCAAACGGGAAGCTTCGAACCCAGAACAAATCACAATGAAGAATGGTAAGAAAGCTCTTCGAGGACAGTGCCCAGAATGTGGCACTAAGATGTTCAGGATCGGTGGTTAGTCAGACTAGCAACCGAGTTCGGCTCGGTGGTTAATTTTTTATCTTTTTTACTATACAGAAAAACCCCACAGAATTGGGGTTTTTCTGTACCTAATTTTCTTCAATGGAATCAAGACCGATAGTTACCCCAGAAATAACCTTTGCAAGCATACAAGTATTCAATACGCTTTTTTCGGTGTCAAGCAATTTCTTCAAACAAAAAACTCCACCTTTCAGTGAAGCTCTTTGGCTTGGAGGTGGCTTGTAAGCCAGGTTCTGTTTCAAGACGATCATCTATCTGAGTCTGACACATGGGGTCAGTCTCCCCTGCCTATTCGGCAAAGTGCTCGCGTCTTCTCCGCTATCCCGACTGTCAACGCGGAATTCGGCGATTGCACCCCCTAGGATTGCCCGTTTCACTCTTCGACTCATATACCGAGGGTCGAAGCTACGTCTCTGTTGCTCTCGAAATCTGTTAATTCAGACTCCGTTCCTCGGGGTTCTCGGCTCAAACCCCTTTGGACACTAGCCCTTACGGGTCGGATCTTATGATCCGTTGGGTGTCGGCTTGGTGCCTGGACTTTCCTCCCCACTTACGCGGGGTGATCATCCATCCACCTCCAAGCGGGGATTATTATATCAAATTTGAGCCTAAATTTCAACTTTCAAGCAAGCTTTAGTATAATTAAACCAACTAACTTACTAACGATGCCTGAACTTATAATATTCATTATTAGTATCGCCGGCGTAATTAAAGGAGCTGATTGGCTTGGAGAAGCAAGTATAAATACAGCCAAGAAGCTGGGTATGCCGGAAGTTTTAATCGGGGCCACTTTGGTAAGTGTAGCCACCACGCTACCAGAGATTCTTGTCTCATTCTTCGCTGGGCTTTCCTCTGAATCTGGTATAGCTCTCGGAACTGTCTTTGGTTCCCCAGCTGCCAATATTGGCCTTATAATGGGTGTTTTGTTTTTCTTCGGCCATGCTAAACCAGAGAAGGGATATTTTAGCCGAACTTTAAATATTTTTATTTTCTTACTCGCCCTGATTCTTATTATAGGGATCGGTGGAGTGATAACAACTTTTGTCGGCAAAGTGCTTATGGGCTTGGGAATTATTTATTTAATTATCGAATTCTTCGTGAGTAAAACTGAAGAAAGCTTTGCTGATCAAGTAGAGTCTCGCTTCAACAAAATTAAAGGCCTTTTAAACCACGAAGACAGCCTAAAAAACTTAGTCTATTTTTTGCTAGGTGCCTTAATGATGGGAGTAGCGGCCAGGTTTTTGGTGGATTCCGCCTCAGTTTTGGCATCTGATCTTAAGGTCCCAACAATAGTTCTTGGGGCTACAGCTGTCGCTTTCGGAACTTCTATTCCAGAGTTTGCAACGGCAATTACTTCAATTGCAAGGGGACGCCTTATGCTTTCTGTAGGAAACCTAGTTGGAGCCTCGGTAATAGATCTGACTATAGCCCTTGGAGCAGGAGCTTTAGTAAATCCAATTTCTGTTGATCAAAAAGCTTTGGGAATAGCCATAGCTGCCCTATTTGTGATAAGCACTCTCAACCTTTCTAGTATATTAACCAGAATTTCAGCGGAGAGGATTGGTTTTGGTCTCATACTTGTATCAATCTTTTTTCTTTTAGTTTTTGTATCAATTGAAATTTAACTTTGGATTTTAGTCTGAGTGGTTGTGGATATCTTCAACAATAACCTGTATCGTCGCGGCGATTGGTACCGCTAAAACAACACCCATGATACCAAAAAGGGAGCTACCGATTAGTATGGCAAGGATTATCGCCAGCGGATGAACCCCAACCGCTTTTTCCATAACCTTAGGAACAATTAGGTTATTTTCAAGCTGCTGTACTAGAATATATAAAGCGGCCACTCCTAAAGCAGGGATTGGGCTGCCGTACTGCACCAAGGCAATTATTATTGCGGGCACAGATGCTAATATTGGTCCAATTACCGAAATAATCTCAAATAAACCCGCCAAAACAGCCAGGGGCAGGGCAAAGTCCACCCTAAGTAGTGACAATCCTACCCAAGACATTATTCCAATTATCACCATCAAGGCAAATTGTCCCCGGAGCCAAGCACCGAGCTTCTCATCAATTTTGTGAACAACCGAGGTTACTCTTTCCTTAGGCAGGTGGGGAAATAACACGTGGACATTTTTTTTTATTCTGTCTTTTTCGAGTAAAAGATAAAAGGTGAAAACTGCCACCGTTATAAAGGTAAGAAAACCAGTAAATACGTTAAGGATAATTCCTAGGGCCTCACTTAAAATTCCTTCAATACGGCTGGATAGTATCTTAGCTATATCCTCCGAATTTATTGCTGTAAATTGCTGATTATTATTCAAATTCTCTGATACTGTAGTTATATAAAATGGAAGGTCTTGGAAAAATTCCCGGGTTTGGATGATTAGTGGCGGTAGTATTATAAAGAGAATCAACCCAAGGGTACCAATTGCGATTACGTAAGTAAGAGCAACTGCAACCACTTTGTTGATACCTTTCTTCTCGAACCAATCTACCAAAGGGGAGAAGCCGCTCATTAAAATCACTGAGATGATTAGAGCAAAAATAATTCCTTTTAACTTCCAGGCGACCAGTAAAAAGCCAAGAATCGTAATAGTAGTAAAAATCGACTTTGGGGATACCTCAATAACTAAATTCTTGTTCATAGAAGTTATACTTTTATTTTAACAAGAGGAGAGGTTGAATAGCAACTTATCCGTCATTGAGCCAAAGCGTAACTTTGGCCAATATTTCTTTTACAAAACTACTTTCTGAGATGTCAAACCAATTAATATTTGGCTCTTTTTTAAACCAAGTTAGTTGCCTACGAATAAAACCGTGATGGTCAAACTTAATTCTCCTCTTTACTTCCTCAAGGGACGTTTTCCTGTCTAAGTAAGAAACAATCTGAGAATAACCAAGAGCGCTCATGGAAGGTAAAGAAGGGCCGTGCTTTTTTAAAAGCTCTCCCACTTCTTCGACAAATCCACTCTTAAACCACTCTTCAATTCTTTTATCAGCCCTTTCGTATAGTAATTCGCGTGAGCTGGTTAACCCGATTATTAAAATTTCAAAGTCTGGTTGATATTTTTTAGCAAGTTCTGAAACTGTTTTTCCAGTTTTTAAGTAGATTTCCAAAGCACGGATTACGCGGCGGGGATTTTTTTTGTCAATTTTTTGAAATGCACGATGATCAACTTCCTCAAGCTCTTTAAGAAGCTGCCAAAGATGCTTTCTTCCTAGCTTATCCCGAATTTCAGGGTCTGGTGCAACTTGAGGCAACTTTAACCCCTGGACTACGGCTCTTACGTATAAACCAGTTCCCCCAACCAAAATTGGCAGCTTTCCTCGATTTTGGATGTCGCTAATCTTTTCGTACGCTCTCTGTTGATACTCTGCTACTGAGAAAGTCTTATCTGGAGTTACAATATCGTAAAGGTGAATTGGAATCCCATCGATCACCCAATGACCGCCGTGCTTCTTTAATTCTGAATTACCCGGCATTTTGCCGGTGCCAATGTCCATACCAGTATAGATCTGACGAGAATCAGCCGAAACAACTTCACCATTAAATTTTTTCGCAAGTTTAATTGCAAGGTCCGTCTTTCCAGTTCCAGTCGGACCAACAATAACCAAAAGTTTTTTCATGAGAAAAGTTTAACACAAAGCGCCTGACCCGGTAGATTTTGAAGTCTGCCGGGTCAGTGAACCACTCCTTTTTCTGCAAACCAGCGCATACTCTCGGTGACTAACCAGTCTACCTTTGAGGCGGTATTAGGGTCGGAGTGGATAAACCCCAGCGCTGGCACCACCTTGACGTGCGGCAGATGCTCTAAGGCTCTCTGCACTTTGGTCAGTGGGAAGAGCCTGTCTTCTGTGCCTGAGAAGACGATTGTTGGTACTTCAACCTGCTTCAACAACTTCACCGTCTCGTCCGAGGCGATACACCGAAGGAGCGGTGATAGACCTGAAAGCATCTGGTGCAGAAGTTGTTTTCTCTCCACTGTCTGCTTCGGTGTTGGAGCAAAGTCCGCCGGATCCCCTCTGGTCCGCATCTCTCGAACGAAGCACCACCCTGCACGCAACCGGCTCTGTTTCACAACCCCAGCAGGGTTTACAAGGATCAGCCCCTTAACCTGCGGGAGCGAAGCGGTGGCAGCCGCACTGATAGCCTCCAGTGACGAGCCGTAATGGATAATAGGCACCTTGTCGAACAGGTCGAACGTGTCTAAAACTGCCACGTTTCGGTAACGCAGCCTCTCCGGTAGATCCTTGGAGTAGAAGCGAGCAGACCGGATATTGTCTGGTGCTCCGGTCTGGCCGACGGTGACGATGCCAAGCCCATACTGACGAAACCTTCGTCCCTTGTGGCAGAGTTGCTCAGGTGGAGAATGGACCCCACCGCTCATCAGAACAGTGAAATCCTCCTCTCCAACAACGTAAACGGCTCTGGAAAGTAGGGCCCATTTCTCTTCTGGGCAGAAGACTTGGACCAACTTTTCCAATGGTTGGCCACCCCAATAAGCGGGGTTTTCGGCTTCAGGATGCATGTTGTCCCTCCTTACCCGAAGAATTTAGCCAGAAATTGCCCCACCAGGGTTTTTAATTATACACTAAAAATAGGCTATAAATCAACCTATAGTTTGATATTTCGTGATATAATATTAGGTAGGAGGTGAGAGAGAGATGAGTTTGGGAGAAGGCGATATACTCGCCCGGCTCTGGAATATGTCTGGCTGGCAAGTTGGCCTCATCTGGAGCGGTGGTTTTGGCCTTCTTCTCGTCACGAACGAGATAGACAGGCAACTACACCGCTTCCGAGGAGTTCCAAGGCTAATCGGCATCTACCGCTTTCGGACAGTGATGATTGGTGACCTGTTCATCTTCCCCACCATCGCTGCCCTTGCCGACAGTGTCATGGGGGAAAGAGCACCAAGCTTCATTGGTTCGGGATGGAGCAACTGGGCAACCTGGACAGCCCTTGGTTTAGCAATCCTAGCAACGATTGGCTTCGCCGCCAATAACCTGCTCGGGTCTCGGCGAGACTGGACCACCACCCGCCGCGGTAGAACTAACCTGTGGGGAATCATCCACTACGGGTACTTCTTTGCAACGGCGTACCTGTTGGCGGACTTTGGAGTCAGAGGCACAACCATAATTCGTCCAGGAGTAGAGTTCAAAGTGGCGGTTGTATACGGGGCTTCGTGGGCTTTATTTACGGCCTACGTCGCCTTATTCATTCGCGACGGAACCAGCAAACCCCCTTGGTGGTACAAACCACGAGGGGGTCAACTATCTTTAAACTCTTCAATCATATCTACAACCAGGGTAGACCAACCAAAGCTGTGGGCACCGTAACCTTCTCCGGTAAAAGGATCAAAAAATTCTCTGAAGCCGCTTCTTTTAACGAGCTCTACAGTTTTATCAGCAATATTTTTTGCTTCTTTTTTGAATCCGTGTTTGGCAAGTCCCTTGGCAATGTACCAATTTGTATTTACCCAGGTAGGGCCTCTCCATATCACAGGCTCTTTAGCAATCGTTGAAGGAGCTGGTGCAAAAGAGCGCTCACTTCGGGCGACTGTGGGTACAGGGTAGGGTAAATTAAATTCGTTACTATTTAATATATGATTCTGAACCAAAAAATTTACATATTTTCTATCAAGGTCTAAAATCAAGGGCATCAGGCTTTTTATGGTAATGATGTCTGCTTTCTTTTCGTCTTTGGAGTATAAATCAAAGAAAATTTTACTTTCTTGATCAAAACATTTTTCAACTAAGGCTTTTTTGGCAAAATTATATTTCTGGTTAAACCACCTTGCTTCTTCTTCTCTATCGACCTCCATTAGAAGTTTTGTCATTAATTTTAAATTAAACAGATAAATGGAATTAACAAATACATCTTCAACACTAAAATAGTCGTCAGCAAAAATTTTTTCTAAGTTGTAACCCCGCAACATATTTTTGAAAGTAACCGAGCGGCCAGCCACAGCAATTAGAATAATATTTTTATTTTTCAGGCCCAAAATTGGATCATAAGAAGGGCTTTGGTCCAGTCCAGATTCGTAGGGGGCAATTATTGAAATTAGGCCATCACCGTCTGGATCACGATTCTTGGCTAGCCATTTATAATATTGTGCCAATTTTGGAACTACCTCAATAAGGAACTTTAAGTCTTTCTCTTTCTTGTAAATCGCCTCAACAGCTTGGGCAATAAGGGGTGGTTGAGTCAGCTCTGTCATTGTCGGATTTAAGGAAAACTTCGATTCTAAAGCTGCTCCAATTCCAGCCAAGGGCCTTCTAAATCTGGTCTCGCGCCAATAAATAACATGAGGAATGAAGCCATCTTTTCTCTGGACCTTCAAAAGACTTCTTATCTCATTTTTGGCAAGTTCAATGTCAAAGTGGGAAAGGACAATCGCGTGAAAGCAGGAGTCCCAAAACCATTGGTGGATATAATGATGTCTTGAGGGGCTAAAATATTTGTAATTAGTCTTTGCCCATTTGGAATAGCCTGTCTTAAGATTGCCATAAAGCACTTTCTTGGCTTCATCGATAATGTCTTGCGCAGATTCCATTGATTTTAAGTTTAAATCATAAAACTTGTAAAAGGCAACTGGACAGTATAAGCTAGGTAACTATGGCTTTTGACTACAACCCAAACACAATTTGGATTTCCCACTCTTCCTTAGGAGATTTTGAAAAATGCCCCAGACTTTATTTTTTACGCAACCTCTACCGGGATAAAACTTATGGGAATAATTTTCGCATTCAAGTAGCGAATCCTTACCTTTCACTAGGCGAAGTTGTGCACGAGGCAATTGACAAATTTGTCGAAAGGCACACTATTGCCGAGAAAAATAAAGATAAGATAATGTATGAGCTCTCCCGTGGTTGGCAGCTCAAGCCTGGAAAAATTGGGGGTTTTAAGACTCCCTCTCAGGAGAAAGAATTTAAAGACCGGGCTGTAGTAATGCTGGAAAGGTTTTTTGCGAATAAAGACTCGGTTTTGAGTGAGCCGATGCGATCGGTTCAATTCCCAAAGAAAAAACTTTTTCCTGGGAAAGATATAGTTCTAGTCGGAAATTTTGATTGGTTGGAAGATTATAAAGATGGGCTCCATATCTTGGACTTCAAAACTGGCCAACATGAGGAAGCGGAGGATTCCTTGCAACTTCCAATTTATTCCATTTTAGCTAAAGAGACTTTTGGAAAAGAAGCCCTGAAAACAAGTTATTGGTATTTAGATAAAGAGGACGCGCCAAAAGAAGTGAGCTCTAAGGATCTTGATAAATCCTTATCTAAGGTCGAGGAAAAAGCACTGGCCGTCGAAAATGCAATCGTTAAAGATTCCTTTCCCCACAGCAGAGAGAACTGTCTTTTCTGCCGAGAGTATGAACAAGTCCTAGAAGGCAAGGCTGAAAAAGTCGCCACCGACTTCAAACGAAAGCGCGAAGTTTTCTTTGTCTAAACTTGACAAACAAAATTTGGGGGGGGTAAAATTAAAGCATGGACGAGACTCTAGGCCCAACTCCCGAAGATATGGGTTTGCACTCTGAGAAACCAATGGCTGTAAACCTCCCAGATGAGGGCCTACAAATCCCTAAGAAGGAAAAATCGATAGATCACACTGTTAAAGAAGGTTTAGCAAAACAAAGTAAATTATTTGTAGAGGATGTAATGGGGACTGATGCGAGTGGAAATTTAGTTGAAAGGGAGATGAGCAAAGAAACTATGGGTAGATTGCTTAGAGAGTTAGAACTAGCACTGGTACCTGGATCCACAGCGGTTACTAACGAAATACATCAGATGTTTAATAATGAAGACTTTGGAAAAACAGGAACGATTTTAAAAGAATTCATTGAGGCTGCGAGATCAAGGATTAGTCAGGGGTGATAATACACGACTATACGAGTTCACTCCCACTTTCCCCACCTCTAAATTTCAATTCAAAGGACTGACAATATCGGGCCACTTCCCAAGCAAACCTCTTTGAAGGTTTTCTTAGGAAGGTACTCCAACTTTTTGTTTGTTGATTAGGTCATCTAGGATGTGAAAACGGCGCAGTTTCTCAGCTCGTGTGACTTCATCTGGAAAATTTTTGTGGGAGGCTGTTCCAGAGCGAGGCGAGTACATACCAATATAAGCAACTGCCCAGCCAATTTCTTTTGCAAGTCTCATCGTATTATTAAACTGCTCCTCTGTCTCTCCAGGGAAACCAACAATCAAATCTGTGCCAATTTCAACGTTTTCGACTTTCGCCCGAATCCTCCTAACTAAATCTTTATATTCTTCGGACGTATACCAGCGGTTCATCTTTCGCAAAATAGCATCGTCTCCAGACTGCACCGGCAGATGAATGTAACGATCTATATTGTTGTTTCTTGAAATAACATCTACCAGCTCATCCGAAAAATCCCAAGGGTTACTGGAAAGAAACGATACTTTTTCAAAACCTTTTTTGACCACCTCTTCTAAAAGATAAGGGAAAATGGTGGGGATTCTTTTGCGACCCATGGACATTTTAACCATAACTGGAAGGACTGCTCTGCCATCCGGCAACTGGTAAAAACCGTCTCTGAGAGACTCTTTTACAAAATCTGCACCGTACGAATTCACGTTTTGCCCAAGCAAAGTCACCCTTTTGTAATCCTTAGATTTAAGATCATCGACCTCATTTATTATGTCAGCCCATGGACGAGAAATTTCTCGCCCCCGGGTAAAAGGAACAATACAAAAAGTACAGAAGTTATTGCAGCCTTGGGAAATTACCACCCACGCATGCTCTTTATCTTCTCTTTTTATCGGGACGTCAAAACCAACCTCATCTATGGGCAAAAACTCATCTACCAAAGGCAGTCTCGCCTTCATTATTTTATACATTTTACCGCTTGGATCACGGGCCATTGCTCCCACCAAACAGCCAGTAACTACTAACTTAAAGTTGGGGTTCGCCTCTTTCAGTGGTTTTAATTTCTGCATAATGCCGTAGACCTTATCCTCAGCGTGTTGGCGTACCATACAAGTATTGATTACGATATGATCTGCCTTTTCTAAAGAAAGCGCCTTCACAAAATTACGCGATTCATATGCGCCGGCGACACGCTCAGAATCGGCCATATTTTGCTGACAGCCAAATGTGATAATAAAATATTTAAGTTTTGCCATAACTTTTAGAGAATCGCACGGTAGGCCCATTAAGTTACTTGCGGACTGATTTCTTCATAGACTTTGAGGCAAGAAACCCAATTGTATTCATCTGCGGAAGTTGAATTGTACTACCCGTCTTTGGATTTCGACCGACTCTAGCTTTTCTACCCCGGATTATGAAGGTACCAAAGCCTGAAAGTACCACCTTTTCTCCTTTTTTTAGGGCGGTGTTGACTGTATCAAAAGTTGCGTCCACTGCATCTTTGGCAGCTTTTTTAGTTAAGTGGGCTTCCTTTGCTACTTTTTCAATAATATCTGCTTTGAGCAATTTCTTTCACCTCCCCTCGATGTTAAATAGTTCCAATTTATGACCAGGAAATTTCTATCTACCCTATCCTTCTGGTCGCTACGCTCCTAATAATTTATCTACCCTTTTGATTGATTTTGCAAGCCCTTTTTTATCTGTCTCTATTAAAACCGACCTGAACACTCTTGGCCCAGTCTCCACCCATTCAAATTTAGAAGGTCCCGGATTCTTTTGCTTTGCGATTATTATTGAGGGCTCAACTCCTAAAACCGAGTGGAGCGCGCCAGACATACCTACATCAGTAACAAACGCTGTTCCTTTTGGTAAAATCCATTGATCGGCTGTTGGTATATGGGTGTGGGTGCCAAGTATAGCACTGACCCTACCATCAAGAAACCAACCAAGGGCGTTCTTTTCACTGGTTGCCTCTGCATGAAAATCGACAACTATCGCTGTGGGTTTTTCTTTTTCAACTTGATCAAGTAATAGAGCGTCTATCGTCCGGTAGGGATCATCGATTGGTTCATCAATCCACTGCCGACCGATTAAATTAATGACCAAAACTTTTTCTTTCCCCACACTTGCATAGGTAAAACCAAATCCAGGGTTATCTCCTGGGTAATTTGCCGGCCGGATTACGGTTGGGTCGTTATTTAATACCTCAACAAACTCTTTTCTAAACCAGATGTGATTACCGGAAGTGAAAATATCAGCTCCTGCCTCCCTCATCTCTTCCACCTTTTCTTTCGTCGCTCCTTTACCGTGAGTAAGATTTTCAATATTAGCGACCACCAAATCGATTTTTTCTTTCTTAATTAACCCTGGAAGGACTTCTTTAACCGCTTCGCGACCAGGTTTTGCAACAATGTCTCCGATTAATAAGATTTTCATAAAATTCTGCGTTTACAAACCAAAGATTTTTGTATCTATTTAGGAAAGCACTTAGCCATAGCCGAGCCCACGCTGCAGTCTATCTGGCTACTGACTCAGCTCGGGTCTCGCGAACCACCGTCACTTTGACTTGCCCTGGATAAGTTATCGAATCGTGGATTTTATTGGCAACATCATGGGCAAGTTTTGTAAGATCGGCATCGCTTATTTGCTCCGGAATGACGATTACCCGCACTTCACGGCCGGCCGCAATGGCGAAAGACTTTTCTACACCTCGGAAGGAACTGGCCACATTTTCTATCTCGGTAACTCGCTTGATGTAATCTTCTATTGCCTCGTGCCTTGCTCCTGGCCTAGAACCAGATATGGCATCAGCGATCCAGACAATCACCGACTCGACCCCAGAAAATGGCTTATCCTCATGGTGTTCTTCGACGGCTGCCGAAACTCTTTGGTCAAACTTGAACTTTTTTAGAAAATCTGCTCCGACCTGAACATGAGTACCTTCTTGCTCTGGGGTAAATACTTTACCAATATCGTGGAACAGACAACCAAGACGGACAATGTTAACGTCCGCTCCAACTTCTCTAGCAATTGCCATACCGATTTTTGTCTCTTCCAAAGTGTGAAGCCAAAGATTCTGTCCGTAGGAAAAACGCCATTTGAACCTTCCCAAAGTTTCTAATATCTCAAGTGGCAGATTAGGAGCACCGACTTCGTTTGCAAGTTTTTCCCCTTCTTCACGTCGTATCCTTTCAAATTCTTTACGGACCCTCTCCACCACTTCCTCAATTCTTGTTGGTTGAATCCGACCATCAGCCATAAGCTTCTCAAGGCTAACTTTGGCAACTTCTCTTCGCTCCCCATCAAATGAAGAAAGCCGCACAATACCAGGATCGTCCAGATCAACATCAACCCCGGTTGCGACCTCAAAGGCCTTTATATTTCTTCCTTCCTTACCAATAATTCGGCCTTTCATGTCATCATCAGTAAGTTTCATGGTACTTGTGGTGTATTCTGCCACGTAATCTGTCGCCCCATGCTGCATCGCATCAATAAGAATGTTCTTGGCTTTTTCACTCGACTCTTTCTTTATCTGCTCTTCAGCCTCTTTGATTCTTCTGGAGATTTCTTCTTTCAGGTGAGATTCGGTGGCATCAACAATGAGCTTTTTTGCCTCTTCTCTGGTGACTCCAGCTACCTTTTCCAATTTTGTGACAAGCTCGGCTCTTGTTTTCTCTGCCTCATCTAGATTATTTGTTAGAGTTTTTTCCTTTTGCTCAATTTCACCCGTTTTTCTTTCGATATTTTCTTCTTGAGAGGCTAATCTTGCTTCAAGCTTTATTACTTCTTCCCGAATTTTACGGGCTTCTTCCTCAGCTTCACGCTTAATTTTATAAGCCTCATCCTTTGCTTCGATTATTATCTCTTTTGTGGAAGATTCAGTTGAACTTACTTTTTCCGAAGATTTTTGCGGGGTTTGCTTCTTAACAAAGTTTTGATATGCAAACCCTACCACCGCCCCAACTACCAGGGCTCCGACTGCCATTAATGCAGGATCCATAAGAAATTTTCACCTTAAACCTTTCTAAATCAAGATTGGCCATAATAATTTAACAACGGAGCAGAGCTCCCCCCATCTTTAGCTAATGGGGAGAAATTGATTGATATAACAAGAAAGTTTATAAAACTTTCAGCCTCATTTTACCCCTTTTTAGAAAGGGTGTCAACGACCTTTTTGATGATATCCCAGCTAAAACCTCTTCTTGCTAAAAACTGCCCCATTTTAACCCTAAATTCTGCTTTTTCTAAATTTTTGTAACTACCCAATTTTTTAAGAGCCGCCTTTTTCGCTAGTTCTACTTCAGAACCATTTGTCTCTTCTGTCCCCTGTGCCCCTTTTGCTACCTCCTCAATAATATCCACATCGATTCCTTTCTGCCGTAACTCTAGCTTTATCAAACTCTGCCCTAGTGGTTTAAACTTACTCCTCTGCTCGGCCCACCAAAGAGCAAATTCTTTATCATCGATCTGATCTAAATCTTTAAGCCGACTGATAACTCTTTCAATTGATTTTTCATATTGGGCTTTTTCTACTTCAGATTTTTCAATTTCCTTTATTTTTTGCTTGCGGAGTAAATAATCACGAACTTCTTTTTCACTGCGGGGCCTATACGACAAAAGTCTCAAGGATTTATCGAGCAGCCGCTTAGTCTGATCTTGCTCGATTACCTTGGATACTTCACTTTCATCCAAATCCCTTCCAACTTTCAATTTTTCCTCAAACAACACGTCAGCCGATACTCCAAAACTAAACTCCCCGTTCAAAAAAATATTAAACCGCTGCTTTTTCTTCTGCGGCTCAATATTAGTAATTTTCATATCCGCTTGATTATACCATGCAATTGTGGTATAAGATGGCCCATAGGCGGGGAGGTTTCGGCTATCAGCGCAGACGCGGGAAAGGGGTAAGATTACGCCGCCAACGGAACTAAGGTTCGTGGGACAGCTGTCGCCTGGCGACAAAATTTTGGTCGATGACCAGGAGTGGGCGTTTCAACGTGACTGGCCACCAGGTGAGAAGGCTGACCATCCAAAAGCCCAACATTCAACAACCCCCAAAACCGCCCAAGCGGTGGGGGGGAGTTCTGGAAGTAGGAGGTGTCACATGCCAACGACAGCATTAACAACGGCTGTCAAAGATCTAAGAGAAGGGTCCAGGGTGGTTGCTGCGGATGGTAACGAGGTGTGGACACTTACCACTCCTTCTTCGGACGGCTCTCCCGCCATCTTCCAGACCCAAGAGCACGGGGAGACAGTTTCCATAGAACCAGGCACCAAGATGATCTTGGTGTTCAAGCTCGCCGACCTTGAACTTGGAGAGCTTTTCAAAGTTCTACACGGCGACAGCAAAGTCTACTTGGCTGGAGATCTGACCAAAGGCGCCAGGCAAGTTCGTCGAAGCATACAAGGCGGGGGTAAGTGGAGTGAGAATTGGTACAACCTCCACACCGACGTCTTCGGTATGAAGCGCAGTACCAATGTCATCTTGGTCGCCTAGTTGTAACGCTTAGGGGAAGGAGTGCTGGCCAACGCCTGAGAAGCAGTCTCTCGCTTCTCAGGCGGCCCCGACTCTATTCGGATTCTTCTTCTTTCGAAGGAGGAGCTGAGGTACCTTTTGCGTAATTTTCTTTTACCTTTTTCTCAACTTCGGAAGCTACTTTAGCATGTTCCTCCAAATACCCCTTCGCAGCTTCTCTTCCTTGAGCGATGTTTTGCTCTCCATAAGAGAACCAACCACCTGTTTTTTTGATCACGCCAGTTTCAACTGCAGCATCCAAGGTCGAGCCTTCCCTCGAAATTCCCCGGTCAAACATTATGTCAAACTCTGCTTGGCGGAAAGGTGGGGCAACTTTGTTTTTGACGATTTTAGCTCGAACTCTGTTACCAATAGTAGTAGGACCATCAGTTATGGATTCTATCCGACGGATATCGATTCGAACGGAAGAATAGAATTTTAAGGCCCGGCCACCAGGAGTAACCTCTGGGTTGCCAAACATCACGCCGATTTTTTCGCGGAGCTGATTTATAAATATTGCCAACGTCCTAGATTTTGAAATTGCAGAAGCGAGTTTTCTCATGGCCTGGCTCATAAGACGAGCCTGAATTCCCATGAAAGAATCCCCCATCTCCCCCTCAACTTCGGCTCTTGGCACAAGCGCAGCAACTGAGTCTACTACCACTACATCAAGCGCCCCGCTTCTCACTAAAGTTTCGACAATTTCCAGAGCTTGCTCACCAGTATCTGGTTGTGAAACAAGAAGGTCTTTAATATTTACGCCGATTTTTTCAGCACGAGAGGGATCCAAAGCGTGTTCGGCATCGATAAAAGCGGCGGTTCCGCCCTTTTTTTGAGACTCTGCAATTACATGAAGTGCTAGTGTAGTTTTTCCGCCTCCTTCTGGACCAAAGATTTCGACTATTCTGCCCCTTGGAAGGCCACCAATCCCCAAAGCAAGATCTAGTCCTAAAGAGCCAGTCGGAATTGCGGAGATATCCATTTTGGCGGCTGCTTCACCAAGCTGCATAATAGAACCTTTACCAAATTGTTTCTCAATTTCCCCCATGGCTGCTTTTATCGCTTCAATCTTTTTTGTATCCATAAAATAAAAAACCTCCTCTCGGAAGGCAGATTAAATTAAAGTACCAAGATCTTAGTATTAACGACCACCATCGTCAAGACGTTAAATTGACAGGTACCCTAAATACTATGTAAAAAAGACACAACTTTTGTGGCCGCGCGCGGCCATAGTTTTTAGGGATTTTTGAGGCTACTTTTCTAATTTTTTTTGTCTCTCTTCCCTTACGTAGTAAGGGGAGAGATTAATTTTTGACATAATAAATGACTGGAAAAACAAAAAAATAACCTCAGAAGAAACAAAGAAACGCTACGCTAAAGACCCTACTAATAAATATTGTACCTATAAAAAATAAAGAGGGGAGGTACACCAAAAGATACTAAATAAACTGATTCGGGAAAGTACTAAGAACGAGCTGTCTTATAAGAAGAAAAATACCCTTGCTCAGGACATTAAGTCTTTTGCAGTTGATTAGCAATTGGCAGATTGTGCAGGTACTATATTATTCTGATGCTGCAACTCAAGACTCACCTTTTCTTGAAACCCTGTTGTAAGCTAGGCTCCAGTAGGAGAAGAGAAACACATTCCAGAGGCCACCAACAAAGGTACCCACTGCTAAAAACGCGAGGACTGGAACTACGATAAGCCAAGGGTTAACCATGAAAAATGGGATACCCAAAACCACAAAAATAAATACCAAAATTGAGATTGGTAGGCTAATCACAAAACTTAGGGCAAGGTTTACTATCCAAACAGTAAGGCTTGTTCCCAGATTTTCTCTAAACAATTCCCAGCCTTGCTTAGCAGATTCGACTACTCCTAAATCACGCTCTATCATTCTTCTAAATCCAAATTCAGAAACAATTCCAACTACTACCGAATAAGCTATCAGCCCTATTATAAGAATCAAAATGTCTAGTATCATAAAAATAGCGGCAAACAGTTTTAAATCTGCTAAGAAGAACATTAAAGGGACGCCGACAAGAACTAAGATTATTGGCAGGAGTGGTGCCATCAGAATAAATCTAAACAGCAGAATTCTTGAAAAATATTTCTCCCCGGCCAAACTTCCTTTTTTAAAGTCGATTGACTCACCCTTCAAAACACCCAGAGTTTGGGAGATAAGAGCAGCGGTTGCCCATGTCTGCAGGTATATTGAAACTAAAAACAGGGTTAAAAAAATTATCAAGGCTAGCCCCACTAATAAAAGCAGTTTAGAAGGATCTACAAACTCCAAAAACTGCATAGCCTTGGGCATATTCTGTGCACTTTTTTCCATTTCTGCAGAGCCTGTGGGCCCAACCGGGAAATTAAAGTTGTAAGTAAAGACTTGGGGAAAACCGCCAAAAACCGCAACAACTACACCAAAAATCCAGAGAACTTTGTTTTTCAGTGTAATTTTATACGCTTCGGCGATAAGATGGTTAAAATCCATAAGGGCAGTTTGGACGCAGGGTGTCTTGATTGAACAGTATCACAAAAAGTTGATACTAGCAACTCTTTATACTTTTACTATATGGTCGCGATCACTGAACGCTGCTCGAATCTTTTTTGAACAACATCCTGAATGATGCCGTGCCTGTGGTGCGGCAGAAACCAAACCGCTCGGGCGGGGCGGTAAGGAAAGGGGTTGGGGTTTCAATTGAGGATTTTATAAGATAGAATTGTGTTAAATAAACTTAACTTTATGAATAAAAAATTTATCGCTTTAATAATTCTTGCGGCTATTTTATTAGTAAGCTGGTTTACATATAACTACTACGGGTACACGCCTAAGAGTGTGATAGAGAATATAACCGAGCCTGAATTTAAGGAAGTAACGGAGTATAGCCCTGGAGGGGCTGGCTATGCCTGCTCCAAGCCTATCAAAGTCCAAAGACAAAGAAAGCTAGTCGGGCATATGGGTGGCTCAACATGGGAAACTCATTATCTTCCAGTCAATCCTGATGAAGCAAATTTGTTCTGCCACGGGACGTGGATTGAAGAGTACGAAGGTAAAATCACAGTCCTTCAAAAACCAGAGGTGTTAGATTTAATTAGCAAATACGAACCTAAAGACGTGAGCATCAAGGCCTTGGAGTTCGCACTTATCAAAAGCGAAGGATTTGTAGATCGCTTGCTCCCACAATACAAAAATAGAGAGATCGGCTGCATTATTATTCTTGAAACACCGAACGAAAAAATGGTTTTTTTGGAAGATGAAAATTTAGAAACATTTGAGCAGATGGGCTATAAATTATTTGATCAACAATTAGATCAAGTTAGTCCAGCGGACAAGCAACTTTTCTTAGAAAATCTGCAGTAAAACCATTTTTTGAACTTCCTTCAAGTAATTTTGAAGATAAAAAAAATAGGAATACTCAGATTTAGATTGCTGGAGGTGCTCTATCCCAAAAATAACAGATTTATATGGAGCGCTACCTTTGTTGGTCGGCCTTGTTAGACGGTATTAGGAACCTCTGGCCTCAGATGAACTCTTTAGATTTCAGTTTTACTGACCTAAACAGATTCTATTCTACAATTTAGTATGGTCTGAAAGTTTAAACCTACCTGTAGTTGACATCATTTCTTCATCAGACAGTTGGCGGGGCCCAGTGGCACGCTCAGTTCTCAGCTCACCGCTTTCTTCACGAGGGCGCCGATCTTTGCCTCTTCGGCGGCAGTCAACTCCTTCAGCGCGAAGGAGGTCGGCCACATGTGGCCTTCGTCTAGGTTCGCCGCGTCGTTGAAGCCGAATGTCGCGTATCTGTATTTGAACTTGTGCGCGCTTTGGAAGAAGCAGACAACCTTGCCATCCTTGTTGGCATAGGCGGGCATCCCGTACCAGGTTTTCGGCAAGAGTTCTGGCGCGCTGGCTTTGATGATAGCATGGAGCCGCTTGCCCATGGCGCGATCCGGTTCCGGCATCTCGGCGATCTTTGCGAGCACGTCGCTTTCCCCGTCCGTTTTGTCCGCCCTCAGCTCTTGGATACGCTCCTTCATCGCGGCTCGTTCCTCGTCCGTGAATGTCTTGCCAGCCGCGGTTTTTTTGGTGGTATTTTTCATAATCTATTCACCCCGTTAGTTTATGTGTGTTTTAAGGAATAAAAATCTTCGGATCCACCCGTTTTATTTCTTTGATTTTGTCTAGTGATTTATCAGCGGAGACTATAGTGTCTATATTATTAACCAGACAAGTTGCGGTATGTAGATTGTCCCGGCTGTCAATATTTGGGTATAAGGCTACCAGATCTAAATACCTGTGGGTTACATTAAGATCAATAGACAGAATTTGATGGGCGATTTTTAACGCTCCGCTTGCAATTGCAATTCCTGCCTTTACATTTTTAAATTTTTGAGAGTAGAAAATAATCTCCTGAATCGTCTCAGTTGAAGTTACGGCCTTAATTTCTCTTAAACCAACTCTTTTTAAGATACTTGAGCAAGTTTCAAAATTGGGATCGTCAGGATTGCTTGCGTAAATAAAAATATTAGCGTCCAGATAATATGTCATAGGTCCTTCCGTGGGATTCGGCGAGGATCTCCTTCATTTTGGCAGGGTGCATAGTAGGCAACCTAAGATTGGAGATTTCTTTTACTGCTTTTAGCGCGTCATTTATCCCTTTTTCGGCTGGTTTCTTTGTCTCTTTTTCTACTTTCTCGCGTATGACCGCGGCCATCGTAGTGTTATTCTCTTTGGCCTCCCGTTTAATAATTTCTATCGTTGCTTCTGAGAAGTAAACTTGAGTTCTTTTCATGCTGTATACAGCATAACATATAAATTGGCCGTGTCAAGTGTGGCGACGTGAGCTGGTCGGCCTTGTTGGACCCTGCTTCGCCGAGGCTTCGCGAGGGCAAGCGATTAAAGATTAGCTTAGCTATAATCTTGCGTTCTTTCGAACTACAGGAACCTCTGGCCTTCCTTAAACTCTTTTGATTTTAGTCTTCAGAACCTAAATCGCTTTTTTGAAGTTTCTTTGCTATGATTTAGTTAATGGCTTCTATCGTCACTTTGATTGCAGCAATTGTAAACACGTTAGCTATTTTATTTTATCTTTTTATCTCCTCTCGGATAAACACGCTTTATTCTGATTTGGAAATTAATAAGCCAAACCCTTTAACACAATACTGGCCAGTAATTATGTTTTTACTTTTTGCATTTGTTAGTTGGTGGTTTTGGTTTTTTCTGAAAGGAAAGTCAAAGCAAGGAGTAAAGGTTGGTTACGGATTAATTGTTAGTTTGGCTCTTTTAATTGGACCGTTCCTCATTTTCTATCTAGTAGGTGTGTATGCAAACATACTTATGGAAAATTCAATTCAAAACACTTTCAAATAAAAAAATAGCTTCTGAAGTTCGATTCTACTCAGGGTTCAGAGAAGTTCGGAATTCAAATACATTGGTCGGCCTTGTTGGACGATTTAAGGAACCTCTGGCCAACTTTGAATTCCTTCGATTTCAGTCCTAACAACTTAAACAGGTTCTTTAACCAAGTAGCTTTTTACTAAACTCCTCCAACTTAGCCTTGTTCTCTTTCATTCGAAAAATATCATTAGCTATTTCTGTTCCCCAAAAAGTTTCTTGGGCGGCGAGGTTCAAGAATTCTTCAAAATCTACTGCTTTTACCTCAATCTTTTCACCTGCATCTAGCGAAGGTTCAGTAGTCTTTTTACAATTCCTTGCAATAAATAAGTAAATTTGCCATTCAATCTTGGCCTCAACGTCGTAAACTTTGAACAATTCCCAATCATCTGATTCCAAACCAGTTTCTTCGAGTAATTCTCTTTTGGCTGTAACTAATTGGTCTTCATCTTTTTCTTGCCGCCCACCTAAAAAAGTATAAGTGGCTGGTCGGTTTGGCTGTTCTTCATAAGAAAGTAGAATCTTTCCATCAAAGACAGGAATTATTTGTATAGTATCGGGTCTTTTTAAAGCTTCAAAGGTTGTAGTACTACCATCAAACATTTTCTGTTTCCAGTGATAAACATCAAAAATAATCCCTTCGAAGACTCTTTTTGCTTCCTTTGGTATTTTCATAGTTGTATGAGTTTAATCTTTTTTGCCCCGAGAGTATAGGCTTGGGATTCTTTTCCCGGTGGGTGAAACCTATCATGAATCCTTTTGTAGTTACTATAAAAATCTAAATGTTCAGAGTACCAATTCTCCCAACTATCAGGTTGGGGGATAGTTTCTGGCATAGAACTAAACAGCTCTTTAACCAAGGATAAATATTCCTTTTCTTCATCACCTATTAGAATATTCCCAGTAACAACCTCACTCAGTTTATTTGTGTATACTTTTAAATCACTACCGAATATACTTTTGAAAATAAAAAAGGCTCTAGGCATGTGACGCTCGGAAGTAATAAGTAGGAGATTCTTCAATCCAAGCTCCTTTGCTTTCTTACGGACTGCAAATGCCTCATAAATCGTATCTCTTCCTTCTTCAGCTAAGATAATAGCTTCGTCCTTTACACTTCCTTTAGCTAACAAATACTCTTTCCGTAATTTAGCGGTGGTCTTTTCAAACTTTGTTGCCTTTGGAATGTAAGTACCATAATTAGAGCCTGGTAAAATAATCTTAGGAATGATACCTTGATTATAAAGTTCCCACCCCTTATCCAGACGCATCTTACTTAATGGTGTCAAAATATTTTCATCGTAACGACCTCCGCCAAGAATGATCCCTGCGTCATAATTTAAAGAAGGTTTCTTCATAACTTTGTATCCTACTCAAAAAATGCTAGAAGTGTCGTTAGTTACTTCTAACCCCATCTTCTAAGAGCTCTTTTGGTGAAACGATGCGAAGTGGTGAGAATTTTTCTTTTATATCTGCTCGGAGTAAATGCTTCTTATCTAGAGTTACGAGATGGGTACACTTTGTCAAATTTGCTCCTGCGATAAGATGTGCATCATCTGGGTCGATTAAGTTTTGATAAGGAGTAATTTCGTCTGGAGTGATTTGGCTTCGTACAATTAAACCACTGCTAGCAATAAACCCTTCTAAATCCTGCTTGGAACTTTTTATTTTGAGCAGGTGCTTTTCTTCCAATGCTTCTTCTATAACAGTCTGAGAAGTAACACCCCTTATCAGTCCCGATTTAATAAGTTTAAGAGTTTTTGCTGAGCCACCGGCCGGGGAGAGGAAAGCGGCGATGATTACTGAGGCATCAAAAAATACCCTCATTTATTTTTGGCGGTGGACAAAAACCTATCGATTCTTTCGGAAAGGCTTTTAGGAAGCTTATCTTCTTTTAAAAATTCATCTAGTTCAGAGTCGGTGTAAGTACGATAGGGAACTTTCTTGGTTTGATCTTTTAATTCGATAACGATCTTATTTCTTTCCTTTTTTGCCTTGACGACATCACCGGTATCAATACCTGCCTCATCCCTCCATTCTTTAGGAAGAGTCAGCATTCCTTTACCAAGTATTTTTACCCATTTTTCTTGATTTTTATTTTCCATTGTATACTCCTAACATTGTGTTTAATTTTCAAACTTCTTACATTGTAAACTTGTAAACTTTATTTGTCAATGGTCGTGTTAGACGCAATGGTTGGCCTTGTTGGACGATATTCGGAACCTCTGGCCTACACTAAATTCGTTCGACTTTAGTTTAGCTAACCTCGGTAGATTTCTAAATTGTATGACTTTATAATTCCTTTAATTTTGCAACTTTTAGTATAGCGACCACGCTAGCTGCATGAGTTATCTGGCCCTTCTCAATCATTTCTAAACACTTAATTAAAGAAACCTTTTTAAGTTCGATTAAGTCGCTTTCCTCATCTTCAGCCTCACCTTCCCTTAGTTGCTCTGCAAGAAACATATAGTTCAGAGACTTAAGGATAACGGTAAGTGGATTTATATAACCCAAATCAGCCCATTTATTTGCAGTCAGACCAGTTTCCTCCTTCAGTTCTCTTTTTGCCGAATCAAGAGGTGTCTCCCCCTTATCTATCGCACCGCTTGGCAGTTCGTATGTAATTTTATCTTGAGCGTAGCGATATTCTTCGGTGAGGTAAACTTCATTATCCTTGGTCAAAGCGACAATCGATGAGCCAGAAGCCCCTTCCACAATGCCAAAAACACCTTCTTTCCCGTTAGGTCGAATGATTTCATCTTCTCGTACTTCTATCCAATCGTTTTTATAAATGAGCTTAGAACTTTTTATTTTAAACGGACCACGTTTCATATGTTTGTATCTTACACCAAAAATGCTAGAATGGCAGCTATGAAAAGCTTTAGGGAAAAGTTTTTGGAGGAAATGCTTTTAATCATTAAAAATAATCCAGGAATCAGACCTTCTGAATTAAATCGTGTATTGGGTAAACCTCATACTGCCAGTTTCCGAGATACTCTCATTAAAAGAGGTTTAGTGAGAAAAGAAAGAAAAGGAACCGCAGTTTATTATTATCCTAACTAAATCTTCTTGTCCTTCCAATATTTCTCCCATTCTGCCAACTCACTGATTGTGTTGTTCTTTTTAACCCTATCAATAAAGAAAACACCGTTTAAATGATCGATCTCGTGTTGAAAAACTTTCGCATGGAAACCATAAGTGAGTTTGAAAGTTACCTCTTTACCTTTTCTATCAAGTCCTACCACAGTGCAGGCATTCGGTCTTGGCACAAGACCTATAATACCAGCGGACAGATCTCCTTCCCAATCATCAGTTATTTTAGATGAGCGTTTAACTATTTTTGGGTTAATGACTATGGAAAGGGGAAACGGTTTCTTATTTGGATAACGGGGGTTCTTTGGATCTACATGAACTACAATTACTCTTTTATTTACCCCAACCTGCGGGGCTGCTATTCCAGCCCCGTTATATTTCAAACAAGTTTCGGCTAAATCGTCCAAAAACTTCTGAAAAGTTTTTGAAGACAGTTCCTTTTTACTTACTTGTTTTGATTTAGATCTCAATTTAGGATGTCCAAGCCGTATTACTTTAAGAAAGGTCATAGACTAATTATAGCCTGATATAGCAATCTTAACTAATTAACTACATTGGTGGGATTGCCTTTAATGCAGCTTTCAATATTCTTAATTAGTTCATCTCCAAGCCTTTCCATAGATTCTTTTGTCTTAAAACCCATATGAGGAGTAGCTACAACATTGGGAAGTTTGGCAAACTTGAGGATGTGCTCGGGTGTTTTACCATCAGTGGTAGTGGTTTCGTCATTTGGGAAAGTATCAATTCCCGCCCCTGCTAGTTCTCCTTCAGTTAGTGCTTTATAAAAAGCGTCTTGTTCTATCACCAACCCTCTTGCCACGTTGATAACTACCGCAGAAGTTTTTAGCAGGGAAAGTCTTTCAGAGTTTAAGATTTCCTTAGACTTTTCGCTTAGAGATAAGCACATCACCAAAACGTCTGCTTTTTTGAGTAGTTGTTCGGCTTCTTGCTCACTTGTTTTTGTGTTTATATAGCCTGTTTCCATTCCCAACCCCTTGGCCATTTCAATAACCTTTTTACCAATATTGCCGTATCCGAAAGTAACTAGAGTTTTTTCTTTGACCTCAGTTCCTTCAAAGTTTTTTGAGTTGAACCCACCATTCAAAATCTGCAAGTTCGCGGCCACAATTTGCCTCTTTACCGCAAACATCAAGGCGATAGCGTGTTCGGCAACTGCTTGAGAATTAAAGGTAGGGCAGTTCAGGACTTTTATACCTTTTTCCTTTGCGGCTTCCTTGTCAACCCAATCAGTAGCAACGGCAGGCACAATAATATATTTAAGTATATTCGTCGCTTCAATTATTTCTCGAGTAATATCCACGTACCAAGCGGTTGCAACATCCGCGTCTTTGATTCTTTCGATCACCATTTCCTTATCAGGCACATCGTCATAAATCTCTATTCCTGGAACTTTCCTTAACCTATCCATAGTATCAGCAGGAAAATTAATTCTGTCCGTGATTACAATTTTCATATTTGAATCTTAAACTACTCCTATTTCGAGTAAGCAATAATTTTCACCCTGCAAAGCTCTTGAAAACCTCTGGTTCCATGTTCAATACCCATTCCCGAATTTTTATAACCGCCATAAGGATTGCAGAGAAGCCATCGGTCGCCTTTATTAACCTCAACTGTTCCTGCTTCAATTTTCGATGCAACTCTGTCTATTTTTTCTTTATCATTAGAAATTATTCTGCTACCCAAGCCATAGATAGTATCATTAGCAAATTCCACAGCTTCTTCCTCGGTTTTGAATGGAACCACAGAAAGAACTGGTCCAAAAACTTCTTCTCTCCAAACTCTCATGTCCTTATCGATGTTGTTTAAAATTGTGAGGGGATAAAAGGCACCCTTTAGATTTTTTGGAAGTTTAGCCTGATAAACTATTTTCGCTCCTTTATCTAAAGAGTCGTTAACTTGACCCTCTAATAATTCCAACTGCCTCTTGGCCACCAGACTACCTACATCAGTTTTTTCATCATCTGGGCTACCAATAACTTTTGACTTAAATGTCTTTTTGAGATGAGGAATGAATTCCTTGTAAATTGATTCTTCAACAAGGAGTCTTTTAACAGCAGAGCAGTCTTGACCACAATTAAGAAGCCTCGCATCAGCCATAATATTTGCTGCCTTTTCTATATCTACATCCTCAAAAACAATACCAGGGTTGGAACCGCCCATTTCCAAAATCACTTTTACAAACTTATCGGCAGCGATTTTGTACAAGAATCCACCTGTTTTTGAGCTACCAGTGAACCAAATTAGATTGATATCACTCTTGGCCAATTGTTCGCCAACGTTCCCGTTACCATACACCTCAGCAAAAACCCCATCAGGCAAATCATGGTTTAGAAAAATTTCTTCAACTACCTTTCCAAGTAAAGGGCACTCCTCAGAAGTCTTGAAAACAACAGTATTACCAACTAATAAATTTGGGACGATTCCCCAAACGGCCATGCCAAAGGGAAAATTCCATGGTGTGATTACGGCAGCAACGCCACTTGGTTCATGAACCATCTTATGTAATGATTTTTCGTCTTCAAAAGTTACTTGCTCAGCGAGAGAAGATTCAACGTTTTCTATAAACCACTTAAAATCTCCTATGTAACCTCTAACTTCATCACGACTCTGCCGTATTGGCTTTCCTACCTCCTTGGTTATTATCTGAGCAACCTCCCCTTGGCGTCCTTCAAACTCCTCGACTATTGGTTTCATCAACTCGACTCGTTTTTTAACGCCCAGTTCTTTCCAAGCTTCTTTTGTAGCTTGAGCCTTTTTTACATTCTCTGCTATTTCAGAAGCAGTCGAAACACTTACTTCTCCAACAAGCTCATAGTTTTTAGCGGGATTTGTTGAAACTAATTTAGGCATGACGACATTATACAGAAAGACTAAATTTATAAAAAGCCCTAAAAATGGTAGAATGTCAGTAATGAAAACAAAAGTTGAAACAGATAAAGCTCCAAAAGCCACAGGGCCTTTTTCACAGGCAATCGTTGCTAATAACTTTGTATATACTTCTGGTCAAATTTACTTAACTACAGAAGGGAAACTTCTGGAAGGAACTATCGAAGAACAAACACATCAGATAATGAAAAACTTAAAAGCTATACTTGAAGCAGCGGATGTATCGTTTGCCAATGTAGTTAAATCCACAATTTATGTTACTGATATGTCAGTTTATGGAAAAATTAATGAAGTATATGGAAGTTACTTGTCCGACCCTTTTCCAGCTCGTGAAACAGTTTGTGTAAAAGAATTACCTCTCGGTGCCAACGTTGAAATTAGTATGGTAGCAGTAAAGAATTAGCTTCAGAAGTCCGATTCTCCTCAACCCTGATACAGTAAGATATAGTAACTTAGGCACGAAATTAATTGGTCGGCCTTGTTGGACGATTTCAGGAACCTCTGGCGTCAAATCAACTCCTTTAATTTTAGTCCTGAGAATTTAAACCGTTTCAAGTCGGGATTGTAATTTTATGTGTTAAAATAGCTTAGAATGAAAAAAGTAGTTATTATTTCAGCTTTTATCGTGGTTCTGGCAATAGTAACAATCGTTATTATTCTCTATGTAACCAATAACACTAGTGAGGACACAACCGTCTCATCAAATTCATCTACAAATATAGCTGAAGAAAAAAATCCAACAAACAATTCAAACTCAGAATTTACCCAGGATACTTTCCAGAATATTAAGACCCCGCACTATGTGTCTAGTACCCCAGCAAATAATGAGCTTTTAATCACAAGTTTAAATCAGGTATCAATTCAGTTTAACTTTGACCTGGCGAACAACTCGATTATTGAAGTCACACGCGATGGGTCTAGTGTTGTTACGGGAGAAAAGCAAATAAGTTCCGACAAGCTTAATATGAGTGTTCTCGTAAACGCCGCTCAAACTGGAAACTACAGCGTTTCTTACAGTGCTTGCTGGCCAGATGGGAGCTGCCATCAAGGTTCTTTTGGTTTCTCGGTTAAACTATGAAACTAAACCATTTAATTTTAACCTGTCTAGCTGTTGTTATACTTTTGGTTGTGGTCGGAATAGTAATTTTTCTTAAACAAGACAAAACTTCTTCACAAGGGCAGAAAAAGACCCCACACTTTCTAGACTCAACCCCACTACATAGTGAGATCTATGCAGCCCAACCAATAAACGTGACAATAAACTTTGATTTTGACCTTTCCGAGACAAGTAACCTATCTGTTAGAGATAATTCTGATACAGAGTGGTCAGAAGGAGAGGTTTTAATTGAGGATTCAAAAACAGCTCTGAAAAGAACCTTAAAGGGAGAAATGCCTGATGGCGAATATATTGTAAAATACTCTGCTTGCTGGCCTGACGAGAGCTGCCACGAGGGTAATTTTTCATTTACAATTGATTCCTCAAAAAAATCCTCATACAAAGATTTAAGAGGTCAAGCAGAAGTTGCGATTGATATGAGAGATATTAAGTTTGGGGAGGATAAAGTAATTATTTCACCAGGAACTAAAGTTGTTTGGATAAATCAAGATAGTGTTGGACATTTTGTTAATACAGAAACTCACCCAGAACACACTTATTTTCAGGAACAGAACTCAAGAGAGTTGACTCAGGGACAAACTTTTTCCCAAACATTCACTATTTTAGGTCAATACAACTACCACTGTAGTGCTCACGCTTCAACAATGTTCGCAAGTCTTATTGTATCTAAGTGACTTCCCTATTAGATTCAAGGTCCGATTCTCCTCATCCTGATCTATTTGATATAAATCTCTTCGAGCTTTGCGAAACTTCATTTTCTAGGGATTAAATCTAGGCACGAGTTTTCTGGTCGGCCTTGTTGGACGATATAAGGTACTCCTGGCCTCGACTTAACAGTTTTGACTTCTCTCCAAATAATCTAAACAGATTTCTTACAGTTTAGTATCGCTCTTTAGAAGGCTGGCTAAAAACCGGATTTTAGTTGCCTACTTATAATATCTCTTTGCGTTTCCAGGAAATGCAGACGGGCAAGTTCCTGTTTGCGAAAACACCACATCAAGTTCAACTTCAGAAATGAGCTTTAAATACACCCACCCACTAGTTTCCCCAGGTGTGAATACGTCTAACTGGTAGCAGTGTTGGTTTGCGACTTCTTCCGGGAGTTTGTAGGTTGGATTTTTGCTGAGGGTCCAGGAGACATTGCTCGTGCCCAAATTGCCTATGGTGACTCTTTCTTCGTCTCCAACAATAGATAAGGTACTACCGTAATGCCCATCTTTATAACTGTCATATATATTTTCCTGCGGTTCTTTGTCCAAAAACCACATCCCTGAAATAGTTCCCGCCACATCCCTCGAAGACTTGCCGCAGTCTTTGACCTTAAACAGGGTTCCCCCGCCTCCTCCGAGCAAATTGTAGTAGGTTTCTTTTTTTCTAGATTCGTAATAATCATAAGGGCAGACACCGTTAATCAAGTTTGACGCTCTATTGCCAGAATATCTCTCCTGATTGATAAATTGATTAACCACCTTTTTATCTCTGACGATGAAATCAAAACCGGCAACATCTCCCTGGTTATAAATGAAGTATCCGATAAGATCCCCCGCTTTGAATTGCTGAGGTTTTAGTTGGGTGCTTCTGCTATCTTTTTTTGCTTCAGGCAGCTGCACCGCAATTGGATCTACAACTTCCTTAAGATGGGCAAGATTTACTTCCACATTGCAGCCAGCGTCAAACCAAAGAGCCCAATCTGGCAAGGCAGTGCTGGAAGCTGCGGGATTGATATAATGGCTGCCGGAGAGAACCGTCATATTAACTGGGGCATACACCGGCACTTTCTGTCCGGTAAATTCATTTTTTACGCTTACATACGAACGCTCTACAATATAGAGTCCAGAACCATGAACCACTCCAACTTGCCCAACCTTTTGCACGAATTTTGGATCAACGAAATACTCGGTGAACACAGGATTAGTGCAATTTTCCGTTTTTGTATTAGTTGTATGAGAAGGATTTATTGCTTCTTTAGTAAAAATACGGCCGAAAACAAACGAAAGGGCAAGCAAAATTATGATTGCTACAATTCCAAAAATTACTTTATTTCCGAGTTTATTTCTCAACTTTTCCATCTTTTTGTGTAACTAATATAGGTTCAGGTGTCTGTGGAACTACAGACCCTTTATTTATTTTACTATATTTTTATCAGTTCGAATTTTACACCAAAAATGCTAGAATGGCATCTATGAAGATATATTTCAGTGTTGACCCAGAGGTTAGTGGTGGCGAATCTGATGTAAACCTAAGGAAGCTAATGACTTTCCTACAAGACGAAGGTCACAAACTTTACCGAGCCGAATACGTATTTGCAACCGACCCAGATTTATTTCTACAGAAGGAATTGGGATTGAACAGAAAGCCTACGTTTAGGGAACAAAGAGAAGTTCACATAAAATGGATTGATGAATCTGACCTTCTACTTGCTGAAATATCCGCACCAAGCGAAGGTCGGTCAATGGTAATTCAACGTGCCATTGACAAACCTAGGATGGGTTTACCTTATACACCAATAATAATTATAAAGGGGAAGAAGTTTGATAGGAGAATTGGAAAAATTGTTCGCGGGCTAATTGAAAGTGGTGAAGTAGTTTACTACGAGTATGACAAACTTGAAGAAGTTATTGAAAATTGGCCTAAGCTACTAAAACAATCGTCCAGTAAAACTTAGCCTCAGAGGTTCGATAACACACCAGCCCTGATACGTTAAGATATAGTAACTCAGGCACGAACTTCATTGGTCGGCCTTATTGGACGATTTAAGGAACCTCTGGCCTCAAATTAACTCTTTTGACTTTAGTCTTACGAACTTAAGCAGGTTCTTCCAAGCGGCTTAGCCCTTATTTTTACGTGCTTTTATCAAATCAGTAGGCTTGTATCCAAAAACTATAAAATCTAATTCTACGTTTTCCTCTCCACCTTGCGAATATTTAGATAGCGGGCTAGCAACATACCTAAAAAAAACTTTGCATTGGGGTTTTCTTTACCGTTCTGTTTACCATAATCGACATAGACTGCGGGGTTTACAGGAAAAGGAACAAAAATGTAATCTTCATAGGGTAAAACCTCATAAAACCAAACTCTATCTTGACCAGGAGTGCCGTGCAGTCTTATTTTTATAACTTCATCCCCTTCCACCAGGATACCATCATAAGAGAATAAAGCTTCTATCACTGTAATATCCTCTACGGTCTCCTTTAAAAACTTGTAAACTGCTAATACGTCAGAAATCATAGCTTGGATTTTACCACTAAAGTATTACTTTAGTTTTATTGATTGGAGTTTGCCAATCTGCTCAAGGTATTTATTATAGGGAACACTAATGACTTCTGCAGTCTCTAAACCAAATTCCTTTTCTAGCGTTTCGTGGTGACCTTCTGGAAAATCTAGAATTACCGAATGAAGAAAGTTGTTTATTAGGTAAAGTCCTACAATTCCGCCTTTATATTCGTAATCAGTATTAACCATTTTTACAACCTCAACTGCCTTATAGCCTTCGTCTTTAAGCCGTTTTAGGCCAGCATCGGTGGTTTCTACAGGGATTTTTTCCTTTAGAGAATATTTACCTTGTGACTCTTGGAGTAGATGTATTTCGTTTTTGTTTTCGTATTGGACAAGTTTTATAATGTTATTGCCTTCTTGTTGTGCATAATAGTGAGTTGAAAGGACTTTTGATTTCTTTTTCGCACCTGCTTCTTCTAATATTCTCCAAATTTTAGTAAACGAATCTACTCGATATTTTTTCTCTTGATATTTCATAAGAGCTTACCAGCCTCTTTTCAAGTATTCTTTTACAACGTCGGGAAGTTTAGTTTCAAAAGTTTTAATCTCTTTCTCGAAGACGGAAAAATCTTTAACGTTTTTGCCTGAGGAGCCCTTTATCCGTTTGATAGCTTCCTCTATTGTTTCAGAAATAAAATCTGAACAAATATAGAGGAATGGATGAATCCAGTCCTCAACTGTTTCTCCATGGAAGATGACGTTTGAACGGCGGTGGTGAGTGTTCTTAGGAAGGATTGAAATTACAGCTTTCTTAAAGTATTTTGCTAGAACCATCTCTTGAGCAGTCCCCGCCCCTATTTTGGCTCTTGCATCAACAATTATTACATCAGAGTGCTTAACGAGCCACAAATCGTGGCCAACAACAATTTCTGGCCCTTCTTTGTCACTTATTAAATCCCCATGAACTATTTGAGCATCAGGAATTTCTTTGAGTATTTTCTCTTCGTAATCTTTTTTCCAATCAATGAAACTTCTTCTCGCCTCGTCGCCTTTTGGTAAACTACCAAGTAGCATTATTTTCATACTTCAAAATCTATTCCGATAGAGTCCTCTTCCATCGAATCTAATTTATCAGCGATTGGTTTATGTGCTGGATGAGCCCTGTAAGCATCTATATCTTCCCCCGAGTTGAATTTTACGACTATGGCATGGGTGAAACCTTTTGAGTGTTTGGAGAAATTTTCTCCGGTATAGATTTCAATTATTTGTGGAATCTTAATCTTTAAATCTCTAACTTCATTTAGCGCATCATCAGCTTCTTCTTTTGAAACTTCCGGCTTAAATTTAAATAAAGCAATATGAATTATCATTGGTTGTATCTTACACCAAAAATGCTTAGCTTGCGCAGCACTTTTTTTGATCTAGCTCTCAAAAAAGTGCTAGAATGGCAGCTATGAATACTAATTTTAGACTAGCAAAAGAAGAAGACCTAAAAACTTTAGCCCAAGTTTATATAGAAGCTTATAACTCTATTGATATTGGTGAGACTTGGGATGTTTCTAGTGCTTTAGAGTTAATGAAATATATGTTTGAAGACCAGTCTGATTTATTTTTTGTTTTGGAAGTAGACGGAAAAGCAGTAGGAGCAATCGTTGCAAGCGTTCGCCCTTGGTGGGATGGCAATCACTTAATTGAAGGGGAGTTATTTATTCATCCGAGTTATCAACATTTAGGCTTGGGAAAGAAGTTAATAAAACAGCTCTTTACCGAAGCTCAAGAAAAATATGGAGTAGTGACTTGGGATACTTATACTCATCGGGTACACGAACACCCATTAAAATGGTACCAAAAGCTTGGGTTTGAAGAAATAGAAAATTGGGTAATGATTACCGGAGATGTTAAAAAAGTTTTAGAAAATCTCAAAGACGCATAACTTTTGCCTCAGAGGCCCGATAAAATTTTAGGTTCAAAAAACATTGGTCGGCCTTGTTGGACCACACTTCGTTGAAACTATGCGTGGCAGGCGATATCAGGAACCTCTGGCCTCAGATAAACTCCTTCAACTTTAGCTCAACAAACTTAACTAGGTTTTTTAACCCAACTCTTGAAACAATTTAACGTACTCACTACCAACAAAAGTAGAATTAAATTTCTTGGATTGCTCTAAATTGTGTTTTAGCATTTCCTGATAACTACTATCTTCAATCGATTTAAGTATCAAGTCTGCTCCAGCTTTAAAATCAATCGAGTGTATATCTTCTTTTGAACTGTAAGGGACTTTTATTACTTTCACATCTTCGATAATTTCAGAACCATTCATTTCCAGAATAACTGGTACACCAACACTAGAATGAACAGAACCTGAACTTTCCCCAGTTCTTACTGAGTCATTCAAGTAATACATCTGGACATTAAACGATAAACCAAAGTTTTCGGGCTCAACATTGTCTGAATCAACAAAAATTACATTTTTCTTCGATAGGTCGAAGTTATCTTTATGGGCATCAAAGAATGTTGCTTGAACATTGGGGTTTAATTTTGCCCATTCAGTTTTTAGGTAACCTTCTTCTAATTGGTCTTTTGGTTTACCACCAACATAACCGATGATAGAACTATTTTTCCTGAACACTTCGACTAGAAGTTTAAAAATGTGCTCGATAGATCGCATTTCTCCCCAAGTAGTGTGACTGCCGACGACTAATGGTTCTATTTGTAATTTTTCTGAAATTGCGAAAAACCCGTGGGGAATAACTCTTTTTATTAGGTTTTCAGCACCAAAGAAACTGTCATTAACATGCATATCTCCCAAAAAAGTGAGTCCGATTGGTTTCTGAGCTGTTTGTAAAATATCTTTTAATTCTGGAAATCGAAGTTGTATTTCATCGGGACGGTGGACAAGAATAATTCTCTTGGTTGAATCGTTTTTAACAATATTTCGCTTAATATTATCAAGAATTAACTTGTCGTCTTCCTCTGACTGAGGTGCTCCGTGGATTTGATAAACGATATTTTCTGCTTCTTCTGAAATTTCCCAAGAATTATTCTTTAAACCTTTTACCAATATTCTATCAGTATATTTTTCTAAGGTTCTTGCTCCATAGATAAATGCTTTGTTCACTTTTTTATATTACAACAAAGCTGTTAGAATGACAGCTATGAAGGTACTAATTACCGGTGGCGGTTTAGCCGGAACTTATTCAGCGTTAGAAGCGGAAAAACAAGGATTTTCTCCAATTCTTTTTGAAGTAAATCCTGATGAAAAGTCTATTAAAAGTGTTTGGAATAGTTATAAAGTTATTGTTGGAGATATAACCGACAAAAAAGATTTTGAAAAAGCAGTTAAAGATTTTGTTCCTGATGTTATTGTTCATACGGCAGCACTGAGACAAAGAGCAGTAAAAGCAGACCCTGTTCGAGGTAGTTTGGTTAATGTCGAAGGGACGAAATTAGTCGTCGAAGTATCTTCTCAAGCGAATATTCCTTTAGTTTACACAAGTTCAGACTCAATTTATGGCACTGCTTTGGAGTCAGCTACCTCAATTACGGAAGAAACTCACTTAGAACCAAAAACTTTATATGCACAGACAAAACTAAAAGCAGAAAAACTTATAACACCTTACGACAAAGCAGTTATTTTACGTTTAACTTCAGTTTACGGCCCTTGGCTTGGTTCTGCTTCCACTTTTAACGAGATTATCCGCGATATTGTAAAAGCTGGAATAGAAGGAAAAGAGTTTGAAATGGCAGTACCGTTTGCAGAAAAAAGTGAGCAACTTTACGTGAAAGACTTAGCAGTGGCAATAATAAATGCGGTGACTAGTTCAAGTATTAAAAAAAAAATTTTAACGTTGGTGCTGGGACACTAACTTCTTATGAAGACATTGCTCGTAGTGCGAAGAACCTCTTTAACATAGAGGTTAAGTTAACTGACATAGATTTAGGTGAAGAAAGAGTTCAGTCCGTACGAACCACCCCACTTGATATATCAAAGGCTGAGGCAGAGCTTAATTATTTTCCAGAATTCACAATTGAAAAAGCAATGAAAGATTACGCTGAAAACCTGAAAGTTTGGCCGGGTTAAGTTCGATTGAATTTTAGGGTCAAAGGGTGTGTTAGGTTCAAAAATATTGGTCGGCCTTGTTGGACGATATCAGGAACCTCTGGATTCAGATGAACTCATTTGATTTTAGTATTACAAATTTAGGGAGATTTTTAAACTTTGCAGGTTAGGATTTCTTTTCGCTCTGTTTCACCAAGTCCCAAGCTTTGGCTAGCATAACTATTATTAGGAACCAGAAAAGAATGTCTATAGCCAAATGACCCCAAAGTATTTCAGTTTTCCAAGCAAAATTTGGGTTGGGGAACTGAAGTTTTTCTTCAAACCCAGCAAAGCCAGTAATTAAGTAATGTAATGGGTAACCAGAGACATATAGAAAATCTGCGTCTGGTATTTGTTGTGTAGGATATGGTCTTGATTGAAGAACTGTTGTGGCAACTGTAATAACGACTGCAATTACTAAAAAGACGGTGTAGATAAGTAGGCGTCTCACTCTATTTAAAGATTAACTATCGCTCAAACTTTTGTCAAGTTCGTTTTGAGGTTCGATTCTCCTGAGGGTTTGAAGACGTTCCGAAATCAATAGCCTTGGTCGGGGTGAGAGGAATCGAACCTCCTGCATCAGGACCCCCAGCCCCGCGTTCTACCAATGAACTACACCCCGCTATTATTACCACTACTTTTTGCTAAGCAAAATTCAAGCTCTGCTTATACTACTCCCCGCAGCTTCGATCGTCTTTATAGTGATATTCTAGCATTTTTGGTGTATTATTTGAAGTAAAGGAGGTGGTTGCTTTGGCAAACGGAGATAGTTTATTCAAATATCAACATGTCGAGAAGGTAGTGAACAACGGCGGTTCGGGGGCTATTTATGGTTTGGGTATTATCGGAGCTCTCGTTTATTTCTTACAGAGAGCTGATTCTTTTTGGGCTGTAATACTGGGAATTGTAAAGGCTATCTTTTGGCCAGCAGTTTTAGTGTATGAGGTTTTAAAACTTCTGCAACTATAGCACTTGGGGTTCCTCAAATCGTCCAAAAGGATTGGCCAAAGTTTTAGGCTCGTCACCTGACACCGGATTAAACATAACAATTTTTCTCATTTAGTTCTCCTTTCAAACCTTACTCACCCAAATCCCCTCTAGTACGGATGGGGTCTCCGAGTAAATATGAAAGAAATTTTTCCTTTGGTAACGCTTCTCGTTCATAAAGCTGCCAACCCAAATCATAAACGGTTTTCATATTCCAAATGTGATGCTTATGCAGACTTTCTAAATCTAAAAGAAATATTGCCCCTCGGTCTTTTTCGCTCTCAATTATTTTGAACGTTTTTTTGTATTTTTCTGGTGGGTATTTTTTTCTGTAGTACTCTATGCTTCTTTTTCTAGATAGCTCTTCTATAAAATAAGCACTTCCAAAATAAGCCGTAATTAATGCTGCTATACCTATAGCTACCTTGTTGAATATATCAGAAATTATTGCCCAATCCTGTAAATTCATTTTTATTCTTTACTTATCAAAGTTTTCTTGTACACATCACCATTCTTGTCGTACGTGATCCATTCGCCGGTTTGCTTTCCTTTTTCAAAATGTCCTGAACGCATTTTGGTGCCTTCCTTACGGAACCATTCCCAATATCCCTCCATCACCCCAACAACTAATTGGCCCTTGGCCCAAATGCTCCCGTCTTTGTGATATTTAATGTGTTCTTGTTTCATTGGAGTGAATTACTTTAGATAAACTAGATTTTCAAAGCTCCGGCTATCATCAACACGCAGGCTTTGACCTTTCACCATTTCTCTCATAAGTTCGATTGTTCTTCTTCTATCTCCAAGGTTTTGGGGTAACTCATATCCTTGGGAGACACCCAATAATGAAACAGTATCCCTACCAGAGACGGTGTCAAAAAACCCCGCATCGACAGGATTTCTTAAACCTATATCCTTGGCTATTTCATCATGATTTTTACCCAGAGGACCTATCCAAATATTATCTCCATCACGAATAAATTTTGCTTGAAACGGGGGCTGGCCTGTGTTTACTTCTCGATAAACAGTTTTGATATTACCGCCAGTTAACTGTACAGATTCCCCCTGTCTAAGTCGTTCGCTGTCAGTAACTGGTTCAGCTGTTTCTTGGGGGATTTCGGTCTCCATTCCCTCTGTTGGAAAACCTTCAGACTCTCCGGAACTCATAAGAAAAGTTTATTTGATCACTGCTGTAAAAGCAATGAAGTTAGTTATTTTAAATAGCCACTCTTTCGCTCGGAGTTTTCTTCCACTCTGTACCTCACCATTTTAGTTATCAAATCAAACGGGATTGGTTTATCCAGGGGGAACTGGACTGAGCCTTTGGCTTGTTTGTAGGGAGCGAGCTCTTTCTTGAAAGTGACTATAGCTGATGGGGCGGGGTAAAAACCGATATGATGTTCAAAGGCAGCAAAATGGACTAAATTGCCATGAAAGGTAAAGGTTGGAATACCATAACCAATTTTTTCTTTGGCTTCTGGGGCTGCTTTTTGAATAGTTTGTCTAACTTGTTGCAGGATAGTCCGTAGATCCTTGGAAAAGGCACTTATATATTCATCGATGTCTTTTGCTTTTCTACTGTCCATTATTTTTCGGATATTTCTTTTAATTTTGCTAGGGCAGCGGGCCACATTTTTTCAAAATCAGAAATAATTTCTTCATCAACGTCTACATCAACTGTAACTTCTATGCTACCATTCTCTTCTTTGAAAGTGTAGTTTTCGTATGATGGTGCCCATTTCTTGGCTTTTTCGCTTGTCGTATCCACCTGGCCATTCTCAATAATTACCTGATGTTCTATAGACAGATACTCATATTTTTTATTCTCCCTGATCCGACTAAACATTCCGCCCTGCTCACCAGTCTTGGGATCAGAGCCCAAAAAGCGGATTTCAGAATCCTCCTCCCAACTACCTACGAAATGTGGATCAGGACTAAACGTCTTGGTCCACTCGCGAAAAGTTTGATCAGAAAGCATACTATCCCAGACTTTTTCCGCCGGAGCAATTATCTTGATTTAGTAATGAAGTTTTTTCATGATCCACCTTCCTGTTTTGGCTGCAAGATACTGACCCGAGTGCCTTCACTGTCTCGAAAGGAAACCCACAGTCCAACACCGGGGATATCTTGAGGCTCACCAAGTATTTCACCACCAGAGCGTTTGATAGACTCCATGCTTTGCTCAAGATCCTCAACTTCGATCACGACTGATGGCTCGGTCGAACCGGGAGTTTGCTTCAAATCGTAGAAGCCGCCGTTTATATTTCCTGGAGTCTGCACCATACGATTCTCGTCTGTTTCGGTAGTAGTTGCCAGTATATAATGGCCCATTTCCTCCCCAGTTTCGCTCATTCCCCAACCAAAAACTTTGGAATAAAATTCGCTGACTCTCCTGCCGTCTTTGTAAGGCATTTCAAAATGGGTAACAGGACTTTTTTTCATTTAATTTCACCTCCTCCAATTGGATAGCTCCTTTGTTTTTTCTCAGTTGCCGAAAGAGCCATTTTTGACTTCACCGTCTCGGGCGTAATTAGCAATGACGACACCGTTAGGAGAAGTTTTCGACTCAAGCAGTTTAAAAGCGGCAGGGACAGTACCCTCGCCAAACAAACGCTTTCCCGAACCAAGGGTTATTGGAAATGTTTTGAGCCAAAACTGGTCTACCAAATCATGTTTCAACAATGTCTGAACGAGATTGCCACTGCCGTATACTTGCAGGTCTGGACCGTCCTCTTCTTTTAGTTTTTTGATTTCGGAAACAACGTCGTCTTTGATTAAAACCGAATTTTCCCAAGGAAGTTTTATGTCATTGTGCGAAACAACATATTTTGTTGTTTTATTCACACCAGGCCAGTCGTCTTCATGATCTGGCCAATAGTCTGCAAATATCTCAAATGTTTTTCTGCCGAGTAATAATTCAAATGGTTTGCTCATTTGCTCAGTCATCACTTCGCCAAGAAAATCATCAGAGTAGGAGACTGTCCAGCCACCGTACTTGAATCCACCACTCGTGTCTTCCTCCGGGCCACCAGGAGCTTGCATAACGCTATCCAGAGTTAAAAATGTAAGAACAACAATTTTTCTCATTATTTTCCCTCAAAGGCTTTTTCCAAACCCGCAATATCAATTTTCTTCATTTGCAGCATTGCGTCCATTACTCTTCCGGCCTTTTCTTTATCCGGGCCAGTTAGTAGTTCGCCAAGTTGTTTGGGAACAATCTGCCACGACAGACTGAATTTATCCTTGAGCCACCCACATTGTTCGGATTCGGGAACGGCGGAGAATTTCCCCCAAAAATAATCCACCTCCTCTTGATCGGCGCATTCTACATAAAAGGATATTGATTCGTTAAATTTGAGTATTGGTCCTCCGTCAAGTGCCATAAATCTTTGACCTGCAAGCTCAAATATAGCCGTTAGCACTTTACCCTCCATATCTTTCATTGAACCTATCTGTTTTCCTTCTGGGTAGCGTTCGATGTGTATTATTTTTGAGTTCTTGCCACCCCATGGAGCGGCATTAAAGACTGAAATATAAAACTTTATTGCTTCTTCGGCATTCTTATCAAACCACAAGAATGGGGTAATTTTTTGCATAGTTTCCTTTCTCCGCCAGTTGGCGGACTATCTTATTTTTGCAAGGCCCTTTCAATCTTGTCAAAGCTTTCATTCCAACCTTGATCCATACCCTCACGGGCCTCGTCAGGAATATTTTCGATACCCACGTGGGTTAATGTCAACTTTGTCTTGCCTCCACCATCTGGCGGATATTCTTCAAATTCAAATGTCACAAGCATTTCCATTGGGAAACCTTCCATGCCGTAGTGAGATGATGGAACAATACTGCCCTTTTCATCGGCAAAACTATCTGTTGCGACAATTTTCTTCAGCGGGGTGATTTCTTTGTAGGTTCCAGTTGACCAAAAGTCCTGAGCGGGTGCGCCTTCGGCTGGCGCTCCACGCATGCAGCTTAAGTATTTTCCCCCAACACGAAAATCAATATTGACCACTGGCGCAGTGAAATTTTTCGGCCCCCACCATTTTTTAAGCATCTCAGAGTCTGTCCAGTATTTCCAAACACTCTCAACAGGGGCGTCAAAAATTCTTTCAATAACAAGTGTATTTTTGTCCATCATTTATTTTTTCTCCTTCAATTTTGCTAAAACTTCATCAAGGCGAACAAAGCCTTCATTAACACCTTTCTCCATACCACTTTGGATCATACCATCACGATCTCCCACAGACTGAAAAACTGCTTGGGCGGTCACTTTTGTCCTCCCGCCTGGCAATTCCTCGAACGTTGCTGTCTGCAAGATTACATGTCCTTTCTCCGGGAGCCCTTCAAACTCAAAGGTGTCGATAATGCGCTCTGGTTTAAGAACCTCATGAATCACACCATGAAACGCCCATTTATTACCCTCTGGATCGGTTTGAATATATCGCCATGATCCACCACTTCTTGGTTCAAATTTCTCCAAATGCATTTTATAACCCTTTGGTCCCAACCACTGAACGTAAAGCTTTGGGTCGGTATATGCTTTAAAGACAAGATCTCGGGGAGCATCAAGCTCTCTTGTAATGAAAAGCTCTTGTTTACCAGGTTCTGCAACTATTTTTGTTTTTAGCTCGCTAGATCGTAAGCTTTGCTTATTTTTTGCCATATTTTCGAAAGCTCACCCCCTCTCTCTTTTTTTCTTTTGCAAGTAGTTTATCAAGTCTATCAAAACGCTCGTCCCAATTCTGCTTCATTTTTTGGACCCATTCTTCCAGTTCAGAAATCTTATCAGGATTGACTTTGTAAATTCGTTGCTGAGAGCGTTTTTCCACCTGCACTAAACTTGCTTCGCGCAGAACTTTTAGATGCTGTGATATAGCGGGATGACTGACCTGAAATTTACCGTATATATCGGAGGCTGTCAACTGGCCACTAGCCGCAAGCATCTCAATGATGCTACGACGAGTTGGATCCGCAAGTGCAGAAAAAACATTCATGAGCCCATGATAAACCTTATACTTAATTAAGTCAAGACTTAATTAATACGGGCTTCCAAAAGGTCGACCAAACCACTTGACTTATGTACATTGTTAATGTACAGTAATTTTGTTATGCCAAAATCTATTGAGACTACAAAATTACGTAACAACTTAGCATCTGCCATCGCAGAGGTTAATGAGAAAAACGATTTTCTAATTGTAACCAAAAATGGTGATCCCGTGGCTGGAGTGGTCAATCTTGATCTACTCGAAGACATTGAAGCTGTCAACAGTAAAGCCTTTACTGAGTCTATAAAAGAGGCTCGTGAACAAATCAAAAGAGGCGAGGTCTACACTCATGAAGAGGTTTTTGGTAACATCTGATCGATGGGTTACCAACTCAAGTATTCTAAAAACGCGGCGAAAGAAATTTCCAAACTAGACAATCTTGTTAAGAAAAAGATAAAAGAAGCAATTGAAACTAAACTTTTAACAGACCCCTTAGCAAACTCTCTCCAATTACAAGATTTTGAAGTAAAAGGAGCTCGAAGGCTGCGAGTGGGTAACTATCGTGTAATTTTTTATTTAGAAAATAATATACAAGAGATCTTAAGAGTCGGGCATAGAAGAGATATCTATAAGAGCTAAATCGTCCGCCTCGGATCGAGTCGAGATGGTCTAACAAGGCCCGCCAAATCGTTTGTTACTTACCCATCTTTTTCTCAATTACCCAATACGTTAATAAACCTAGAACGAGACTCAAAACAAGCTTCCAGTATTTACCGTTTGAGGCTTCTACTAAACCTGATAAAATAGCAAACCATACACCGTAAGCTGCCAGAATTAACCAAAGATGTTTTAACTTCATTTTTTAATTATATCCCATATCCGCAGTTAATTATGTATATGATATAATTCGTATTTATGGAAATTGGCTTTCTAATACTTACTATTCTTGGCTTATCACTATTTGAAATAATCACGAGTATTGATAACGCTATTATCAACGCTGAAGTCCTCGGAGGAATGAGCCAAAAAGCCCGTCGTTGGTTCCTCCTTTGGGGGTTTCTTTTTGCTGTTTTTGTTGTTCGAGGGCTTTTACCTTTTCTTATCGTTTGGCTTGCAAACCCAAGCATTGGTCCAGTTGGAGTAATTACCGCTGCTTTTTCAAATGACCCCCACATTGTGGAAGCAATTGAGCAATCGTCCCCCTTGCTACTTCTTGGTGGGGGAATTTTTCTTGTGTTTCTCTTCTTTAATTGGCTTTTTCTTGAGCCAAAAAATTTCGGTCTTCGGGGAGAAAATTTCTTCCAAGCTCAAGGGGCCTGGTTTTTCGCCGTAGTTTCAATTCTTCTGACAATTATCGTTTGGTTCGCTCTTCGCGAAAGTCCAATGCTCGCTTTTGCGGCGGTGGTTGGATCCACAACTTTCTTTATCATTCATGGCTTTCGGCAGTTTGCAGAAGAACAGGAAAAAAAATTGCTGAGCGGGAGCATGTCGGATTTAAGTAAGATTGCCTATCTGGAGGTTCTGGATTCCACTTTTTCGATTGATGGTGTTATTGGGGCTTTTGCTTTCACTTTTTTGGTACCCCTAATATTGATTGGAAATGGTCTGGGTGCCTTGGTACTTCGAAAGTTAACTGTTAGTAACATTGAAAGAATTAAACGTTACCGATATCTAAAAAATGGAGCCATGTACTCAATTCTGTTCTTAGGAACAATTATGATACTGGACAGCTTTGGCTTTCACATTCCACCTTGGGTTTCGCCAATAATTACTTTCGGGACAGTAGGCTATTTCTTTTATAAGTCAAAAATTGATATGGCCGGGGTGCAGGAAGCCCTCGAAACCAATTCCAACACCCAAAACTAACCTCTCCTTCTCCACAGCTGTCTTTTTATTATTTTTGATGTAAAATTCGAAGTATGAATTATCGTTGGATTATAATTGAGAATTCTCTAAAAGATAAAAACGTCTTGGATAAGTACAAGGTTCTTTCTGAAACCACGTTTGCCGAAGGAACGGATAGAGAGTCAAGAATGTTAAAGGTTGAAGTACCGGAAGATGAGGCGCCTAGTTTAGCTGATTTACTTGAGGAGAAGATTATTTACCCTTACTATACTCATCTTTACCATGAGGACCCAAATAAATCACAGCTTATTGTTGTCTTTTCTGAAAAGAAGTTTCTTTTGGGTAAAGATGACTTCTCAAAAGCAGTGGAATATGGATTAGCAAATAGTGTGACAGAAGAGGAGATGCAGATAAACCCTTTAGATGTTTCAGAGGAGACTTGGTAAAAATATGCAAGAAACCCCTGAACAAATAGCCAAAAGAATAATTGAAAGTATCCGATATATTACGATTGCGTCAGTGTCTAATAATAACATTCCTTGGAACTCTCCTGTATTTTCTGCACATGATAAAAATCTCAATTTCTTTTGGGCTTCGGATCAAAACGCACAACATTCAAAAAACATCAAAGAAAACAATCAAGTCTTTTTGGTAATTTATGACTCAACTGTGCAAGAAGGTGCTGGCGAAGGAGTTTACATCCAAGCAAAAGCCTACGAGATAAAAGATGAGAAGGAGGTGAGGAACGCCCTTAAGTATCTTGATGGTAGAGTGAACAAAAAATCCCACACCCCAAACCAATTTTTGGGAACAATGCCGAGAAGAGTTTACAAAGCGATTTCTGAACAAATTTGGGTAAATGGTGATGGAAACGTCAACGGCAATTACATAGATATTCGAATTGGGGTTAATTTGGCAAGTCTGAGGATAAATCTAACCAATCAATAACTTGGCGATCTTATCTCTTTCTTCTCCCGTCAATTCTTTATACAAAGGTTTTCTGTAGACATCTGCTTTTTCATATAGCTCATCTTCAAAAACTCTTGGATTTAGGTGGAAATGAAAATGCTTGATGTGCGTCTTGCTATTTTCCACGTAAGGCTTAAAATTTTGGCGAATATCACAGCCTTTAGATAGCTTTTCTAAGATCCTTTCTTCAAATTCTGTTACAAAATTTAAAACCTCGTCTCGCTCTTCATTGTTCATCTGTGAAAGCCTTTGAATGTGCCTTCGAGTTATCACTAGTAAGTGTCCGGGCATTAGACGCGGATTGCTAAAAATAACATAGGAGTGTTTACCTTCCTTCAAAACTCTATCTTCATTAAATTCACAAAAAGGACAATCGTTCTTCACTGCTGTCATTCTAGCATTTTTAGCGTGAAATCCAATATTGTTCCAGCAAGGCCAGCCAGATTTAAGCTAATTTTGCTCTATGTTGGAGGATATTCGCCCAGGTCAAGGCTTCCTCAGCCCAATTTTGATCGTATACATGATTGTTTTTTAAGGCCAGGAAGCTAATTTTAAATGCTTCGAAAGTTCTCTGGAAGCGTGTATTTTTCTCAACCTTTTCTAGATTTGTCAGATAAAACTCTGTCTCCTCCAAAAAAATAGCTACTCGAGAGGTTTTTCCTTCATCTACCCAACGGCCGAGTCTACCTAAATTCACGGCAATGTTTAAAGTTAGATCCTTAGCATTCATACCAACAACTTTTGTACAATTTCAGTAATTTTTTCTCTTAATTTTTGATTTAAGACTTCACGACTAGAATTATCTTGGTTGGGCCGAAGGTTTATCATTGAATCAAAATCTATCTCTCCAGTCTCCAAATCTAAACCACCTCCCCAAAGATTATCTTGTCTACTACCGCCCTGCAAAAGCAATTCCTCACCTTCAACATGTTGTTTGCCACCAGCGGTTAGAATTTCTCTATCAACATCAACAACCACTTTAACATAACCGTCGAAATCCTCAGCGACCTTTTTTAGATCTTTATCAGAAATTTTATCTTCAATTAATAATAACATAGGTGCCCTTTCGAGTCTGTGAGGAAACATTAATCGCTAGAGTGATATTTTAACACTAAAATGCTAAAATCCAAACATGAAAAAAATACTACTAACTGGTGCAAGTGGGTACCTTGAAGCTAGACTTTTTCTAGATCTAAGAAATAAATTTGAGGTGGTAGGCACCTATAACAGAACCCGCCTTTATAGCGAGTTTATCAAATTAGATACAACAAACCAAAATGACGTAAGGGAACTAATAAGAAAAGTTCAACCAAGCATAATAATTCACGCAGCTGCCAATGCAAATAGGAAATGGTGCCAAGATCATGAAGATTTAGCCAGGAAAATAAATATAGATGCAACTAAATATGTCGTTGATGCGGCCAAGAGTATTGGTTCAAAAATTATTTTTATTTCTTCGTTTGCTGCAAACAATCCAGACTATTTTTACGGATATACAAAGAAGCAAAGTGAGGAGATTATTAAATCAACAGTGGATAAATACCTAATAATTAGACCTTCGGTAATTATTGGTTGTAGCCCTCAGACAGAAACTGACAACTTTTTTAATCATATAATTGAAAGCATCGATAAACAATTGAACGAGTTTCCCGCCGAATCCACTAGGAGATACCAACCGACTTACATTGGTCATTTAAGTGAAGTTATATCTTTATCCATAGAGCGCGATATTAATAAAGAAACAACACCAGTAGCGGTAGATGAGATAAAAAGTAGATATGATATAGCCAAGGACATTATTTCTACTTTTGATATCAAGGTTACGTCTTTTGAAGATCAACAATACAGCAAACTAATAACTGAGGATTTAGGAAAATTGAAGGAGTTAGATTTGCCTGTCTATCAATATAAAGAAATGATAAAAATCGTTGTCGATGAAATTAAACACAGAGGAAAGTTTAAACTATAGAAAATCGAAGTAAACTTATCTGATATACTTAGTAAATGGGAGAATGGTTTCGTCAAATTGATTGGTTGGTGCTAAAAAGAATTCCAACTTTTGTTTGGGGATTTCTCTTTCTTTTACTGGCCCTTCTAATTGCTCAAATACCTGTGCGTTTCTTCCAACTTCTTGCCCTTCTACCTGGGGTGGTCGGAGTTCTCTTTCTTTACCAATTTATCTTTCACAATAAATATTAGAACTAACGCTTTGGGGATTGCTTCATTTTGCGCGCTTTCCCAGCGTGTCCGAATTTGCGGCGTTCTTTTACCCTTGGATCGCGGCTGAGAAGATTTTTTCTTGAAAGGATAGGCCGAAAGCTCTCATCAAGATCGACAAGGGCTCTGGCAATACCAAGAGAGACGGCGCCAATTTGGCCATTCTTACCACCACCTTCAATTTTTATGGTTCCGGAAAGCTGTCCGAGTCGATTCACCACCCGCAGCGGCTCCTCATATATTTTTTTAGCAACTGCGTCTGGGAAATAGTCATCTATGGGTTTCTCATTAATCAAAAGTTCTCCCTTTTTAAGAAATAGCCGAACACGGGCGACAGCTTCTTTGCGTCTACCCGTACCTTGAAAAAATTCGGCTTTTTTCGCATCACTTTTCTTAACAACTTCTTTGGTTTTTTCAGCTTTTTCTTCAACTACCTCTTCGGGGGGAGTTTTTTTCCTGAGCATTATATTTCCACCTCCTGTGGTTTCTGGGCTTCATGGGAGTGTTTATCTTTTGGATAAACATAGAGATTTTTTATTATACTTTTTCCCAAACGATTTTTTGGCAGCATTCCGGAAACTGCATGATAAATAAGTTCCTCAGGCTTTTTTTCCCTGAGTTTGGCTAAGGTGGTTTCTTTTAACCCACCCGGATAGCCTGAGTAACGATAGTACTTTTTATCTTGTTCTTTAGCACCAGAAACTGCCACCTTGGAAGAATTAACTATCACAACAGAGTCTCCCATATCTTTGTATCTAGCAAATGCCACTTTATCCTTTCCCATCAAAAGCTTAGCCACTCTTGTGGCGAGCCTTCCCAAAATTTGATTTCGAGCATCAACTAAATACCAACCTCGGCTGCTTGCTTCTTTGATGGAAGTTGCACCTTCGGCCTTTCCAATATTATTTTGTTGTTTTTTTACTTCTTCCTTTTTCATTTACCGGTTTCTTCAGGGCAGTTTTAGTTTTTTTAACAGGTTTCTTTGTTTCTTCTACCTTCTTACTAGCTCTTTTCTTAACTTCTACTTTTTTAGTCTCACTTTTCTTGACTCTAACATTCTCCTTGGCTACGATCTTGGGTAATTTCAAAGCCTCAACAAATTCCACTACTACCATTGGGGCTGAATCACCCGCTCTGGGGCCGAGTTTGGTGAGGCGAAGATAGCCACCTGGTCTTTCTTTGAACGTGGGACCGACTACCTCAAGTAGTTTCCTAACTGAGTTTTCAAACCCGAGTTTAGCAGTTAATCTTCTTCTCGCTGTTAGACTGTCTTCCTTAGCAACGGTTACCAGCTTTTCCAAAAAAGGTCTAACTGCTTTTGCCTTTGCCTCTGTGGTGGTAATTTTTTCGTAAAGAACAACCGAATTTGCTAAGCTCTTAAGCAAAGCTTTCCGTTCTTTTGTTCCTCTACCTAATTTTCGGGCTGAAACTCGGTGAATCATATTTAGGACAAACCTTTTTCCTTAATCTTTTCTTCAATGTCGCTAATTGATTTGGCGCCCATATTTTTTAACTTGACTAATTCTTCCTTGGGTGTTTCTAGGAGTTTTTCGACTGTATCAATACCCGCGTTCCGAAGTGAATTTGTAATCCTGGTGGAAAGTTCCAATTCCTCGACAAGAGCATCTTTTTCGATCTTTGGCCGGGCTGATTTATCTTCCTTTTCCTCCTTTGTCGGCTTTTTTTGTTCAACTAGTACGTCGAAGTAGTCGGTCAAGATCTTTGACGCTTGTTTCACCGCTTCCTGTGGAAAAACGGTACCATCTGTCGTGACGTGGATAATTAACTTATCAAAGTTTGTGATCTGACCAACACGGGTAGCTTCAACCTTGTAGTTAACCTTAGTAACCGGGCCGAAAGTTGCATCAAGGGGTATCACGCCTACTCCCAAACTTCGTCTGCTCTCCACCGGCACATACCCAAATCCGTTTTCGGCCTTGAGTTCCATATTTATCTTTGTTTTTGAATCAGCCAGAGACGCGATGTGATGATCTGGGTTTGAAATTTTAACACCAGCGGGAACCTTTATATCTTTTGCTAAAACTTCTTTTGGACCTTTTTCCTCTATAGAGAGCTTTACGGGTTTGTCGGAGTCAATTTTTAGCCTAACCCTTTTTAGATTTAGTAATATTTCCACAACATCTTCTTTAACCCCCTTAACTGTGGAGTACTCATGAGTAACCCCATCCATTTTAACTTGGGTTATAGCTGCTCCTGGAAGGGAAGTTAAAAGAACCCTTCTCAAAGAGTTTCCTAGTGTGACACCATAACTTTGGGGGAGCGGCTCAATTATAAGTGTCCCCTCATTTGAGTTACCGGAAACGGCAACTCTAACTTTATCTACCATAAAACCTCCTTCTTGACTCCTACAGGAGTCAGAATCATTAATTTTACTCTCTACCTGGAGTAAAACTCTACTATTAATTGATCGTTAATATTAGCTCCTATTTCTTCCCGGTCGGGAAGCCTTTTCATTTTTCCTGAAAGTCCCTTCTTTTCAAGCCACTTTGGTAGCGACTCTTTATCCACTATCTCATGCGCTTCTTTAACCAAATTAAACTTCTGAGCTTTATCTGAAATCGTAACCACTTCACCAATTTTAACCGCGTAAGAAGGGATGTTAACCTTTTTTTCATTAACTAAAACATGGCGGTGGGAGACAAGTTGTCTTGCTTGCGCTCTTGACATTGTAAATCCAAGTCTATAAATCACGTTATCAAGCCTTGTTTCTAATTTCTGCAAAAGTGCCACCCCTGTTTCCCCTTTTTTCTTAGCCGCTTCCTTGTAATATTTTCTAAACTGCCTTTCCAAAAGACCGTACATTCTCTTGACTTTTTGTTTCTCGCGAAGCTGAAGACCGTAATCAGAAAACTTTCTCCTCAAGGATCTTTGCCCGTGTTGTCCAGGTGGCACCGCCCCCTTTTTTTCAATTGGGTGCTTTGGGCTCAAACTTCTCTTTCCCTTAAGGAAAAGGTTTGTACCTTCCCGGCGGTCTAATTTAAATTTTGGTCCTAAATATCTACCCATTTTTAAATCCTTCGTTTCTTTCTTGGTCTTGGCCCATTGTGAGGTATGGGGGTAACATCCGCTATTGCCCTAATGGATAGGCCACTATTTTTAAGGGCTTTAATAGTAGCGTCCCGACCAGATCCTGGACCTTTTATATAAACTTCAACTTCTCTTAAGCCCCTCTCTTGAACCTTCTTGGCTAAATTCTCCACGGCGGTAGTGGCCGCGTAAGGTGTGGATTTACGGGCTCCCTTAAATCCAACTTTACCAGCGCTGCTCCAACCCAAGGCGTTACCACCCATGTCAGTGATGGTTACAATTGTATTATTAAAGGTAGCGTTAACAAAAACTTTTCCTTCTTTTACTTCTTTAAGAACTTTCTTTTTTGGCATTATTTGGCTCCAGGGGGTTTCTGCATTTTCTGCAGCTGCTCTTTCTTAATTGCTCCGATAGTAACCCTTTTACCCCTTTTAGTTCGAGCGTTGCTTCTTGTTCTTTGCCCTCTCACTGGCAAGCCTTTCTTATGTCTTGTCCCGCGATACGTTCCTATTTCTTCAATTCTTCTGATATTTTGTTGAATTTGCCGCCTCAAATCTCCTTCAATCGGATAATTATCGACAAGCTTTTGTATTTTAGAAAGCTCTTCTTCAGTTAGTTCGCGGACTCTTTTATTTTCATCAATATTTGCTTTCGCTATTATTTCCTGCGAACGAGTTCTACCAATCCCAAAAATATAGGGGAGGGCAAATAATATTTTTTTGTTTCCGGGCATTTCTATTCCTGCAATTCTAGCCATAAATTTCCTTGTCTGCTCTAGTCTCGATTTTACCGGACCCCAAGCAGTAAACAGGGTTTAACCCTGACGCTGTTTATGCCGTGGATTATCACAAATAACGTATAAAACTCCACGTCTCTTAACGATTTTACATTTATTACAGCGTTTTTTAATTGATGCTTGAACTTTCATTTAAACTTAAATCACAGAGTGTTTATGTATATTACTTGTCTCTGTAAACTATCCTTCCCTTATCCAAATCGTAAGGTGTAACTTCAACTCTTACCTTGTCCCCGGGTAAAATCCTTATGTAGTGCATTCGCATTTTCCCGGCTACATGACAAAGTAGAATCTTACCAGAAAGCATCTCCGGGGCACTTTTATCTACCTCAACCCTAAACAACGTATTGGGCAACGACTCAACTACTACACCTTTGACTTCAATATTTTCTTTTTGCATATAAACTTCAAACCCACTAATTTTACACTAAAATTAAAGTTTGGTCAATACTACAGGCCCTTTTTTAGTCACCGCTATTGTTCTCTCAAAAAGACCGGATAGACTGTCGTCTCTAGTAGTTATAGTCCAACCATCCTCCAGTAAAACCACGTTTCTCTTGCCCATATTGTAAATAACCTCAATCGCTAGCACCATTCCCTCTTTAAGCACTGGTCCCGTACCTTTCTTACCAATACCAGGAACCAAAGGATCCTCGTGTAAATCTTTGCCAACGCCGTGACCGACCAATTCTTTCACAACTGAATAACCAGACTCCTCAACCATGGTCTGAATTTTGTTACCAATATCGCCAATTTTATTACCAACTTTTGCCTCTTTTATTGCTTCAAAAAGGGCTTTTTTACCAGTTTCAAGAAACTTTACCTTTTTTGAATCTACCTTGCCGACTGAGTAAGTATGAGCCATGTCGGAATGATAACCCTTATAATAGGCTCCTAAATCAACACCGACAATATCCCCGCCTTTCAAAGTGTAATCACCTGGTATACCATGGACAACTTGAGCGTTTGGTGTAGCACAAATGCAATATTTGTAACCGGCAACTTTTTTAAAGGAGGCCTCTGCTCCCATATCATCTATTACTTTTTCGGCTATTTCGTCTAATTCTTTTATATTTGTTCCAATTTTAATGTGCTTTTCAACTTCAGAGAGAGCCTGGGCAGCTATTCTGCCGGCTTGTCTCATTATTTCAATCTCTTTTGAGCTCTTTAAGTAAATCATCTAAGTTTTTTCTAACTGTGTCTTCAGCAGGAGTATTGTCTATTTCAATTATTTTTACTCCCCTATCTTTATAGTAACTTATTACTGGTTTGGTTTGTTCCTCATACCAGGCGAACCTTTTATTTATTGCCTCCTGAGTGTCATCGACCCGACCTCTAGAAAACAGTCTTTTTAGAGCTTCGTTTTTATCCAGAGCGACCATTATGGCCAGATCAACTGATTTTTTGAGCATCTTAACTTGCTCTAAATTGCGAGGGGCTCCGTCCAAAACAAATCCTGTCTCTGCATCTTCGTTGGCCAATCTTTTATTTACAATTTCCATCGTTGGGCCATCTGGCACAAGGAATCCTTCATCTATTTTTTCTTTGACCAGCTTTCCCAATGAAGAACCCTCTTCCCGAAGATTCCTAAATATATCTCCAGTCGCAATGAAAGGTATATTTAATTTTTCAGCGGTATATTTGCCGATAGTGCTTTTGCCCGATCCTTGAACACCAAAAATCAAGATATTCATTGATAAAGAAACCCCTCGTACGAGCGCATTATCAGCTGAGATTCTAGCTGCTTGGTAGTTTCAATAATAACTGAGACTACGATTAGAAGACTCGTACCACCTAAAGCCAGAGTACTAATACCAGTAAAATCTTGTACCAGGAAGGGTAAAATAGCAATCGCGCCTAAAAATATTCCTCCAACTAAAGTAATTCTATTAAGAATATTCCCTAAATACTCGGCTGTCGCTCTACCTGGTCTGATACCGGGAACAAAACCGCCATATTTCTTTATCTCGTCGGCTACTTTTGTTGGGTTAAAACTCACAGCAGTGTAAAAATATGTGAAAACCAACACCAGCACAAAATAAATAGCTGAATAGTAGTAGGTGTTGCTGAAAAAGTCTTTTATTGCACTCGCTGCATTAGCAATTAAAGGGTTGGTGGCCGAGGAAAAAAATTCCCCTAGCATACCCGGCAATAGTATTATCGACACCGCAAAAATTATTGGAATAACGCCAGCCTGGTTAACCCGAATTGGCAAGTGGGTGCTTTGCCCACCATATAATCTGTTTCCGCGAACTCTTCTCGCATACTGAATCAAAATTCTCCGGTGCCCCTCGTTTATAAGAACAGTCACAACTATAACCGCCAACCCCAGACCGACAACTAACAAAAGATTGGATATATTTTGGGGGTTAAATATGTAAGCGGTCTGTCCAAAGTTCACCGGGATTCTTGCTACTATACCTGCAAAGATAAGCATCGAAATACCATTTCCGATTCCATTCTCTGTAATAAGCTCACCAAGCCACATTAAAAGCAGCGTGCCGGCCGCTATCGTAATCATTATTGTTAAGAGGGCGATGGGATTGGAGTCTCCTAAAAATTCAGGGGCGTTTCGGCGAATTAGAATAATCACCCCGTAAGCCTGAACCAAAGCTAGCGGTAGGGCTATATACCGGGTGTACTGATTTATCTTTTGCCGACCATAATCACCCTCTTTTTGGAGTTCTTCAAGCTTTGGAATAACTACCCCTAAAAGCTGCATGATAATCGATGCATTAATGTAAGGGTTCAAGCCAAGGGCCACAATCGAAAAGTTTAGAAGTGTACCACCAGAAAAAAGGTCAAGAAGACGTAAAACTTGTTCAAACGATCCACTGGTCGAAAAAAGACCCCGAAGTGCTCCAGGATCTACTCCGGGCACTGGTATGAAAGCGAGGACGCGGAAAATCACCATTATCATTAAGGTAAAAAGAATCTTACCTCGCAAATCTGGACTTTTTAAAATATCTCGCAAAATTCTAAGCATTATCCTCCACCTTACCCTTTACTTTTTCAATTAAAATTTTGGCTTTTTTGCTCACTCTTAATTTAACAATCAAAGGCTTGGTTATTTCTCCAGACGCCACAACTTTTACGGACAATCTTTTTCCTTTGGGGATTAAATTATTTTTTCTTAAGAATTCGACGTCTACGGTTGAGCCTTTTTCAAATTTTTCTAGTTGATCAAGAGTAATTGCCCTTTTCCTCACCAAACTCGTGTTACCAACGCCTCTCTTAAAAGGCAATCTTTTAATTATCGGTAGTTGGCCCCCCTCAAACTCAGTCTTTACCGAACCCCTTGCCCTTTGACCTTTCATTCCCCGACCAGATGTTTTCCCTTTACCAGAAGACTCGCCCCGGCCAACCCTTTTTGATCTCTTCTTATTTAAGTTCATTGTTTTTAATTCTGAAAGTTTCATTTTATCTTTTCAGCTCCCGTCTCACTTTTTATACTGACCTTTGAAACAGAAAAGTGCTTTTTTTCTTTTAGTTTGCCTAGAGCATAAATTGTAGCGTAGACATTTGATGCTTGATTGGAGGTACCCAATACCTTAGAAAGGATATCTTTTATACCGGCGGCTTCAACTACAGCTCGCACGGCGCCACCCGCAATAACGCCTGTCCCAGCCGAAGCTGGTCTCATAAACACTTTGGCAGCCCCTTTTTTAACAAAAATTTCGTGCGGTATTGTTGTTTCAACCATCGGTACCTTGATGAGGTGTTTTTTTGCGTAGCTCACCCCTTTTTTAATTGCAGCTTGCACAGTTGGTGCTTTTCCAAGACCAACCCCAACTCTTCCGCGTTTATCACCAACGACAACAAGAACCGAAAACCCAATCTTGTTTCCACCCTTTGTTTTTTTGGAGACTCGGTTTACTTGAACAATTTTTTCTTCAAATTCTGCCTCTGGTATATACTCTTCCATTTAGAACTTCAAACCTCCCTTTCGGGCACCCTCAGCGAAAGCTTTTACCCGGCCGTGATATCTGTAGCCGGCCCGATCAAAAACTACGCTTTTTATCTTTTTTGCGACTGCTTTGCTACCAATCAAAACCCCAAGATTAAAGGCAAGTTCGGTTTTTGTTTTTCCCTTTTCGCCAATCTCTCTATCGGTTGCCGAAAGTAAAGTTTTGCCAACCCGGTCGTTTACCAACGCTCCATAGATATGCTTATTAGAACGAAACACGTTTAATCTTGGACGTTCTTGATCACCCTTTATTTTTGCTCTAACTCTTTTTTGTCTTAGGCTTCTACCAGAAAGGTTTTCCATAGATTATTTTCCTCCTGCCGCTTGAGCTTTACCGCTCTTCCTTCTAATCGTCTCGCCCTCGTATTTTATTCCTTTACCTTTGTAGGGTTCGGCTGGTCTAATTTTCCTTAATTTTGCAGCGGTATTACCGACAAGCCCTTTATCTATTCCCAAAACAGTTATTTTGTTTTCGGCAACAGAAAAACTCACACCTTCAGGTTTCTCTACCTCAACCGGATGCGAATAGCCTAATGAAAGCGTCAATTTTTCTCCTTGCAGAATAGCCCGAAATCCCACTCCTGAGAGCTCTAAAGTTTTCTTAAAGCCCTCAGAAACTCCCAAAATGGCGTTATTAATTAAGCTTCTGATCAGCCCGTGTAATGCTTTTGTCTCCTTAAAATCATTGGACCTTTTAACTACCAAAATATCCTGCGTCATTTCGATGTTAATATCCTTGGGCACAGATACTACTAATTCGCCCTTTGATCCCTTAACTAAGGCTTTCTGTTTTTCAATTGTAACTTCCACTCCTTGTGGAATCTTTATTGGTAAGTTTCCTATTTTACTCATTTTTTACCATACCTCACAAACAATTTCTCCACCAATACCCTTCTGGTGGGCTTCTTTATTAGTCATAATTCCCCGAGAGGTCGACAACAAGGCGAAGCCGATTCCTCCAAGCACTGGTTTTAGTTCCCTTTTAGCTTTGTAAATCCGCAGACCCGGTTTTGAAATCCTTTTGAGATGCGTCAGGACCGGCTCACCGTTCTCGTACTTAAGTTTGATAATAAGATTGATCCTGTTTTCGTCCTTTTTAACTGCCACGTGATCTAAAAACCCAATCTTTAGGAGTTTTTTGGCAATTTCCTCCTTGGCTTTAGAATGAGGAGAGACGACTTGGATCTTTCTCGCCAAGTAACCATTTCTTATTATTGTCAACATATCAGCTACTGTATCCATAATTACCAACTAGATTTAACTACACCTGGCAGTTCACCTTTGTGGGCAAGATTTCTGAAACAAATTCGGCAAAGACCAAATTTTCTCATGTAAGCCCGAGGACGGCCACAAATTAAACACCGATTGTAGGCTCTGACTGCAAATTTTGGTTTTCTTTTTGATTTTTCAATTAATGCTTTCTTAGCCATAATTTTTGCCTCATTTCTTAAAAGGCATTCCTAAAAATTCCAGAAGTTTTTTTCCTTCGTTATTATCCTTGGCGCTAGTTTTAATTGTTATCTCCAGGCCAGTCTGTCTCTCGCTTTTGGTATATTCAATTTCTGGAAAAACATTTATTTCACTAAACCCAAGGGTGTAGTTTCCCTTACCATCCATTGCCGTGTTTGGAAGACCACGAAAATCCCTAACTCTTGGTAGAACTATACTAACTAATTTTTGAAAGAAATCAACCATTTTCTTACCTCTAAGAGTAACTTTGGCACCCACTACTTGGTCCTCTCTTATCTTGAAGGAGGCAATCGCTTTTTTGGCCTTAGTTTCAGCTGGTTTTTGCCCAGTGATTTTTTTCAAATTCTCAAAGCAGTTATCAATCGCTTTTTGGTCACCCAAAAGGGCTCCAAACCCTACGTTGACGATGATCTTTTCAATCCTTGGAATCGCCATGATATTTTTTATTTCCAATTCTTTTGCCAAATCTTCTTTTTTTTGAGTTAGAGTTTCTTTCATAGCTTTTTATTCAATTACCTGCTTACATTTCTTGCAGATCCTATCCTTTTTTTTATCCCCTGTCCGGTAACTAACTTTAGTAGGCAAGTTGCATTTTGGACATATCAAAGCAACGTTTGTGACATTAATTGGTTTAGCTAGGTCGATGATTCCACCCTGCAAAGTCTTGCCTTGCGGCTTTTGGTGTTTTTTATAAACATTAATACCGCCAACTAAGACTTTATTTATTTTAGGTAAAGATTTCTCAACCTTGCCTTTTTTACCTTTATCTTTACCAACCAAAACGAGTACTTGATCACCTGTCTTAATCTTCATTTAAACTACCTCCGGGGCTAATGAAACAATTTTCAAAAACCCGCCTTCTCTTATCTCGCGGCCCACCGGACCAAAAATACGAGTGGCCTTTGGCACCCCTGAGTTATCAATAACGACGGCCGCGTTATCATCAAACCTTATGTAAGAGCCATCATCGCGTCTTTTTTCCTTTCTAGTACGTACCACCAAGGCTTTAACTATTTCAGAATCTTTAACGTTACCGGAAGGATCTGCCTTCCTTACCACACAAGTAACAACGTCTCCAAGTCTTGCAAATCTTTGGTTACTTCTACCAGGAATCCCAATAACCACTAAACTTTTTGCGCCAGAATTGTCAGCGACATTAAGAATTGTTCTTTTCTGTATCATTTTAATATCTCCGCGATAACAAATTTCTTTCTTTTCGATATTGGTTTGGTGGGCTTTATAACCACCCTTTGTCCCTCTTTAACACCCAAATTATCGTGCGCAAGGTACCTTTTTCTTCTTTTTATCCTTTTTTTATACAGTGGGTGGACGACCAATCTATCCACCTCCACCACCACTGTTTTTTCTAATTTTTTTCTTAAAACTATTCCGATCATGGTTTCGCCAGGTGCCCTTCGTTCATTTTTGTAATAATTCTTGCAATTTCTTTTCTTTTTAAATTAATCTCGTGCGGGTTTTTAAGTTTGCGAGTAGTGTTTTGGATTCTAAGATCTACCAAATCCTTTTGGCCTTTTAATAAAAGTTCTTTTAACTCGTTTAAATCTCGGGTCTCTAATTTTTTCTTTTTCATAAAACTTCCTCTTTCACAACAAACCGCACCTCTAATGGTAGTTTTCTGCCGGCTAATCTCATTGCTTCTGCAGCTACGTTTCTAGGTACTCCGCCAACTTCAAAAATAACCGAGCCGGGTTTTACTACAGCAATATAGTGATCCACTGCACCCTTTCCCGACCCCATTCGAGTCTCGGGTGGTTTTTTAGTGACGGGCTTGTCGGGAAAAACTCTTATCCAAAGTCGACCGCCCCTTTTTGTATAGTGGGTTATCGATCTTCGCGCCGCTTCTATCTGCCTGGCCGTTAGCCAGCCGGCCGCCTGGGCCTTCAAGGCGTATTCCCCAAACTCAATGGTGGCCCCCCGCGTAGCAACACCACCCATGTTGCCTCTAAAAACTCTTCTAAATTTTACTCTTTTTGGTTGTAACATTTACTAATCCTTAGTTTTTGGTGGTTTTTTGTAAATCCATACCTTTACCCCCACCACACCGGCAGTGGCTGTTCTAGCCGGTACCACTGCAAAGTCAATATCGGCTCGGAGGGTTGCCAGGGGAATACTGCCTTCCACCAACTTTTCTTTCCGGGCAATTTCCCGACCACCAATCCGACCGCTGCAAAGTATTTTCACCCCAGCTGCTCCAGACCTCATCACTCTAGACACTGATGTAGCCATAATTTTTTTAACTGGAAGCCTTCTTTCTATTTGGTCGGCGACGCTACGGGCCACTAGGTAAGCGTCTAGATCAGGTACTCGAATCTCTTCGATATTCAAACTAACTTTCTGACCGACTAACTCATCAATTGATTTTCTTAGATCTTCAACGCCAGCGCCAGAGCGTCCAATTACCATACCGGGCCGGGCAACATAAATTATGATATTCAATTTATTTATCGAGCGCTCAATAACAACGTGGGAGACACCGGCTGCTTTGAGTCTAGCCATTATGTAGCTTCTTATCTTGACATCTTGCTCTAAAAACTCCTTATACCTTTTCCTCTCTGCAAACCAAAGGCTGCTCCAACCAAAATCTTTTGCTAACCGGAAGGCCTTAGGGTGGACTTTTTGGCCCATCTACTTACCCTCCCTTTCTTCAACTACCACCCTAACGTGGGTGGTTCTTTTTAAAATTGGATGGGCCATACCTCTACTTCTTGGCAAGTAACGCTTCAGTCTTGGCCCCTCATTAACAATTATTTCTTTAATGACAATTTTCTTCTCGTCTAATTTATTGTTGTTCGTAGCGTTACTTAGAGCTGATTTTATTACCTTTGAAAGGGGGCTGCTTGCTTTCTTTGGGACAAAACGAAGCGTCTCTAGGGCTTCCAACACCCTTTTCCCAGCAAGGCCTTCGGCAACTAGCCTAACCTTTCTTGGTGATATTCTAATGTTGTTACTTGATGCTTCGACTTCCATAAATCCTTAATCCTTATGTCGCCGACAAAGTCCTTTTTGCCACGTTACCATGGCCCCTAAAAGTCCGGGTTGGGGAGAACTCCCCTAACCGGTGGCCAACCATCGGCTCAGTAATAAAAACGGCAATAAAATTTTTCCCGTTGTGAACTGATAAAGTAACCCCTACCATATCCGGTGATATTTGGGATCTTCGCGACCAGGTTTTAATAGGGTCTCTTGAGCCGCTCCCTTTAGCTGTTTTCACTTTTTTTAGCAATTTTTGGTCAACGTATGGTCCTTTTTTTAAAGATCTTGCCATAAATTATTTTTTCCTTCTTTCAAGTATTAGCTTATTCGATGACTTGTTTTTCTTTCTAGTTTTTTTACCTAGTGTCTTCTTACCCCAAGGGCTTTTTGGAGAACTCATTCCAATACCACTTCTTCCTTCTCCACCACCATGGGGATGGTCACGAGGCGACATTGCAACTCCTCTAACGGTTGGTCTTATACCCATGTGTCTCTTCCTTCCGGCTTTACCTAAGGTTATATTTTTCCAGTCCAGTTTACTAACAACTCCGACGGTTGCCATGGACCTTTCCGGAACCTTGCGTATTTCTCCGGAAGGCATTTTTAAATGCGCAAATCCGCCCTCTTTTGCCATTAACACTACCTTTGCACCGGCCGATTTAGCAAACTGCCCACCTCTACCGGGAGTGAGTTCGACGTTGTGAACTTCAGTTCCAATCGGTATATTTTTAAGGGGTGCGGCGTTGCCCACACTTAGATCAACACTCTCTCCCGAAATTACTTTATCGCCGCTCTCTAAACCTTCCGGGGCAATTATATATCTTTTTTCGCCATCCACGTAGTTCAACAAAGCAATATTAGCAGTTCGGTTTGGATCATACTCTATGGAAGCTACATTGGCTTGAATATTAAATTTATCCCGCTTGAAATCTATTTCCCGATAAAGCCTTTTATGCCGGCCACCAATATGGCGAACACTTATCCTACCTCGGGCGTCTCGCCCGCCGGTTTTAACAAGGGGGGATGTGCGAGACTTTAAGGGCCGCGACTTTATCAACTTTTCAGCTACCGAAGTCATAAATCTTCTAGATGTTATTTTTCCTGGTGATTTTTTGATTGCCATTACTTTTTACCTTCAAATATAGCTAACTTTTGCCCCTCTACCAACTGAATAGTTGCTCTTTTAATTGGGCCGATCTTAACTCTGGATCTGCCTTTAGTCATTCTTCTCGAGCGTCCTTTTACCAATCTTGTCTGAACTTTTACCACATCAACACCGAATTTTTCTTTCATTGCCTTTGCAATACTTTTTTTAGTAGCCGCTTTGGCTACCTCAAAAACATACTTTCCAGCCTCTTCCCCCTTCAAACTTCTTTCAGAAATAGTCGGTTTTATAATAATCTTATTTACTTCCAAGGCTGCCTCCTCCTATATACCAATTGTCGGCTTTTTCCAGGGCCCTCTTAGTAAAAATCAAACTCTTGTTATTTAAAATCTCATACGTAGTTAAATTCTCTACGGGTTCGGTATTAGTTTTGGGTAGATTATTAAAAGACTTTTTTACTGCTTCATCCTTACTTTCGAGAATAACTAAGCTTTTCCCCTTAACTCGCATCTTCGCCAGAAGATTTGCCGCTGTCTTTGTTTTCGGCTCCTTGAAAACTATCTTATCTATTATGACAATTTCATTTTCAGAAGCTTTTGCCGATAGTGCCGATAATAGAGCCTTCCTCTTCATTTTTTTAGGCAATTCTAAATTAAACGACTTTGGCCTTGGTCCGTGGGCGACCCCGCCACCCTTCCAATGAGGAGCTCTTTTAGAACCAGCTCGTGCTCGTCCCGTCCCCTTTTGCCGCCAAGGTTTAGCCCCACTGCCCTCTACTTCGGAGCGCGTTTTAGTAGAGGCTGCTCCCAACCTTTGATTTGCTAGGTATACCCGCAGAGCCTGAGCGATAAGTTTCTCGTTTACTTTATTACCAAAAATCTCAGTGTTTAAACTTATCTCACCGATCAATTCCCCCTCACCACTAAAGAGTGGCGCCTTAAGAACTTTACTCCTTGAAGGCTTTGCTTCAACTTTCTCTTTTGTTTTCTTAACCTTGGTTTGCTTCTCCATGATTTTCCTCATTTCCCCCTTCCCCCTTTGACGGTGAAGAGGCTTGCTCTTGGCCGCTTGATACCTCAGCTGCCTCGGACGATTCTACCTTATCCTCTTTCCCACCGACGGCCGGGGCCAACGGAATTTCTGGCTCGTGATACTTTCTTTTCTTTTTCTTTGATTTTTCAATTAGGACAAGGCTTCCAGAAGAACCTGGTACTGAGCCCTTAATATTTACTATGTAACTTTCTTTATCGATATCTAAAATTTCTAAGCCTTGGATCTTTACTCTCTCAGCTCCCATGTGCCCGGCCATTCTCGTACCTTTAAAAACTCTTCCCGGGGTGGTAGTTGCTCCAATTGATCCCCCCGCTCTTTCTCTGTCCGATTGACCATGGGTACGAGGCCCACCGGCAAAACCGTACCTTTTTACCACGCCAGCAAACCCCTTACCTTTAGAGATTCCAATCACATCAACTAGACTGCCTTTACCAAAAACCTCTTCAACCCTAACTTCCTGCCCCGTTTTGATATCACCGTCGAATTGGACTTCCCGTAAAGAGGTGGGTTTTACACTTAAGTTTGCTTTTTTTATCCGACCTAAAAGTGGTTTCGGCGCTCTTTTAGATTCCCCCGCCGCCAACTGGACTGCCTTATAACCATCTGCTTCAGCTGTCTTTATTTGCATCACAAAATTTGGCTCAACTAACACCCGAGTTATGGGAGCCGCTCTTCCGTGGGAGTCGAACCCTTGCGTCATATTTATTTTTTTACCTATCAAACCTTTAACCATAATAGTTATTCAGGGTAAAAAACGGAGTACCCATTTTTTACCTATAAAGAACAACAAAAAGGACCTTCCGGTCCATTTTTAGTTGCTCTTTTAAATGCTTGACCTCTTAACTACATCTTTATCTCAATATCTACACCTGCGGGAAGCTCCAAATGCATTAGAGAGTCGAGGGTTTTTGGTGTTGGCTCGATAATATCGATTAAACGTTTATGAGTCCTAATCTCAAACTGTTCTCTAGCATCCTTATCTACGTGAGGAGAAGTTGTCACAGTAAAAGATTCCCGCTCTGTCGGTAAAGGTACTGGACCAACAACCTTCGCACCAGTGCGAATGGCTGTATCCAATATATCTTCCGCAGAGTCATCCAAAACCCTTGCGTCGTAAGATTTTAAACGTACTCTAATACGACCTTTTGGCATAAATAAATTATGAAGGGGAGCACAAATTAAGCGATTATCTTGGTGATAACGCCTGCTCCAACGGTGTGCCCTCCTTCTCGGATAGCAAACCTTAGCCCCTCTTCAAGAGCAACTGGACCTATTAATTTAGCTTTCATCTTAGTATTGTCCCCGGGCATGATCATTTCTGTACCTTCAGCAAGAGTTATTTCACCGGTAACATCAGTAGTTCTAAGGTAAAACTGAGGCCTGTACCCTGAGAAAAATGGGGTATGACGACCGCCTTCCTCTTTAGTCAACACATAAACTTCGGCTTCAAATTCAGTGTGGGGCTTTATACTACCGGGAGCAGCTACCACTTGACCACGTTCAACATCATCTTTTTCAATTCCTCGAAGCAAGAGTCCAACGTTATCTCCGGCCTGACCTTCATCCAACTGTTTCCTAAACATTTCAACACCAGTGACGACAGTAGCTTGGGTCTTAGGTTTGATACCAACTATCTCAACCGCTTCGTTAACCTTGACTTTACCTCTTTCAGCTCTTCCAGTAACTACGGTGCCTCTACCTTTTATTGAGAATACATCCTCAATCGGCATGGAAAATGGCTTATCTAAGTCCCGAGTAGGAGTTGGAATATAGTTATCTACTGCCTTCAAAAGCTCTTCAATACTCTTTCCAGCCTCGGCGTCTCCTTCAAGTGCCTTAAGGGCACTGCCCCTAATAACGGGAATCTCCTTTCCTGGGTATTCATACTTGGAAAGGAGATCGCGAATTTCCTCTTCGACAAGATCAAGAAGGTCCTTGTCGTCGACAGTGTCTACCTTGTTCATAAAAACTACAATCGCCGGTACACCGACCTGACGAGCCAACAGAATGTGCTCTCTTGTTTGCGGCATTGGTCCGTCGGCTGCAGATACAACTAGAATGGCGCCATCCATTTGGGCCGCCCCTGTAATCATGTTCTTTATGTAATCGGCGTGACCTGGAGCATCAATGTGAGCGTAATGTCTTTTTTCTGTTTCATATTCAACGTGCGCTAGAGCAATAGTAATTCCGCGCTGACGCTCTTCTGGCGCGTTATCAATAGTTTCAAAACTTCTAAACTCAGCGGCCCCTTTACCAGAAAGGTATTTTGTAATCGCTGCCGTCAGAGTTGTTTTTCCGTGGTCAACGTGACCAATCGTCCCCACATTAACGTGAGGCTTATTTCTTTCAAATTTTTTTGCTTCTGCCATTTTACCTCCTCAACTTTGGTTTTAAGTTATAAGATGTATGATCTAAGGGTAGGATTATATCATGAATCCAACTTAAATCATATATCCTAGAACAAGAGCCAGAATCTAACTTTAGTATTTTACCAAACCAAGTCAAATTACGGAACGATTCCAATCAATCTTATAAGTCAGGAACTGCTATTTCCCTTGCTAACACTAACAATATTATTCAAAACACTTTGCGGCACTTCTTCGTAGTGAGAGGGTTCCAAACTAAAACTTGCTCTGCCTTGAGTTTGGCTTCTCAAATTTGTTGCGTAACCAAACATCTCCGAGAGGGGAACCAAGGATTTTATCACTCTAACATTACCGCGAGGCTCTGTACCTTCAATTCTCGCTCTTTTACTAGAAAGGTCGCCGATTATATCACCCATAAATTCTTCAGGAGCAATAACCTCTAGACTCATTATTGGCTCCAAAATTGTGGCGTCGGCACTCTTGGTAGCTTCTTTTAGAGCTAGGGACCCAGCAATTTTAAACGCTTCTTCTGAAGAATCTACATCATGAAAGCTACCGTCATAAACTGCCACTTGCATGTCGACCATTGGGTAGCCAGCTAAAACCCCGTTTTCCAGAGCGGACTTGACCCCTTTTTCAATAGCGGGAATAAATTCTCTGGGGATTGAACCCCCGACGATCTCGTTTTTAAACTCATTACCCTCACCTCTGCCTCTGGGCTCAATTCTTAGGAAACAATGACCATACTGGCCTCTACCTCCAGTTTGGCGAATATATTTACCTTCTCCTTTAGCAGTTTTCTTTATTGTTTCTTTATAAGCAACCTGGGGCTTACCGACATTTGCCTCCACTCCAAATTCTCGCTTCATTCGATCAACAATAATATCCAAATGGAGCTCTCCCATACCGGAGATTATTGATTGTCCAGTTTCATGATCTGTTTTGAGCCTAAAGGTTGGATCTTCCTCGGAAAGCTTAGCTAGAGAAAGGCCCATTTTTTCCTGGTCTGCCTTTGTTTTGGGCTCAATTGCCAAAGAAATAACCGGCTCCGGAAATTTAATAGACTCAAGCACAATCGGCTTTGTCTCATCGCAAAGGGTATCTCCAGTGAAAGTCTGCTTCAAACCAACGGCGGCCCCAATTTCACCGGCAGAAATATCCTGAAGTTCTTGCCGAGCGTTTGCGTGCATTAAGAGAATTCTACCGACTCTTTCTTTTGTGTCTTTGGTAGAATTGTATAAATAAGATCCGGCCCCGAGTTTTCCAGAGTACACCCTAAAATAGGTGAGTCTGCCAACAAACGGATCGGTCATTACTTTAAAAGCGAGTGCGGAAAAGGGCTCTTCGTCACTTGTTTTTCTCTCTTCCTCCTGATCTGTTTTTGGATTTATACCCACAACTGGGGGTAGGTCAAGTGGGGAGGGTAGAAAATCAACTACCGCATCAAGCAAGGGCTGAACACCTTTATTTTTCAAAGCGCTTCCGGCCATTACCGGGATAACCTTCGTAGCAATAGTCGCCTGTCGCAAACCTTCTCTTAATTCATCTTCACTAAGTTCACCTCCATGAAGATATTTTTCTAAAAGAGTGTCGGTTGAATGCTCGGCGATAGCCTCAACTAATTTCGCACGGTATTCTTCAACTTTGTCTTTAGACTCAGCGGGAACATCGGCCATCTCAGGATGATCTCCAAGCTCACTAGCAAAAAGTATCGCCTTACGAGAGATAAGATCCACTACACCCTTAAAGTTGCCCTCCTCGCCAATTGGAATCTGAATCGGGTGGGCGTTGGCACCAAGTCTCTCTTTTATTGTAGAGAGGCTCATGTAAAAATCCCCACCAATAGCGTCCAGTTTGTTAATGAAGCAGATCCGGGGAACTTTGTATTTATCGGCTTGTCGCCAGACAGTCTCACTTTGGGGCTCAACCCCCATTTTTCCGTCAAAAACAACTACCGCCCCGTCTAAAACCCTAAGGGAGCGCTCAACCTCAGCCGTAAAATCTACGTGGCCGGGGGTATCGATAATGTTGATTCGGTGCCTTTCATCTTTGAAGGGGCCGCTTCCTGTAGTCCAAAAGGCGGTGGTAGCAGCCGAGGTAATTGTGATCCCACGCTCTCTTTCCTGGGCCATCCAATCCATAACCGCTGCCCCCTCATGAACCTCACCGATTTTGTAAGTTTTACCAGTATAGAAAAGAACACGCTCAGTAACGGTAGTCTTGCCGGCATCAATATGAGCAATAATTCCGATGTTTCTAATTTTCTCGAGAGATACTTCTTTAGCCATAACTCTGAACCTAAATTATAACATTTTAGGCATGAAAAAACACCTTACTGGTGTTCGACTTGTCTCGCTGAAAAATTTGTGCGTAGACGGAACTTGAGGATGATATCAGAAAGCATTCAAGCTGTCAACGTTGGATGAGGGGAAAATTTTAGACGTGCGGCCGATGATCTGACTATAAATTACCAACGAAAATGGGCGAAGGCTTTATTAGCTTCCGCCATCCGGTGAGTATCATCTCTTTTCTTGATTGCAGCACCGGTACCGGCTGCTGCGTCGGAGAACTCAGCGGCGAGTTTTGCTTTCATACTTTTATACTCAGAGCTTGATCTTGATTTCGCAGAGGCTATAATCCAGCGAATTGCTAAAGCTTCACGTCGATCCCCCTTCACTTCTGTCGGTATTTGGTAACTTGCCCCGCCTACACGGCGCGGGTGGACTTCCATTTTAGGGGCTACATTGCGCATTGCAGTCTCAAAAACTTCAAGGGGATTTTTATCCTGCTTTTTAATATCTTCCAGAGCATCGTAAACTATTTTCTGAGCGACTGTTTTCTTACCATCGCGCATCAGTCTGTTTACAAATCGAGTAAGAACCCTACTATTATAGATTGGGTCGGGTATAAGTTTTCTTTTTTCTGCTCGTTTTCCGCGCATAATTTAGTTAGTAAGTTAAGATTGAGTTCTGGGTTGCTAATTATAAGATAAAAACCTGGAGTCCACAACTCATTACTCTTTGGGTTGTTTCGTCCCGTACAAACTTCTACTTTGTTTTCTGCCCTCAACTCCACCGGTATCGTAATGGCCTCTTATAACATGGTACTTAACACCCGGAAGGTCTTTAACTCTACCGCCTCGAACCAAAACAATTGAGTGCTCTTGCAGGCTGTGTCCAATTCCTGGGATGTAAGCAGTAATTTCTTTCCGATTGGAGAGCCGGACTCTGGCCACTTTTCGAAGGGCTGAGTTTGGTTTCTTTGGAGTCATTGTCTTTACCACCACACAAACACCCCTTTTTTGGGGGTTAAAAGTTGGAGTAGTTCTCCTGGCCGTTGCATTAAAAGAGCCACGCAAAGCAGTGGCCTTAACTTTTTTGCCTACCTTTTTTCTACCTTTTCGAACAAGCTGCGTTATCGTCGGCATAACTGGGGATTATACATACCTCAAAAAATAAAATCAAGTAAATGAATTTGGCTACGAACAATCCTATATACAAAATGATCTTTATTATCAACTGGAGAAGGTGGCGCCCGAGGTGGTTTCTTCGGGCACCAAGATCTTGGATAATCCCAAGGCGGGGGCTAACGAAGGATAGAAACGAAAGCCTGTTCTGCGTCACCCCAACCTGTCCCGACAAGTGCCGCCATCATCTGACTCCTTTTCAGATTCGTCTGTGGTTCGATCCATCGGGAAAGAACCCGTAGTAGAATGCGGGGCAGCGGAGGTGTCCAATGAAGGATCTTCTCATAGTCATCTGCGTCTACCCACACACCAGGTTCGGCTTCCACGATGTGTCCGCCCATCGAGATTGTCTTCCAGAGACTCTTCAACGGCGCTGGTATTTGGATCTTGCCCTCCGCCAGAAGTCGGGAGGCGGCACGAGTCGCTTCTGAGAGTCCCCTGGCTTCTACCGGGATATGCCCAACGCTCATCATTGAGCCGCCTGGACGCTCTTCCATTCTGAGCAGAATACCGTAATTCACGATTCCCTCCTTCTTTGTTGAACTTATCGGATCTGAGTCGAGCGAATTGTATCATAATTACTTGGAATATTACACTATGGGTATCGGGTATTGGTTTTGTAGGTAGCTTACTTTAAATTTAGGATTATTACGACAGATTACTAGGTGCGGGATTTATTTAATCTTTCGGTAGCAATTTCTAACGCAGCTTCGCGAGGGGTCTTTTTTTCTTCTTTTGATTTTTCCAAAATCATTTTAACATTTTTCTTAATTTTCCTCTCAACTAGCTTAAACATTTGTTTTGGGTTATAACCCCGATACTCGGCGTAGGAAGAGACAACTCCACCCGCATTGGCAATAATATCGGGAATAATTAAAATATTGCGCTTGTTTAGCTCTTCCTCTGCTTCCTTACTAACTGGTAGATTTGCAGCTTCCACAATTATTTTTGATCTCACCGCACCTGCATTAGTTTCATTTATAACCCCGCCTAAAGAGGCTGGAATAAGAATATCAACCTCCAAACCATAGATTTCTTCTGGCCTCAATTTTTCCCCATCCGGATTTTCGCCAGCACTTCCTTTTTCCTTTTTAACATCAAAAACTTTTTGGACATTTAAACCGCTTGGATTACAAGTTGTTCCTGAGCTATCAGATATAGCTACAATTTTTGCTCCTTCCTTATCTAAAAGACTTGCCGCAAAGGTGCCAACGTTACCAAACCCAGCAATTGCTACCTTCATGTCTTTGACTTTTTTTCCTGAAAATTCGATTGCTTCCAAGGTGGCTTGAACCACTCCGAATCCAGTTGAGCCAAATTCATGGGGAATACCACACTCAACCCCAGGTTTTACACACATATCCGCTGGCTTCCCTGTGGCGGACTTTAGAGATCCATTAGCACTCACAAACTCGGCCATCTCGCGCTCTCCTGTGTTAACATCTGGTCCAGTAACATAGAGAGAGGGGCAAAGATCTTTAATGGCTTTGGAGAAAGCCCGCACAAGCTCAAATTTTTCTACCTTGGAAATCTTCTTTGGATCGGCGATTATTCCAGATTTGGCCCCACCAAATGGTAGTTCGGCTAAAGCGTTTTTGTAAGTCATCACCCGCGCCAAATGGAAAATTTCTTTGAGGCTAACGTTCGGAGTCATCCTCAAACCACCTTTACCCACCCCAAGCCAAGTGTTATCAATTACCAAAAGGCCTCTCATGCCAGTTTTTGGATCGTAAACTTCCAACAACTTTTCTGGGCCAAGGTTGTCATGGTTAATCATAATTTCTGACCGCGGTGGCTACTACCTTAACAACTTCTTTGGAGAATGGAGATGGCAAAATCTGCTCGGAGGTTGGTTTTTCGACTATTCCTGCTAAAGCATCAGCTGCTTTTATCTTGATTTTTGTATCGATTCTTTTAATTTTATTATCTAAAGCTCCCCGGAAAATTCCTGGAAACGCAAGCACATTATTTATTTGGTTTGGAAAATCGCTCCTGCCAGTTGCCACAATAGAGGCCCCTGCCTTTTTTGCCTCTTCCGGCATAATCTCTGGATCTGGGTTAGAAAGAGCGAAAATTATCGGCTTCTTATTCATCCGCTTGATAAGACCTTGATCTATCTTACCTTTGCCAGAAACGCCAATAAAAACATCGGCCCCGCTAAAGGCTTCTTCCAAAGTTGAAGCTTGAAGATAATTTTCGCCGGCCAAAATTTCTGCTTTATAGTCATTCAGATCTTTCCTTTCAGAATTTATCGGCCCTTTAGAGTCAATGAGGACAATCGAGGCTGGATTGATAATTCTTGCAACTGCCAATCCAGCCGCTCCAGCTCCAAAAATAACTACCTTGATATCGTCCAATTCTTTACCTACCACTTTAAGTGAATTTAGCAAAGCGGCCAGTACCACAATTGCCGTACCGTGTTGGTCATCATGAAACACTGGAATACCAAGATCTTGAAGTGAGTCTTCAATCTCAAAACAACGTGGCGCAGAAATATCTTCTAGATTTATCCCTCCAAAACCTGAAGCAATTGCTGAAACTGTCGACACAATTTCATCGACACTCTTTGTGTTTAGAACAATAGGGTAGGCATCAACATTTGCAAATTCTTTAAACAAAACGCATTTACCCTCCATTACCGGCAGTGCCGCCTCAGGCCCAATGTCCCCAAGTCCCAAAACGGCACTTCCATCCGACACTACGGCGACTGAATTTGCCTTAGTTGTTAAATCCCAGACTTTACTTCTATCTTTGGCTATTTCTAAAGATACTCCAGCTACACCAGGCGTGTAAGCTATCGACAAATCTTCCTTATCTTGAATCTTGATTTTGGACTTTATCTCTATTTTTCCACCCAATTTCTTCGCTTGCGCGATAGCTTCCGCATAAAAATCCATACTAAAAATGCTACTTCAAAAGAGGGGTTTGTGCAAGTAAGAAGTAATTGACTTTTGAGCCTCAGTTGAGTAAAATTAGCTCGTACTATTTATAATCTAGCACAGTTTCCTTCCTCTGAAAGTTTCCCTTGCAGAAAAAAGGAATAGTGTAACTTTAAGTACCCGAAGGGGGTGAAGTTTAATTTCATGGCTAAAAAATTATTTGTTGGAAGCCTACCTTTTTCAACAACTTCTGATGAATTGAAAGATCTCTTTTCTCAGGTTGGTGAAGTAACATCTGCAAACGTAATTACGGATAGAATGACTGGTAGGTCTCGCGGTTTTGGTTTTGTTGAAATGGCAAACGATGATGATGTAGCAAAAGCAATTGAGAAATTCAACGGTTCAGACATGGACGGTCGGGCAATTGTAGTTAACGAAGCAAGACCCCCAAGAGAAGGGTAAAATTAGATAGTTCCGCATGACTTACGAAGAATTCGAGTTTCTTGTAACCGAATCTTTAGATAAGCTACCCTCTTTTTTTAAAGAGCGGTTGGATAATGTTGATGTGGTCGTGGAAGAGTGGCCTTCGTATCCAATGGGGAGTAGATTATTGCTTGGTCTTTACCAAGGTGTCCCGAAAACAAAAAGAGGCTCTGGCTACACAATGGCACTACCCGACAAAATAACTATTTTTAAAGGGCCAATTGAACTTGTTTCGCATGAAAACAAAGACGTAATAAAAAAACTAGTGACGGACACAGTCCAGCACGAAATCGCCCACCACTTCGGCATCTCCGACTCCCGTCTTAAAGAACTCAAAGGTCAATAGAATATCTTAACTACTCTCATGATATAATATGAAAGTCTGTGAAAAATATTGGATATATTTTAATAGTTTTAGCGATGATAGGAGGAGCAATATTTGTGTTGATTCAATCTGGTGAAGAATACAAAACAACTTCAACTAACGAGGCTTCAAGCAGTGCTGCACCTTCCAAAAAAACTTATGACAAATTCCCTGGAGTTTTACCAACGGCAGAACTAAACGCGAAAAAGGCGGTGATAAAAACTGCCAAAGGAGGTATTGAGATTGAACTTTTCGGGGCCGAGGCTCCAAAAACAGTCAGCAACTTTGTTTTCTTGGCGAAAGAGGGTTTTTATGACGGCCTTAACTTTCACCGCCGAGAAGAAGGTTTTGTAATCCAAGGGGGAGACCCAAAAGGAGATGGTTCTGGCGGTCCTGGCTACAAGTTTGAAGACGAAAAGGTTCTCAGAAACTATGACCGCGGAATTGTAGCAATGGCCAATTCTGGCCCAAATACTAATGGAAGCCAATTTTTTATTCTACTAGCAGATAATAAGGATCTACCAAAAAAGTATACGATCTTTGGCAAAGTTACTAAGGGAATGGACGCGGTGGATAAAATCCAAATTGGCGACGTAATAGAAAAAGTTATGATAATTTAGCTAAGCCGCGACTGGTTTTTTCTCTTTTAGGCGAAGCTTCGAAAGTTTCATCTCTTCAGCTGCTATGACAGATTTCTCAATTGCCTGAGAATCCTTCTTTTTATCCAGTCTAGCATTTTCACCGATAGGAATAAGCCTCCCAATTATGACATTTTCCTTAAGACCTCTTAAATAGTCAATTTTTCCGGAAATCGCTGCATCCCGAAGAACAGAAGTCGTTTCCTGGAAACTAGCCGCCGAAAGTACTGAGTCAGTGTATAAAGCGGCTCTCGTAATACCTAAAATAACCACTGAGGCGGTTGCGGGCTCCCCACCCTCGGCTAACACCTTGGCGTTTTCTTCAGCAAATTTGACCTTGTCGACGAGTTCCCCCGGAAGAAGAGATGTATCACCGGAAGATTCTATCTTAACTTTTTCTCCCATTTTTCGAACGATAACTTCAAAATGCTTATCGTTTATTGGAGCTCCCTGTGATTCATAAACTTTTTGAAGCTCGGATATTACGTATTGCTGAACTGCCCTAATGCCTCTCGTTTCCAATACTATCTTGAGGTCAAGGTGACCACCGGTGAGGCGGTCGCCAGCCGCAACTAGTTCTCCATCCTTAACGATAAGTTCCACAGAAACTGGGATTATGTATTCTTTTTCGAGCTTTCCTGATTTATCCTCGGCGGTTACTCTTACTTTTCTAACTTCATCGTCCTCAATAACCTCTAACTTACCACTTATTTCGGTGACAACCGCCGGTGTTTTGGGCAAGCGTGCTTCAAAAATTTCATCTACACGGGGCAGCCCTTGGGTTATGTCCAAACCGACAACACCACCTAAATGAAACGTACGCATTGTAAGTTGGGTTCCTGGCTCACCGATAGACTGAGCGGCAATAACACCCACCGGGGTTCCAATTCCGACCGTTTTTTTAACAGACAAATCCACACCGTAACAAGTCATACAAACACCGTATTTAGTCTCACAGGTAAGCGGGGATCGTATCTTAACTTTTGAGAACTTAACTTTTTTAAGAGTGTCGAAGCTTCCCTCTATTAATAGTTCCCCTTTTTTGAAAACTATCTTGCCATTATCATCAACCAAATCTTCAGCTAAAACCCTCCCAAAAAGCCTATCTGCAATTGGGGTAGTTCTGTTTTGCTCATCTATAATTTCGATACCTTCTTTCGTGCCGCAATCTTCATCTCGCACCAAAACGTCATGGGCTACATCAACCAATCTTCGAGTGAGGTAACCAGCATCGGCAGTCTTCAACGCTTTATCCACAAGTCCTTTTCTGGCCCCTCGAGTGGAAGTGAAGTATTCATAAACATCGAGCCCTTCCCTAAAGTTACTTTTTGATGGTAGCTCAACTATTCTACCGAGAGGGTCTGCAACTAAACCTCTCATGCCCGCAAGTTGTTTTATCTGGTCTCTTGATCCTCGAGAACCAGATTCTTGCATAAGGCGGAGTGGGTTACTTTCACTTAAATTTTTCCAGGTTCGCTCGTCAATATCAGCGGTGACATCAGACCAAATCTCCTCAATAAGCCGAGTTTTTTCAGTCTCAGTAATTAACCCTCTCTTAAAGTTGTTTTCTATCTCTTCTGCTTTACCATCTGACTTGCTGATTAATTCTGCCTTTTCAGGAATTACCTCACAATCTGATATAGCCATAGAAATACCGGAGACCGTAGCAAAATAGAACCCTAAATCTTTAATTGCGTCAATAAGCTCTACGGTACGATCGGCACCAAAAAGACTCTGACAAGAAGTTAAAATATTTTTCAGCTCGGGCCCTTTTATTTCTTTATTAAGAAACCTCATCTCTTCCGGTAACAGCTCGTTAAACATTATACGTCCAGCAGAGGTAACAGCAGATTCCTTACCAATTAAAACATTAATACTGTCTCTAATATTTATTCTTCCAGCTTGGTAAGCGGTGATGGCCTCATCTTTGGAAAAAATTCCCTTTGGCTCGTCTCCCTCAATCTTTGTCAGATAATATATACCTAGGAATACATCTTGCCTTGGAGTCATAATGGGCTCACCATCCGCAGGTCTGAGTAAGTTCTTTGTGGACATCATTAGGCTGGCTGATTCGTCAATTGCCGCATTTGAAAGTGGTATATGAATTGCCATCTGGTCTCCGTCAAAATCGGCTCCATATCCAGCACAAACTGAAGGGTGGATACCAATAGCGTTACCCTCAGTTAGTATAGGGTAGAAGGCTTGAATACCAAGACGGTGCAGAGTTGGAGCTCGGTTTAATAGTACTGGGTGATTTTTAGTTATTGACTCTAAGATATCCCACACTTCCTCGCCTCTTCTCTCAAAGATGTTTTTAGCACTCTTTACATTTGGCGCGTAACCTTGAAAAATCAACTCACGGAGCACATATGGTTTGAAGAGCTCTAGTGCCATCTCTTTAGGCACCCTACACTCGTTTAGTTTAATATCCGGAGCGACAACAATAACACTTCTTCCGGAATAGTCGACTCTTTTACCTAGTAAGTTCTGACGAAACCTCCCTTGTTTCCCCTTTAACATATCTGAGAGGGAGCGAAGTTGTTGCCCAGCAGCTACTCTACCCTGCGGACGCTGGGTTGAATCAATTAAAGAATCGACTGCCTCCTGAAGCATTCTTTTTTCATTGCGCAAAATTATCTCTGGGGCCCCAAGATCCATTAATCTCTTCAATCTATTGTTTCTATTTATCACCCTACGATACAGATCATTCAAATCACTGGTCGCAAAACGTCCTCCGGAGAGCTGCACCATTGGCCGCAGATCTGGTGGAATAACAGGAAGATTTTGGATTATCATCCTCTCCAAACCAATATCAGCATTTCGCAAGCCCTCAACAATTCTTAAAGTTTTTGTGGCTTTTATTTGTCTTTGCCCAGTGTGATTCTGAACTTCTTCTCTTTGCTCTTGGGCCATTTTCGCAAGGTCAAGGGTCTTTAGTACTTCTAAAAGAGCTTCTGCTCCCATACCAACCTTTACAAAAGACTCAACTCCGTACTCCACAAGCCGCAAGTAATCTTCTTCGGAAAGCAAAGAAACCCTAGAAATCCCTTCTATTTTAGAGATAACTGCCTTTCCCTGATCTTCAATTCTCGAAACCTCAGTTTCTTCTTCGTCTCTGAGAGCGGCTAATTTAGCCTTCATTTTCAGATTAATCTCATCAACGATGAGTTCCTTTTGCTCTTTATTCTTAATTCCCAGTTTTTTTACTTCGCTGGCAGTTTCCTTTTCAATTTCCGTGGCTCTTTTTTTAAATTCGTCTTTGGCCACTTCTTTTTCCTTATTTGTTTTTTCCTCAACTTTTTTTAGGGCGTCACTTCTTTTTTCTTCGTCAACATTTGTTACCAAATACTCGGCAAAATATATAATTGCTTCCAGACTCCGGGGGGTAATATCGAGAATTTGCGAAAGTTTTGATGGAGAGCCCTTAAAATACCAAACATGGGATACGGGAGCCGCCAGTTTTATATGTCCCATTCTTTCCCGACGAACTTTTGACTGGGTTACTTCCACTCCACATTTATCACAAATAACCCCCCGATAGCGGATTCTTTTGTATTTACCACAGTAACATTCCCAATCTTTAGTTGGGCCAAATATTTTTTCATCAAAAAGCCCATCTTTTTCCGGTCGGAATGTTCTGTAGTTGATAGTTTCGGGTTTGACCACTTCACCATGCGACCAAGCCAAAATTTCCTCAGGGGAGGCTAAAACTATTCTTAAAGCTTCAAAATCTTTTATTTCACCAGTCATCATTATTACGAAACCTCCTTACTACCCGTCTCAACTGACTCTATCCTTAAGGGTTGCTCTTCGGTAGATACAGCGGCGACCGTTTCTTCACCAGTAACTTCGGCAAGCTCCTTTGCTTCTTCCTCAAGTTTTTGCTCCTCTTTTAATTCTTTTTCAGTTTCAACTCTCTCATCTTCTACTTGAGCGCCTAAAAGCTCTATCTTAAGACCAAGACCATTTAGTTCTTTTACTAAAACTTTAAAAGACTCCGGTACAGTTGACTCTGGAATTTCAGTACCTTTAACAATTGCCTCAAAGGCCTTTGCCCTGCCAACAACGTCATCTGATTTAATGGTTAGCATCTCTTGGAGGGTGTGAGCAGCTCCGTAAGCTTCCAGAGCCCATACTTCCATCTCACCAAGGCGCTGACCACCCATCTGCGCTTTACCACCCAAAGGTTGCTGGGTTACCAAGGAATAGGGACCGGTGCTTCTGGCGTGAACTTTCTCATCGACCATGTGAACTAGTTTTAATATGTAGCCGACACCAACGGAAACCTTTTTCTTGTAAGATTCGCCTGTTTTACCATCATATAAAGTTACTTTTCCGTCTTCAGGAATATTTGCTTTTTTTAGTTCTTCCACTAAAGCCTCTTCTCTGAAACCTCCAAAAGGCGGGATAGCCGCTTTATAACCACTAATTTTGGCTGCCCAACCCAGATGCGTTTCTAAGAGCTGCCCCAAATTCATTCTGGAAATAACCGAAAGTGGAGAAAGAATAATGTCTATCGGAGTACCGTCTTCTAAATAAGGCATGTCAGCGGAGGGCACAACTTTCGAGATGACACCTTTGTTTCCATGACGACCAGCAAGTTTATCTCCAATTGTCACCTTTCTGGTTTGGGCTACTTTTACCTTAATTAACCTTTGCACCCCAGGCTCAAGCTCGTCGCCAGCTTCCTTTGAAAGAATCTGAACATCAATCACTGTGCCTCTCTCTCCGTGGGGCATCCGAAGTGATGTGTCACGAACCTCTCTTGCCTTCTCACCGAAGATTGCCCGCAGAAGCCTTTCTTCGGCAGTCAACTCCGTTTCACCCTTTGGAGTTATTTTCCCAACCAATATATCGTTTGGCCCAACTTCGGCTCCAATGTAAACTATCCCTTGCTCGTCCAAACTGGCAAGAGCCTCTTCCCCAACATTTGGTATATCTCTTGTGGTTTCCTCAGGACCAAGCTTAGTCTCCGTAACTGAGCACTCATATTCCTCGATGTGAATGGAAGTCAAAACATCTTCTCTAACAAGGCGGTCTGAAATCACAATCGCATCTTCGTACCCATACCCTTCCCAAGACATATAAGCAACCAGCAGGTTTTTGCCCAGGGAAAGCTCTCCATTATCTGATACTGGTCCATCCGCAACTATCTCACCTTCCTTAACCTTCTGCTTTGGAGAAACTAAAGACCTTTGACTGTAAGCCGTATTTTGGTTAGATTTAACAAATTTCTTAAGGGGCATCCTGTACTCTTTTTTGTCATTTTTACCTTTGATTGTGATTTCCCGAGCGTCTGCAAAAACAACTTCACCGTCCACCGGGCTCTTAACCACTTTACCGATATTATGGGCAACCAGTCTTTCCATACCAGTACCAACCACCGGAGCCTCGGGTCTCACTAACGGGACTGCCTGACCTTGCATATTAGCCCCCATTAAAGCCCGGTTCGCATCATCATGAGCTAAAAACGGTATCAGGGATGAGGAAGCCCCAACTGTTTGCCAAGGAACTACTTCGATTAGCTCAACGTCTTCGGGAGATCCAGATGCGAAAGAGGCTTTGTATCTAATTGGAACTCCTTTATCTAAAATATAGCCTTTATTATCCGTTTTTACGTTGGAGTGGGTAATGTGAAGTTTCTCTTCATCATCTGCCATAAGCCAGACTATTTCATCAGTGATCCTTGGCTTGCCATTTTTTTCCTTAACGACCTTGCGGTAGGGAGTCTCAAGAAATCCATACTCGTTTATCTGGCTCATCAGGGCAAGGTGGGTAATTAACCCAATGTTTGGCCCCTCTGGAGATTTTATTGGGTCAATTCTTCCGTACTGAGAGTTGTTCACATCATGAACAGAGAAACTCGCCCGCTCTCGAGTCAGACCACCTGGACCCATAACTGAGAGTCGGCGAAGATGTTCTAGTTCAGATAGAGAGTTTATTTGATCCATGAACTGGGAGAGTTGGCTTCCGGCAAAAAACTCATTTAGCCTTGCGACCACCGGCCTAGCATTTATGAGGCTCGTTGGTGTTACCACCGCCGCGTCTGCCGATACGCTCATCCTCTCTTTGATCACTCTTTCCATCTGCAAGAACCCAACTCGCAAAGTGTTCTGAACTAGCTCACCAACAGCTCTAAGTCGTCTATTTGCTAAATGATCAATATCGTCCTGCTCGCCCTCACCGTTATTAAGCCTGATAAGTTGTTTTATAGCGCCAATAAAATCTTCTGGCCGCAGGGTCCAACTTTCAGAGTCATTATCGACAGAGATTCCCAAGCGTTTATTTAATTTATAGCGGCCGACTTTACCAAGTGAATAGCGCTTAGAGTTGAAGAAAAGATTTTCTAGAAGTACCTTGGCATTATCAAGAATCGCCGGGTCTCCGGGCCTCATTTTGTGATAAATCTCCAAGAATGCCTCGTCTCCGCTTTTAGTAGAGTCTTTTGCAAGAGTAGCCTCCAAATAATTGTGCTCTTCACTCATTTCAGAATCTTCAAACTGTTGTCTTATTTTGTCGTCCGTACCAAATCCCACTGCTCGAAGAAGAACTGTTGCCGGAATTCTTCTTTTCCGGTCAATTCGCACGGTTATAACATTATTTTTGGCCGTTTCAAACTCAATCCAACTTCCCCGAGTGGGTCGTAGTTCGGCTCTGTACATTGCTCTGCCGGTATTAGGATCGATTTCGGCGGTGTAAAAAATTCCCGGACTTCTGGTGAGCTGAATTACGACTACTCTCTCGACTCCGTTTATTATGAAAGTTCCGGAGTCTGTCATTAGGGGCAGATCGCCAAAGAAGACTTCTTGCTCTACAGTTTCACCGGTCTCTTTGTTTAAAAGCCTGGCTTTTACTCTAATTGGGGCAGAGTAGGAAGCTCCCTTCTCGACAGCTTTTTCAGGAGTGTATTTCGGCTCTCCCAAAGAATGTTCAAGAAAAAAAAGTGAAAAATTCTTGCCGGTAAAATCCTCAATCGGAGAAACTTCTGTCAAAAGCTCTTTTATACCTTCCGACAAAAGCCAAGAATAAGAAGTTTTTTGAGTCTGTATTAAATTGGGTACTGGATATTTGAAGCCTGTTTCCCCAAAGACTTTTCTGGAGTCTGCATTAATCATTCAGTTTTAAGATAAGTTCCTAATAAAAGTGGCAGAAATAAAACCTTTAAACGCAAAAATAATGACGTACATCGTACTTTAGTACGTCATTTACAATATTCAATTAACCAGATAATAACGGCCACCTCTTGATTTGTCAACCCCTTAGTCTTTTTTCTTTTTATCAAATGTTTCGTGTTTGGTAATTTACTTAATTAATTGGGTATTTCTCTATAACTAATTCATTAAAAATTTTCTACCTATATTTATTAAAGAGAAAGGAACAAAAACTTTTCTTAAAATTATCTTCAAAATACGCAAAATTCTGTAGGCACGCGTGCCTACAATCAACAGAGTAACATTAACCATTTTATTTGTCATTCATTACAGATACTTGCTTATATTAGCGTTGTGCTCATCTAGAGTAGCGGCGAAGTGGGCTGCTCCATCCCCGTCATGAATGTAATAATAATATGGTGATACTTTCGGGTCGGCGACTGCTTTAATTGCAGAGAGACCTGGGTTACAAATCGGCCCGGGTGGAAGAGAAGCTACTTTTCTGGTGTTATAGGGGCTTTTGATATCAATATCTTGGAAAGTCAAATCTTTTTTCCACCAAGTTTTCTGCTCATTTTGAAACCCAAGAGCATACTGAATAGTAGCGTCTGCTTCAAGCCTAATACCTTCTCTCAGCCTTTTCAAAAGAATGCCGGCAATAATTGGTCTCTCGTCTGTGTTCCTTGACTCTCGCTCCACTATTGATGCTAAGTTGATGAGTTCAGAAAGTGACAGCCCATTTTTTTTAGCTTGGGCAATGATATTTTGATCTATCTTTTTATCAAAGTTCTCCTTGAGAATCTTTGTAATTTTTGCTTCGTCCGCATTGACTGGCATTAAATAGGTGTCTGGGAACATATAGCCTTCTTCGGAGAGGGAGATGAATTTCTTCTCTTCAATATCAAATTCACCTTTTAATTTGTCTGCGACTTCCTCAACTCTCAACCCTTCCACCAAGGTAACCCATTTATCAACTCTTCCTTGCTGTAAGCTCTGAACTAGCTCCTCTGCACTTCGATTTGAGTTTAGCTTGAAAGTTCCAACTTCGATTTTACCATCATTTTTGGTGGTGAAAAGGTAAATGCGAAACGCAAGGGAATTTTTTATGAGGCCTTCTTCTTCTAAACGCTTTGCGATTTCAACCGCAGCTTCGCCATTTTTAACAACAAATATTTTTTCGGATCCTCCTCCGGGTGCCTTAAGTGAAGTCTGATACCAAACATTTGCTGATAAAAGAGTAGTTACTAAAATCAGAAAGAGCAGTACTACTGTAAACGAAATCCACCCAAAAGGACCCGCAATCTGCCCCCTTTTCACCCATTTACTCTGCATTTTTCTCTCCGCTGGACTTTACAGGAGCTGAATTTGATTCTTCTTCTGCTATATCAACGCTGATCCGGCCACTGTTAAATGGTAGTAGATTGAAAATTCGAAAAAAGGCAGGGTTTATTTTTATCTCAAACCCGGAGACATTATCCAAACCGTCTAAGTAGGAGCCAGCTGCTCCAACGCTTTTGCCGGAGAGATTCTTGGCTATTTCACCTTCGCCAAAATCGGGCACTATCACCGCTTTTATTTTTCCCAGTATTTCTACCTCACCCTCGGCTTGACCATCAAAAAGTTCTGACTCTACTTCGGAAGAATCTTCATCCACCTTAAAACCTTCGGGGACTTGCGACTTTATCGATTCAATTAAAACTTTCTTCAAATCACTTTCTTGAAAAAGGGCTGCCTCTGCCCTCACCTCAAGGGTAAGGTTAAATTCTTCGGCCTCCTCACCGACTGCTTTATCATAATTCTCCTTGGTTATCTCGGTTTTTAAGCCGCCTTTGGGGATTTTTGAGCCCTCAAGTTTTGCTTCAAGTTCCTCCTCCGCTTCTTTTTTTAGTTTTTCCAAAAGTTCCTCTTTAAGTTTTTTTCTATCTGCCTCTGAAACTGCCGTCACTTGTTTAGACTCACCACCAGAAAAAGCAAGGTCATTAACAGCCTTGATTGTCCCTAAGCTCTCGCTGCCCACTTGAAATTCAGTACTAGCTGGCAAATTCCCCTCCGACCCAATTTTTTTGGCTGTAACGTTCACCCCAGCTTGCCCAGCAACAATATTAAACCCAGAGGAGCTTGCTTTTGGCACAGTAACGTCACTATCAAGCGTGAACTCAAGACCAACGCTCTGACCACTAACGGATTTTACGGTGGCACCAGCAGAAAATTTCTTTGACGTGACCGTGCTAAAATTCCCAATCGTTACCCTGCCTTTGGCAGGTGCGCCGACGGTCAATTTACCGGTCGACTTTCCAGTCGCAATGTCAGATTTAGTTACTTCTTCAACCGAAAGGGGAATCGTTTTCCCTTCTAAATCAACTTCTGTGGCCTTACTTGATGCAGTTAGAGTTACTTGATTGTTTTTTGTCTCTGTCTTGACGGTTACTTTCACTTGAGCAGAAGGCACAATCCAAAAACTTCCGAGGAATAAGATTAAGAGACAAAGGGCGCCGGCTGCCAAAAGCAAGAGTTTTTTCCTACCCTTAAATCCCTTGAAAAACTTAAGGAGTCCGCCTGAAGAAGGTTTGGGCGCTGCCCTAACCACCTCTTCTTCCTCTTTTTCGATAGGCTCCTGAACATCGACTTTTTTCGTAGCGACATCTTCACCCTCAAGGAAACCAAAATTTTCGGCCTCAACTTTCTTTATCAGTTGAGCTCCCTCTATCTCAACCTTCTTCCCAACCTTCTTCGCGTGCCGCTCAATAATTTCCCTGTTTATTGGATTTTGAAAAACCAAGGAGTCGTGGGGAATTTTGATACCAATCTCGATCTCATCGGCTGCTTGAATTGATTCTAAAATTTGTGAGAGCTTTGCGTCTTGCCCAAATTCTAAAATTTTCATGTGGTTGCCTCCGAAACTAATGCTTGAAGACCAGTATCCTCCGCCTCGTAGTCTTCTTCCTTCACCATCTTAATATGAGGCGCCCTTTCTACACCAAGTTCTTTCCAAGAAAGCTTTGATATTTTTTCTTCAAGCTCTGCAAGATCTACTTCACGGCTGTCTGGATAAAGCTCAATAAGTTCTGGTGGGTGTTCCTTCAACAATTTTTCTAGCGCAATTTCAAACCCAAGATCAATATGAGACGGGTTTGCTACTCCAAGATCAAATTGAATTATTTCAGCAATGTGTCCCTTGGTAAGAAGAGCCGCTTCAGATCTTTCTTTACCAACTCTAACAAGAAGGGTGTTTTCATCGCCCTTACCAAGCATAGTTTTTGCGACTGCAAAAGAAGTGGGAATTATTTTTTCAAGCTTCATATCAATTTCATCAATTAATTTATCGAAAACTGCTAGTTCTTCAGCTCTTTTGTAAGCGATAAAGCAGGAGAGCGCAACTTTTTCCCCCTTCAGCCCAATCGGGTTGGACACTTTAGTGCCGTCAATTGTGGCTGATGCAATTGTGGAAAAGAACAGCTTGTAATCGGTAACTTGGGCTTTTGCGGAAACCTCTCCCAAAACTTTTTCTACCTCATCATCACCAATTGGCTCTTTTGGGTCAGGGCGAGTGTATTGGGCCACGGTGGTTTCAGTCTTAATTGGACCACCAGAGACACCTAGAATTGCGTTTTTTGGAATATCCTGAGTGTGACCGGCTAACTCATCGACTGCTTGCAAAGAAGCTTCAAACATTTCATCCAGTGATGAGAAACCTTTGCGGGCGACCTCGGCAACCCGCGGCTCAGGGAAAAGAGTAAGCTTGGCCATATTCACAACTTCTAGGCCAATCTCAATAAGTAAAAGGTCTTCAACTTCTTTTTTTGATCCTGGAAATTTCAGAAATGCCATGGCAGAAAATATATACGTAGTATAGCACAATTTATTCCAAAACCGCCTTGATTCGGCGAGTATTAGCACCGACGGATTCTTCTTTGACTATTTTGAATTTACCAACCTCACTTGTGTTTTTCACGTGAGGACCACCGCAGAATTCGATCGAGTATTTATCGATCTGGTAAATAGAAACTTTCTCATCGTATTTTTCAGGAAAAAGACCAATTGCACCTTTTTTATCCGCTTCTTCCTGGCTCATTAAAGTTTTTGTAACCACAAGATCCTCTTTAATTTTTTGGTTGACAATATCTTCAACTTTTTTAATCTCTTCTGGAGTCATTTTTTTATCATAACTAAAATCAAAACGGATTCTTTCCGCTGTTATATTACTGCCAGTTTGGTGAGCTTGCTTGCCAAGAACGTCTCTCAAGGCTTGGTGGAGTAGGTGGGTGGCGGTGTGTCCCCGAACCACCTTTTCCGAATGATCAGCTAGTCCCCCAGCAAATTTTTTGGCAGACCCGGCTCTGGAAACTTCTTGGTGGCGAGTAAATTCCTCGTTGAATAGGGTACGATCCACTGTTAAATTTTTATCGGCAGCAAGCTCAAAAGTAAGCTCTGGCGGAAAACCATAAGATTCGTAGAGGAAAAAGGCATCTTTTCCAGTAATTTCACTGCCTAGCTTTTCGAATTCCTTAAGGCCGGCCGTTAAAACTTTCTGAAATTTTGCTTCTTCTCCGGATAATTCTTCATAGATAGTTCGAATGTTTTCGCGAAGCTCCGGGTAAAACTCCTCGTAAATTGGAACAAACTCTTTGGTTACTTGGTGAGTCAAACCCTCATTAATTCCTAGTAACCGACCGTGACGAATGGCGCGGCGGATCAGCCGTCGGAGCACGTAACCACGGTCGACATTCGATGGACTAACACCATCGGCGATTAAGAAAATGGCGGCTCGGATGTGATCGGCGACAATTCTAGCCGATTTAACATTCCAATTTGCCGACATGTTTTCAAGTTTCTGAATAACAGACGAGAAAAGCTCAGTGTCGTAAGCATTATCTTTACCTTGAAGAATAGCCATCGTTCTCTCCACTCCCATCCCTGTATCCACATTCTTTTGCTTTAGCTTTTTGTAAGAACCGTCGGGTTGGCGATCGTACTCCATAAACACATCATTCCAAATCTCCGCATATTTACCGCAAGACTCCCCTGGTTGGCAATCTTTTCCATGGGAGGGCGCAGCTGTATCATAAAACATCTCCGTGTCTGGGCCGCACGGGCCCGTCTCCCCAACTGGTCCCCACCAGTTATCCGCTTTCCCGAAGCGATAGATTCGCTCTTCTGGTATACCTAAGCTCTTCCAAATCTCGACGCTTTCTTTATCCTCACCAACCCCTGGAATTTCCGGGTCCCCGCCAAAAACTGTTACTGAAATTCTATCTGGGTTCAATTTTAGTTCTTTTGTTAAAAACTCAAAGCTCCACTCAATCGCTTCCTTTTTCCAGTAATCGCCGAGTGACCAATTCCCTAACATTTCAAAAAAAGTGTTGTGCCAAGGATCCCCAATATCATCAATATCATCTGTTCGCAGGGATTTTTGAACGTTAACAAGTCTTTTTCCGTGCGGATGTGGCTCTCCTAATAAATAAGGGACCAAAGGGTGCATACCAGCGGTGGTGAATAAAACTCTTTGAGTTCCTGCTAACTCGACCTTTTCGGATGGAACAAGGGAAGCTGAAGGAATAACCTTATGCCCCTTTACCTCAAAAAACTTCAAATATTTTCCCCGCAGCTCCTTAGCTGTCATGTGGAAGATTATATGGTAAAGAGTCTAGCATTTCAACGAAACCTTTACCAACTTCCTCCGCCACCACCACCAAAACCACCGCCAGAGCCTCCTCCTGAAAAGCCGCTTCCACCGCCTGGAGCAGATGAGATTGCGGAGGAAAAGGAATTTGAAAAGCTTGCCATGCTAGCGCCAAAAACAGCTGCATTAAAAGCTCCGCTGCCTGTATACCAAGTGGTCTTTGGTGGCTCGATTCCTAAGTCTTTAAAAGCTTTGGCGAATTTTTCAGTGGCTCCAAAAACTATCGCGTAAGGAAGTATCTCATTAAAAATATTTTTCCGCTCAAAAAATTGTTGGCGATAGCGTTCCGCACGAGTGATAAAAAGCTCATACCCCCTTGCTCGGCGATACATCTCGTGGCCCGCTGCAGTTCTCCTTGGCATGGCTCTTGAAAGAATAGATAGCAAAATCCCACCGAGCACGAAACCAGATCCAAATGATATAGGTAAACTCATAACCAGCATTAGACCAGCAAATATAAAAGCCCCGCCAAAAATTGCCACCGCTGCTGCAATCAAGAAATACTTTGTCCGCACCCAATCAGGATCGTCTGCAAAAAATTTCCTAGCGACAACATTTTTATAAAGCTTTTCTTTAACTTTTTTCAGATCTTCATAAAACTTAGTTTTCAATCCAGAAACTGTCACAATATCATTGTCCTCAAAAATTCTCTCAAGCAACTCCTTTTCATAATCCAAAAGGCCACTTCTGTCCTTATCCTTTTTTTCCAAAGAATAATCTGTTTTTCCAAAAAGCCATTTCTTTTTAACTTCGACTATATTTAAGTAGCCGCGGGCGGCAAGATCAATAATCGTGGCTGTAACATCCAAAGTGTCTGCCCTCTCATCAATAAGCACTCCGATCTCTGCCGGGCGCAGTTTTTCCGGTGGATCGTATTCAACAACAACCGGATCATGAGCACCGATCGGCTGTGCTTCCGCCTTTGCTTCTGGATCGTAAAGAAAGCGCCTCTTCCACCAAAAATCCCTACCATTTTTCCACCAAAGCCAAGTTGCAAAACCAAGGCTAGACAACAGCGAAAACAAAAATGCAATGATACTTGGCAAAGTAAATAAATCATCAGTAGCGTTCTTTGGGGGCGGTACGGAAATCACAGGAACCAAACCTTTAGTATATCCAACCACCACAGTCAACCCTTCCTGAACACCTAACGGTCTTGAAGCTTGAAAGTTTTCTTGGCTTTTGCTTACTTGTCTGGACTGACAAAGCGTGTTTGACCCAGCTGAACCTTCAAAACAGGTTATTTGGCTAATCGCATCACTTGGAAGGGTGACGGTGGCTGAAGTTTGGTTAATAGGTACGGGCCAATTGTTCCCAGTTACATTCCAATAAAGCTCGTCATGATCTTCGAAAGAATTTAAAACACCAGAGGCTAAATACTCAATTTGATAATTTTGCTTACCAGAAATTGTTTCGTCTGGGTCTCCAGTTTTTATCTCGATAAAATCCCCTGTTGTATAGGTTTCGTAGGGGGTAGATTGACCATTATTGGAGATTTCTACAACTTCAATTTCACTGTAGCGTTTCTCGCCATTTTCAAGCAGATAAACAAACGGAACGTCCCTAAAAATCCCGTGTTTCTGAAGGCTACCAAAATCTACGGCAATATTTTCGACTACTTTGACTTTACCGCTCGTCTGAATTTCTATTTGGGAACTGAAACTTTCAATTAACCAATTTTCCTGCGCAAAAGCTGGTGCGGAAAGTAAAAATAAAAAAGCCGTTAAGAAAGGTAGGTACTTCATCTTAATAATTTTATCAGAAAAGGACTATCATCTGTCATTTTGATCTAAATAAATTGTATAATTTAACTAACGCTTTATGATGCACTTTTTCCAAAAATCTTTCTCACCTTTTTCACTACTTTTGATTTTTTTGTTAACTATGGAGATTGTTGTTCTATTTAATGTGGACAGGCGAAATATTGCTGGTCTCAATGAGGTTATAAAAACCCTTAATGATCAGGTCGTTAGTTTGCAAAAAGATGCCGAAAATTTAAATAAAGAAAACATAGCTCTAAAAAGTGATAATTTGCGAGTAATACTAGATTCTTACAATCAAGTTGTTGGAAAGTATGAAGCTGTCAAAGACAAGACAAAGATTTATAAAAACCAGGATGTGGCGGTGCAGAGTGTTGCGGGTAAGTTGCCCAACGTAGTTGATTTAATTTTGGCTAAAAAGTATACGGAAGCAGACAAAACGTTAACTGTCTTGGACAATGATCTGGAAAAGCTTCTTGCCGCAAAAAAGAAGGCGGATTCCCTAGCTGCTAAAAAAATTACGTCAAAAGCCACCGCTGCCTCTAAACCATGCGGCATACCGACGAATGGTTATTGCCGACTTTCTTTAAAAACCGCAAATGGGACCTATACAATAGACGTCGTGGCAATTAATTTAAACTCTAAAACACCAATCACCGACACGGCTAATAGTTCCGACTGTCTCAACAAATGTCCTACTAAATCACTTCTCTCATATATAACAAGTAACTCTGCTTCCAGTGGTATGAACGGCACTTATTTTTGCCCTCCCGACTACGCCTCCTGTGCTGCGCAGGTAAACGCTTATGATTTTCCAGTCTACAATTCAAGACTAAAAAAGTGGATAAATGAAAGTAAGCTTTATTGGAGCAATCGCGCCATGATGGCTTTCACGTCTAGCGGGGCGGTGTTTTACCAAAGATCAAGCACTTATTCAGGGCTTTCTGGTTTGAGGGCAGCGATCGTTAATTTTCCTGGGCTTGTTTATAACGGGGTCAATATTGTTAACAACTACACTCTAACAAGTGCCCAACTTACCAAAAGTTATCGAGGCGGTATTGGTGCTAAAGGTAAAACTGTTTATTTAGTAGTTGCGAGAAGTGCCACCGTAAAGGATTTTGCAGCTGTATTTGTAGCTATGGGTGTTACTCACGCCCTAAATCTAGATGGGGGAGGCTCTTCATCTCTAATCTACAATGGCTCCTACAAACTAGGCCCCGGACGCTCCTTGCCAAATGCAATTGTTTTCAGATAGACCATCGGTAATTGTTTAGATCAACTTTATTATCAGTTACCTTAACCCCTTCACCATTCAACTTTTTAACTTGTTCAGCTGCTCCACCAAATACGTAACCATCAGCTATATCGCCTTTTGAGTTAACTACACGGTGGCAAGGAACATTATCTGGGTCTATATTTTTATGAAGAATATTACCCACAACCCTTGGATTTTTAACCCCGGCAATTTTTGCAATCTGGCCATAAGTCGCAACTTTACCCGCTGGTACCGAAGAGACAACTTTATAAACAGCGTTTAATGTATCCATGGTTGTTAAAGTAAGTCATCCTCTGAAGGTTTATAATTTATTACCAAGGCTTCTTCCTTAGATCCGTCTTGATCTGCAAACTCCTGCACTCTACCAATCATTCCATTTGTAAGGCGCACTTTGTGGCCGCGAGGGTGAAATTGTTTTTTGGTGAGAACATCTTTGACCGCCCCCTCGGTCAATTCCCCAGAAGCATAATCCTTCTTCTGGGCAACCTTCACCTTATCTCCAGGTTTTGGATAACGACTACCAACTTCATAATCCATTCTTATCTATTATAGTACAGACCATAACTACAAACCTAATTATTTTATGGTAAAATATTTCTAATATGAGTAAAGTAAAAATAAAATCAAGGGAAAATAACCTAGGTTACCACTGCACTGTTGAGGTGACTGATGACAACGGTTCTGCTAGTTCACACAGAGTAACAATGGATCGGGATTTTGTTATCAGAATTGGTGCCCATTTTACACCCGAAAAGGTAGTTGAAAAATCCTTTGAGTTTTTGCTTTCCAAGGAGCCAAAAGAGAAAATTTTGCAAGATTTTGACCTTACCATGATCCAACACTATTTTCCAGACTACATACCTGCTTTGGAAAAAATGCTCGCTAATGATCCGTCTCCGACAGTCTAAGGGTGCTCTCCTTCAAAAAAAGGTGGCGGTGGCTGATCAGGAGTGTGGGATCGCTCTGATTGTAAAGACTCATCCTCAATAAATCCTTCGGACAAAGCTTTATCAATAGATTCTCTAGCCCTATCCACAAATTCCTCTCCTTTATCAGCCAACTGCTTCTTAATCTTCTCTCCTTCCTTTGTCCCTAAAAACCACACCAAACCAACCCCTAACAGGAGCCCAAAAAAGAGGCCTTTATAGAAGTCCCCTTCTCTATCAACATTATGATTATTGCGGTCTATGCTCTCCATGCTCCCCCGTGATATTTCTTTTGAAGCTCTTGAAAAGGTCTAAGCCTTCTTTCATCGCTACTAAAAGTCCTGAAACTGAAGATGCTGGCCTGGCTATTTTTGTATCAATTATGTCAACCACTGATTCAACATGGTCAAGTACGTGGTTGATCTTTTTCAAACTCTGCCTTGCTTCGTGCAAAACCAATATGAGATAAAGACCAACTGCGAGGAGAATTATAGTGATGATGATTATTACGATGGTAAATAGTGCAGCAGTATCCATAAGGCAGTCCCCGGACAAGTTTGTGCCAAGGATAACACAAGTTTAGATCATTAGCAAGATTATTGACTCGGGGTCAAAACTTACTGGCTAACTAGTCTTTTTAAACTCGCGCTCTAGAGCTTCTCCTTCTTTTCCAAGAGTTTGCTCTTTACCTTCAAAAATAACTTTGGTTGATCCGGCATTACTTGTAAAAACCTTTATCCTTTCTTTTGCTGAATATGTCTTTGAAGATCCAGAAACTAATACCCCATCAAAAACCTTCTTACCGTCAAGCTCTATTCTAATGTTGGTAGACTCAGGACCAATTTTTAAATCGAGGCTGATATTGTCTTGCTTCTGATCTTCTTTGTTTTTAGGTTCAGTTTGATCTGTAACCCCAGCGCTTCTAGTCTCCACAATTACGGTTCTTTTTTCTGTAGAAATTTGCCCAAAGCGGTTTTCAGATGTAACCACAATAGTATTAACACCCTCAACAAGGCTTACAGCTATCGAAAAAGTGCCTCCTGGGGAAAGTTGGGCCTTCTGGCCATTTATTTTTAGGTCAGCGTCTTGGTAAGTACGGCCGACAACATTAACGTCCAAAGTTTCAATTTTTATGTTATTCCCCGGCTCAGTGACTTCGAGTACCGGTGCTGCCGTAAAAGACTGATATTGGGTGTAAAGATAGGCGCCGGCCCCCAAAAAGATAAGAGCAAGTATACTGCCAGTAATAATCTGGGGGGTAAATCTTAGCTTGGGCCTTTTTACTTTAAAAGAGACTACCGCTTTTTGTAGTTTTGGCTCTTCATACTCCCTCCGAAAGAAAGCAAGTAAAGCTTTGGTATCAATCTCTAAATAACTACCGTAATTTTTTAAGAGACCTTTTACAAAAGTGGGTGAAGGCAATTCTGCCCAATCGCTCTTTTCAAGTCTAGAAAGAATCTTTTTGCGGATTCTTGTTGCTTTTTCAGCCTCTTCTAGACTAACATCTTTCTTTTCCCTAGCCTCTTTTAAAATCTGCCCAACTGTTTTCATTAAAATACCTACTCATAAGGTTAGTGAACCTTAAAAATCACTCACCTTCTTGTTGTGGTGACAAAACCCGGGCAGGATCTTTTACTAAAACGTCTCTCGCTTTAGAGCCATCTGCGACTCCAACAACACCGGCCGCCTCAAGCTCGTCCAAAAGACGAGCTGCCCTGGCATAACCGACTCGCAGCCTTCTTTGCAAAAGGGAGGCACTAGCTCTGTCGTACTGGCAAACTACTCTCACCGCTTCTTCAAACAAATCATCCTGGTCCCCACCAGCCGTGCCTCCTCTTCCTGCTACTTTAGAAACCGGCATATTAGTAACTTCTTCTGTGTATTGTGGTTCCACGCCAGATTTTTTAAGAAACTCAATAAGCTTATTAATTTCCGGCTCCGAAACAAAAACCCCTTGAATACGAATTGGCTTTGACGCATCTGGTGGAACGTAGAGCATATCTCCTCTTCCCAAAAGTTTTTCGGCTCCTACCTGATCGAGTATTACCCGAGAATCAACTTGGGAGGTAACATTAAAGCTGATTCGACAAGGGATGTTAGCTTTTATTAACCCTGTTATAACATCCACACTTGGCCGCTGTGTCGCTAGTATCATGTGGATTCCGGTTGCCCGAGACATCTGGGCAAGCCTGGTAATTGCGTCCTCCACCTCAACTGGAGCAAAAAGCATAAGATCGGCTAGCTCATCGATAACTATAACAATATAGGGAAGGGCCTGAAAACCGCTCATTTCGTTGTACTGATCAATGTTACGAGCCGAAACTTCCGAAAAAAGTTTGTAGCGGCGTTCCATCTCACTTATAGCCCACTTTAGGGCGGATAGGACTTTTTCCGGCTCAATTATCACCGGGGTAAGAAGATGGGGTATACCGTTCCACTGGGTAAGCTCCACTCTTTTCGGATCTACCAATATCATTTTTACTTCAGCTGGCGTAGTCCTAAAAAGTAGGGTACTGATAAAGGCGTTCATCGCAACGCTCTTTCCACTTCCAGTAGAGCCGGCCATTAACATATGCGGCATGCGGACAAGATCGGCAATTACTGGAGTTCCGGAAACGTTGAGACCTAGCGCGAGTGAAACCTTTGACTTTGCCTTCTGCATAGCAGCTGAGGTGAGGACCGAGCGGACCGGCACGACTTCCGGAGTAATATTTGGTACTTCAATACCCACCAAGGATTTACCGGGAATTGGAGCTTCAATCCTGACGGTTCCAGTGGGAGCAGCCAGTGCAAGGGCGATATCGTTTGCCAAAGAGGTAATTTTTGTAACCTTGGTTCCAAGGGCAATTTCCAGTGCGTACTGGGTAACTGCTGGACCCATGTTTACTTCAGCAACTTTGGCGACTATTCCAAAACTTTCTAAAGTTTTCTCGATCGTGGCCGCATATTGTTTTATATCACCTCTCTCTGCTTTCGCACCGATAGATTCTGTAAGAATATCAAGAGGCGGGTACTCCCATACCTGGTTGCTGCCAGGAAGGTTCGAAACAACCGCCGTTGAGATCTCCTGGGGTTTTTCCTGGGCTAGTTCCATACCGCGAGTTGCGAAATCAAGTTTTCTCTCTTCCCCAAGCGCTTTTTCTTTTCTAGCGAAGAACTTCTGCCAGGCTTCTTTAACAACCTCCCAAGCTTTTCCCAAAAACTCAGTAGCACCTTCTAGCGAAGTATTGAAGAAAACAACAACTGAAACAAGGGAAAGAACCAAAAGTACCAAAAATGCCCCTGGTGCGGAAAGAATAGAAGCGGCAAAATTCCAAATTGTTCTGCCAACTAAACCGGCCCCGCTTTTGCTAATTGGAGTTGTAATTGAGAGAAGAGATAAGATAAGAGCCCAAAATCCAATAACCGTATTTGGAGAAACGAATTTTAATTTAATTTTTGTGAAAAGAAGACCGGCTAAAATAAAGGCGAGGGGGACAAGGAAAGTAAGCCAACCAAAACTGCCCCACAAAAAATTCCGAAGCCCGGCGGCAACACCAGTGCGAGCAAAAAAAGAAAGGAAGGAAAGGCCACCTGCCAAAACAATTAGTAGACCAAGAATTGTTTTTGAGGTTTTATCCTTAAGATGTAACTTAAATCCTTTTCTTCTGGGCATGATACTTACGATTGTCGCACAAAATACTCTAGGTTTCAATCGGAAGTATGCCAAACTTTAACACAAACAAGGCTTTTAGTCAATACTATGGGTCAGGTATATTGTTGACGATCCTAATTAAGACAAACCACAGCACGGAGACAGCTGCTAAAGTTGATAAGCCCGAAACCCAAAATTTACTACTAATTAATAAATCTTGGCCTTTAACAGATAACCGGCTGTATAAAATTGGTATTGATCCACAAACAAAAATCAGAAATCCTTCTAAGTAGAGAATTCCGAAAACAACTGCAAGGCAACCCAATCCTTCACAAGTACTAAATGCAATAAAGATATAAATTATCGGATAAATTAACCACATGGTGATTATCAAAATTATGATTTTACTTAGCGATTTGAACATAGAGATATAAAAAATAAATAAGAACCATAGGACCAAGCTAAGTATTAATACAACTCCGTATCTACTAATTAATATTCCAGAAAAACCCTTATCTATTAAAGTGAGTAGAAATATCCCAAGTACTGACAAAAGAAAAAAAGCTAAAAAATCAGTTTTGATTGTAGTCTCGGATAGGTATTTGAAAAACCTTGGTGTCATTATTTCTTAACCTTCTTCAAATCCTCTTTTATCTTTGCTTTTTTGCGCTCAGCTGTCTCTTTTATCTTGCCGTCAATTTGTGGGTCAAAACTGCGCAAAAAACTTAGGAGTGCTTGGTCGGCTGGCCTGGAGTTAAACTGAACCAGAAAATGTTCATGATGCTCTACTGGAAGAACTAAAAGTATCACGTTTAGTACCTCGTGATGAAGAGCAGAATCGATCTGATTTAGAAGAACATAATGCTCTTTAAAAGAAAGATTATATTGGGCAAGATCGCTGTGAAGATCATCAAGCCCAACTAAATGATCATAAAAAACGCTCATGTTTGGTTACCTCCTTCTGAGTGATTAACCCCTAGCTCTTCGGGGTGTGGGCCTGGGCTCTCGGCTTTTCCCTGACTTCTATCTTCACCGCGATGCAAGCCTAAATCATGATACCCATGCTCCTTAGGTGGTGCCATGTAAGAGCGTCCATACATGTGCCCATGAAACTTCGACACCTCGTTGTCTGAGCCACTACCAGACAGATGTGGCGAAGGATCTACATTTTCATTTTGTTGCTTGTGATGGGTAGTTGATGTTGAAGCGTGAGCCGCTTGCCGGCCAGGAATTTGGCTTGACGAAGCAACACCCAAGTCTTGTCTGTCAGGAATTTTAGCGGTGTGACTCTGTTCCTGTGCCTGATTTGGTAACTGTTCGTATTTTGGGTGCCCGATCAAAAACGGTATCGAGAGAAATGCTCCGAGAACTGCAGCTGCAGTAGCAACTCTCACTCCTCGCCTTCGAATTGCTGCTAAGTCGATGTTGTGTCTTTCCAAAATATTCTTAACGTTGGGGTGAGTCTCGTGTAGATTTTGAGTGGAAGTTTGCTCATGATTGGACAAAATATTTCTTAAAGATTCAAATTTAGTAGGGGAACCAAAAATCTTGGACAGCATTAGCTTAATTATCAGTTAAACAGGCAGATTTTGTCAACGCAAGCTCTCTTGTGAATTAAACACTAACAATTACGGGAAGAACCATGGGGCGGCGGGCAGTTTTTTTGTATAAATATCTTGCAAGATCGGAGGTTACTTTCTCCCGCACGGCAAGCCAGTTTTTTATCTTTCCATTTTGAAGAGATTTCTTAACTACTTCTTGAGCTTCTTTTATAAGAGTCTCGCTTTCTTTCATATAAACAAAACCTCGACTTACAATATCTGGCTCACCAACTAATTTGTTATTAGCCTTATGCACGGTTACTATTACTACCACTATTCCTTCCTCAGCCAAAACCTTTCGGTCGCGCAGGACAATAGAGCCCACATCCCCAACCCCAATCCCATCGACAAAAACATTAGTTGTTTCTATCTCGCCCACTATTTTTGCACTATCTTTATCAAACTCCACAACGCCACCTTCATCAACAATAAGAACGTTTTGGGCTGGAATCCCAGTCTCTTGGGCAAGAAGTGAGTATTGCCTCATTTGACGGTGCATGGCCGAAATCGGAACCACAAATTTTGGTTTAGTGAGAGAAATCATCAGGAGGAGCTCAGACTGAGCCCCATGACCAGAGACATGAAAATCACTGGTTATATCTGAATAATAAACATGAGCCCCAAGGCGGGAGAGGTTATCGATCATTTCGTACACCGCGTCTTGGTTACCTGGTATTGGATCGGCTGAAAAAATTATCTCATCACCTTGTTTTATTGAAACCCACTGGTGGTCTGAGTTTGCAATTCTTGATAAAGCACTCCCAGGCTGTCCCTGGCTTCCGGCAACAATCAAGGTGAGGTTTTTATCCGGTAAACTATCTATTTTTTCCTGGGGAATTAGTACATCTCTTGGTATGCTGAGATACCCTAAGCTTTGAGCGGTTTGAGAATTCTGATCCATGGAACGGCCAATTATAACTACCCGTCTGCCAAACTTTACCGAGGCGTTTATTGCTTGTTGAAGCCTTGATATGTTTGATGCAAATGTAGTAATAATTACCCTCCCTTTAGCATTTTTCATTACCTCCTCAAATTTTTCCCCGATTACAAGCTCAGAAAGGGTGTTTCCTGGCTTTTCACTTCGCAAACAATCGCTCATCAGAGCAAGTACACCCCGTTTTCCATATTCTGTCAGTCTTTCGATATCAGTCGTCCTTCCATCAACCGGTGTTAAATCAAATTTATAATCACCCGTATGGATGGTCGTTCCCACCGGTGTAGTAATCGCGTAACCGACAGAGTCTGGAATTGAATGACTCACTTGGAAAGGCTCCAAACTAAAGGATCCTAGCTGGTAGCGTTTTCCAGGTTCAACTTGATTAAAATCGGCAAAGTTTAGCTTGTTTTGCTCCTTCAATCTTACTTTGATCAAACCAATAGTAAGTTTTGTCGCGTAAATCGGAGCCGCGAGCTGATCGAGTAAATAAGGCAAGGCGCCAATGTGGTCTTCGTGACCATGAGTGATAAAAATTCCTCTGATTTTGTCGCGCTTGTCTCTCAGATATGAAATATCTGGTATGACCATATCCACTCCGTACATTATTTCAGAAGGAAAACCCATACCACAGTCGACAATAACAATATCCTCGCCATATTCATAAACGAACATGTTTTTAGTAACTTGGCCGTTTCCACCTAGCGGAGTAAATCGCAGTTTATTTGGGGGATTTTTTTCTTTGAACTTTCTGTTTCTACTCATAATCTGTATCAGAAAAAACTCATTTGGTTTGGATCTTCTTCACTTTCGTTTAACTTAGCGGTAGAAACTGCATTGTCGGGATTTTTTAAAAGCTGAGAATTTTTTTGAAAATCTGCTTCTAAGCTTCTCAAGACTGCGCCATTTCGCAAGGCCGCCGCCGGGTGATACATTGGTATAACCACTTGGCTCTTTATTTTTATCGCTTGTCCGTGCACAGTCGAGATTTTTACCCGAGGTAAGAATCTTGCTAGAGAATACCTGCCCAGAGTTACGGTTACTTTTGGGTTGATAATCTCAAGTTGCTGGTCAAGCCAGACTTTACAGGCAGCTATCTCGGTGGGCAGGGGGTCTCGATTTTCCGGGGCCCGGTGCTTAACCACATTGCAAATAAAAACCTCATCTCGGGAAAGACCAACTGAGACAATAAGTTTATCGAGCAACTTTCCAGCTTGGCCAACAAACGGCCGTCCGAGCCTGTCTTCATGAAAGCCGGGGCCTTCACCAATAAAAACTACCTTTGCTTCTGGGAGTCCTTCTCCAGGAACGGCGTGGGTTGTTCCATTCCAAAGATCACACCGCCTACAATCTTCAATCTTTTTTGCGATCTCTGAAAGAAGCAGAGCTTTATTCATGAGCATCTTGACTACCAAACTTACGAGTCAAATTGACGCGTCCTTGGGAATCAATTTCAGAAACTTTCACTTTGAACTTCTCACCAAGCTTAACTTCTTTACTCACATCCTCAACCCGGTGAGTTGCGAGTTGGGAAATGTGAACTAACCCTTCTTTACCCGGAAGTATTTCTACAAATGCACCAAATGGTACTATTCTTTTCACCACTCCTTCGTAAAATTCCCCAGCTTTTACCTCGTGAGTTAAACCTTCAATCCACTTGACCGCTTTCTTGGCACCATCAGGGTCAGTGCCTGAAATCATTACCCGACCATCATCCTCAATATCAATCGCCACGCCAGTCTCTTCGATAATTCGATTTATTGTTTTACCACCAGAGCCAATAACCTCCCCAATCTTTTTCGGTGGTATTTGGATAACAGTAACCCGAGGAGCATATTTTGAAAGTTCACTTCTTGTCTCCGGAATAGCCTTAAGCATTTTATCTAAAATAAAGTTCCGGCCCTCTTTCGCCTGAGAAAGCGTCTCTTTGACTATATCTAGGGTAAGACCGTCGATCTTCACATCAAGCTGAATTGCGGTTACGCCCTTAGCACTCCCGGCGATTTTAAAATCCATGTCTCCGTAAAAATCCTCAAGGGCTTGAAGGTCTGTTAGAATCTTATACTTAGCGCCTTCCGTAACAAGTCCCATAGCTACTCCAGAGATTGGAGCCGAAATTGGTACACCAGAATCCATCAAAGCAAGGGTAGATCCGCAGGTCGCCGCCATCGAGGTAGAGCCAGATGAAGAAAGAATCTCGGACACTAATCTTATCGTATAAGGAAACTTTTCATCTGGTGGTATTACCGGCGCGAGGGCTTTCTCGGCCAGCGCTCCATGACCAATTTCGCGCCGAGACGCCGGTCCAATTCTCCGTGCCTCTCCAGTAGAAAACGGTGGGAAAGTGTAGTGGTGCATAAAACGCTTTGTGTCCTCACCTTCCATACCATCTATTATTTGTTCCAGTGATGTTGATCCTAGAGTCGCTACTGTTAATGCCTGGCTTAAACCACGCGTGAATAGAGCTGATCCGTGAGTTCTCGGCAAGAGACCGGTCTCAATAGATATGGGTCTGATCTCGGCGAGACCTCTGCCATCCGGCCTTTTTTCCTCATCGACAATAGCTTCTCGCACCATCTTTTTCACGGTTTCATCAAAAATTTCTCCAATGTCTGTTTTAGCGAGTTTGCCTTCAAACTCTGAGTAAAGTTCTTCCTTGAATTCCTCAGCGGCTTCCTCTCTTGCGGCAGACTCAGGGTTAAACAATTTCTCTTTAAAATTCTTTTTTACATGGTCGACTATTTTCTTTTTTAGAGATCCGTCGATTTCTTTAACTTCGTAATCTTTTTTCGGTACACCCGTCTTTTTTGCGAAATCGTCAATTAAACCAAAGGCCTCTTCAGAATTTTTCTTGGCAAAGACCATCGCCTCCAGCATCACTTCCTCAGACACTTCTTTTGCTCCAGCTTCGATCATCACTATTTTGTCTTTATTGAAAGACACAGTAAGGTCTAAATCAGAAAATTCTAAATCTGACTTTGTTGGGTTAAGAATAAACTCCCCATCCTTGTAGCCTACCTTTACCCCAACTACTGGGCCGTTCCACGGTATGTGAGAGGTGTGTAAAGCGGTCGAAGCAGCAAACAAAGCAATTGTGTCTGGGTCGTTTTCTTGGTCATAAGAAAGGATAGTTAAAACAACTTGCACCTCGTTAAAGTAGTCTTTCGGGAAAAGCGGTCTTATTGAGCGGTCGACTAAACGTCCGTTTAAAATAGCCGCTTCTGTTGGTCTCCCTTCTCGTTTAATAAAACGGGAGCCGGAAATTCGGCCAGCAGCGTACAATCTCTCTTCATAGTCAACTGTCAGGGGGAAATACCCTAAATCTTCTTTTGGGGTTGCACCCACAACTGTAGCCAGCACAATAGTATCACCGTAGCGTGCTAAGACCGCTCTATCGGCTTGGTGAGCAACTCTTCCTGTTTCAATCGAAAGGTTTCTACCACCCCAGTTTATTTCTTTTTTTACAACTTTTGTTGAATTTGAATCCTCTTTATCCATGAGGCTTAATTTAGAAGAAGACTAAGTCAGTGAACAGAGAACGGGGAACAGAAGTCTCAAAGAAATGATGTTCTGGTCACAGCTCGCTGATCCCTGACTTAAATCTCCTATCCAATCTAATATTTTACTACACTTGTGCAAGTTTCTTAATTTACTTGGATAAACCTAACTTTTCCACTATCGTCTTATACCTCTCAGGCTCTTTCCTAGTAAGATATATTAAAATCCTTCTTCTTTTATTAACCATCTGAAGAAGCCCACGGCGCGAATGAACATCTTGTTTGTGCTTCTTAAGATGATCAGTAAGCCTTTTTATCCGCTCAGATAGTAGGGCAACTTGCACTTCAGGAGAACCTGTATCACCATCGTGCTGAGCGAATGTTTTTAATATTTTCTGTTTATCTGTTTTTTCCAATGCCATATTAATAACTCCCTAATACAGTATAGCAGACAGGAGTTTAGCCTCGCAACAAGTTCAAAATTTAAGAAACTTTAGAACTGCGGTAGACTTTTGGGGACAGCCATTCTTTTGGCAGGTTTTTTTGCTCTTCGGTAGTACCTTTGCCTTCAACTTCCGCTCTTTGCTCGGATTGCTCCGACTCTTTCAGTTTCGTGCAGATAGCAGCTGCCTCAAATATCAGGTGGCTTCCTACCTGGGTAAAGTTTTGGGTTTTCTCTCTAAGCGCGTTGAGCAGGAGCTCGGCACTTTTCTTCGGTAAAGCCACCTCTGAGCTGTCTAACAACAATGCGAGCAAAGCGCTAAGGCTTCCAATTTCATGGTTAATAATATTTAATTTACCAAACCTAATATTTTCGGGGTTGGTGTCTATATTAATCAACGGAAGACTATCAAAAATCTCTTTATTATCTTGGTAGGATTCAACACTTCTAATGTCTTTTACACATAAGGTAATAATTAGATTGTAATCACCACCAACAAAGCTTGTTTTTATTTCATCAAGATTAATGCTGCCACCCCTTGGTTTAATAACTAAATTGAAACTGTCGCCCACAATCTTATAGCTTATTTTTTCGATCGGATTTTTCGCATAGTCAAAGCTTATTATCAAACTCTTACTTTCGGTGGTTTTCTTTATTTCATCAGCCCCAGAAAGTACGGAAAGATTTGTGGGTAGGGTCTCCGGACACACTAAGTCTACGGACTTACCGTTTGATTTAAAAACATCTTTCAAAGCAAGAGCCGCTCCGAAAGTATCAATATCAACTTCCCCACCTATTAAAATAAGTGTCTTTTGGGCTTTCGAAAATAAATCTTTAAATTGATGGTAACTTACATTCACTTCCATAACTAATTTTTTAGGGATCTTATTATATCACCCTTCTCAAAATTTGCTTTCTTGTCGAATATAACTCCAAATTCTTTCCCACTTTCTGCTTCGTTTATATCCAAGAGTTTATGTTTCATTGATTTTATTTCGGTCTCGTTAATTTTCTTACCTGCCCTGAATATTGCAACCGTATCCGCTTTATTAATCCGGCCAGAGGTTACTCTGCAACCAGCTATTAGGGCTCCCTCACTCTCAAATTTGGCTAAAATCTCCGCCTCTCCAAGTACTTCCTTATCTCTTTTGGCCTCCGCCAAACTGGAAAGGGCTTCTTTTATTTCATCAAGAAGCTCATAGATAAGGCTAAACACCCGAATATTCACTTTCTCTTCGCTGGCAATCTTCTCAACTGCCGGAGCTACCTTTACACTAAAGCCGACCACTATTGATTTTGATGCCGCCGCCAATAATACATCAGATTCATTAATGTCTCCAGTTTCTTTATGAATAAATTTGATCTCTTGCCCAGGCCCCTTCAGGGCTTCAATGGAGTTTGTTATTGCCTCTAAGCTGCCGTAAGTATCCGCTTTTACTACCAGCCTAACTTCTGTAGATTTTGGCGCACTAGACCAATCCCAAGGGGATTTTTCAACCTTGTCTGCCTCTCCTTTCTTTACCTCTCTTACGGTAAGGGTATCACCGACTGAAGGAACTACTTCCAAACCTAGTATTTGCACTGGCACGGATGCTCCCGCCTCCTTAATACTTACACCATCAAAAGTAGTTATCGATCTGACTTTACCAGTACAAGTTTCGCTGAAGACAAAATCTCCTACCCGCAAAATTCCCTTTTTGACAATAATTGTGGCTATTGGACCCTTAAATCTGTCCAAACTGGATTCGATAACAACACCTTCGAAATCTCCGCCAACCTCCTTTTTGACTTCGGACATTTCGGAGACAAGCTGGACCATATCGAGAAGTTCTGAAACTCCTTGTCCAGTCTTGGCCGAGATAGGAACTGCCACCACATCACCACCATAACCTTCAACCAAAACACCTTCCTGGGAAAGCTGTTTTTTTACCTTTTCGAGGTTAGTTGAAGGTAAGTCTACTTTGTTAATAGCGACTAAAAAGGGTACTCCCGCATTTTTTATGTGGGCGATTGACTCTTTCGTTTGGGGCATTACCCCATCATCGGCGGCAACAACGAGGATGACAAGGTCAGTTACTTTTGCACCCCTAGCTCTCATTTGAGAGAAAGCTTCGTGGCCTGGAGTGTCAATAAAAGTAATTTTTTTACCTTTGTGCTCAACTTGGTAAGAACTCACATGCTGGGTTATACCGCCAACTTCTTTATCGGCGACACGGGTCTTGCGTATGTTATCAAGCAAAGTGGTTTTTCCATGGTCTACATGACCCAAAACCGCGACAACGGCTGGTGCTTCAATCTTTTTCTCGATTAATTGTTGTGAAATATTTGTTTTTTTCATAACGACTACTAATCATCTGCTTTCTTCTTGCTCTTCTTTTTCTTACTACTTGTAGTAGTTTTTTTAGGGCTCTTTTTAGTTTTCTTTTTTGGTTTCTCTGCTTTTACGCCCTCTTTTACTTCTTTTTCCAACTTTTCCTTTTCTTTCGCGCTTGCTAAACTCTCCGCCCCCTTAATATCAACTTTCCAACCAGTAAGTTTGGCAGCTAGTCTTACATTCTGACCGTCTTTTCCAATCGCCAGTGAAAGTTGATCTTCAGGAACCTCAACATAGGCAGTTTTATTTTCTTTATCTACTTTTACCTTATCGACTTTAGCTGGTGAAAGAGCTGAAGCTATGAATTTTGGTGGATCATCACTATATGAAATTACATCGATTTTTTCGACACCGAGTTCGGCTATTACCGCTTGGACTCGAACTCCTTTTTGACCAACACAAGATCCGACTGGATCAACTCCTGCTTGACGAGAGGCTACAGCCGCCTTTGTCCTTTGGCCGGCTTCTCTAGCAATTGCTTTTATTTCAACTATACCAGACCCAATTTCCGGAACTTCAAGCTTAAATAACCCTTCCACTAAACCTTTATGGGAACGAGAAACAACAATATCTTGTCCTCTGGCAGATTCCTTTATTCCTACTATATAGAATTTAAGACGTTGGTTTAGCCGGTATTCTTCACCGGGCATTTTTTCACTTGCCGGCATTATCCCCTCGGTTTTACCAAGATCAACCACAATATTAGCGCCTTCCACTCTCTGCACCATACCGTTAACGACGGTACCCACTTTTCTTTCAAATTCAGAAATTATTGCGCCTTTCTCGGCTTCTCTTATCCTTTGGAGCAACACTTGTTTCGCTGTTTGGGCGGCGATGCGACCAAACCCTGGTGGGGTCACGTCTTTTTCATCTTTAAAGATTTTAGCTTCCCCAGTCTCTGGGTCAATTTCAGCCGTAACCTCAGTAGTTTGTCCACCATAATCCTTCTTGTAAGCTGCTCTGAGAGCTTCTTCTATTATTTCCAATATTTCTCCGGGGTCTACCCCACGCTCGGCGGCTGCTTGGTTAAGAGCTGCCGCAAATTCAGTCCTTAATGCCACTTATCCTCCATTCAGGTATATTAAAAAAGTGGGCCTAAAATCCCACTTCAAATCAAGCCTAAATTTATTAGTGAATATTAGCACCAAAGCGGGTATGGGTCAAGAAGTATAAAAACTTGGATCAGGTGTAATTGTGGCTAATTTGTCTCTTTAGTACCTTTCCTTTTTGAACTCCAGAAGAAGGTGACTGCAAAAAGTAAAATCAGGGCTACCAATCCTCCAAAATACTGAGATTTAAGACTATTTAAAGGGTCGCTGCTGCCAAGGCTGAAAACTGCACCTTCCGTACTACTAAGAACATCCCGGCTATTGCTGCCCTGGGCAGCGGCTACGGCAGAGCCTGAAGCAAATTTAACATCAGCTTCGCCCATAGCCGATTTTGGCTTAAAATTTAAAGTCGCTACTGGTTTATCCCCAGAGATCCCCTCAATTTGACCTCTCGCAATTTTAATGAGTCCATTGCTGCTTAATGTTTCCGCTTCAACTTCAAAAGCACTCTGAGAAAAATCAATACCTAGAAGAAATAATTTGTCCGCTGGGTAAGAAAGGTTTGCCTGGACCGCATTAACTTTTTCACCATCCGCCGAAAGACGAACTTGCACCGAAAATGACGAGCCTTCTCCAACACTCCCGTCTCTTGGAGAAAGATAAAGACTGGCTGCAAACGCTGGGGAAGTGCTAAAAAATACAAGTAGTGTAGCAAAGAAGGCTTTGAATATAAGTTTTTTGGGCAGATATTTTCTCATAAAATCGTGATTAACTTCCCCAGTTGGAAAGCAATATAGATAAGTCAAATATATCAACTCTACCTTGAGTGTTCAAGTTAGCACTTTTATCAGTAGTTCCCCATTTGGAAAGAAGGATGGAAAGGTCAAAGATGTTTACCTTACCGTCACCATCTAGATCCCCTGGTTTTCCTTTCTTTAGTACAGAATTAGAGACAGTTACTGAAATAGTGCTGCTTGGGCCTTCAAGACCAGAGCTATCCACCGCCTTAGCTTGTATTTTATGAGTACCGTTGGAATAGCTTGCTGTGTTCCAAGAGTAGGTGTAAGAAGCGGTAGTATCACTTCCCTTCTTTACGCCATCGATGTAGAAGTCGACTCTAACTACCTTTACATTGTCGGTTGCTGTAGCTGATATAGGTACTGTTTTAGAAACTGCTGCGCCATTCTTTGGAGAAGTTACAGAAACAGTCGGCTTAATGGTGTCGACTGGCGGTGGAGGAATCGTACCTCCAAGAATTTTCAGTACAATATTATCAAAATTGGTGTCCCAACCGTTGGAACTTGAAATCATCACCGTTGTACACGGGCTGGTCCAGCCAGTGGTTATCGTAATCGTTTGTTTTGAGGCGATACTCACTTGTTTGTCTGGATTCCCAGAACACTTAAGGGTTACGGTACTAGTACTGCTGCCACCGTTGTCAGCATCAATACTGACTAAAGTAGCGCTGGTAAGGAGGGTGAAGGAACCTTGGTTGATAGTCGGTCCGTTGAATGAGAAGTTTACGGTTGAGAACTGATCAAACGGTTTAGAAAGGACCCAATTACCACTTCCCCAATCGATCAATCCGGTTGGGTATTGACCGTCCAAAGGCGGGTTTCCACTAGCAACTGTTAAGTCAGCAAAATCCACAGTGACCTGATCATCAGGGATATTATCAACATTTACAGTTATGGAGTTGCTCATACTTGAATTACCGGCCGCATCGTAAACTTTGGCGATCAGCATATGGTCACCGTTGTTTACACTTGTAGTATCCCAAGCAACGCTGTAGAGACCACTTGCGGATGAGATGTCTTCACCCAACTTGTTAGTTACACCATCAAGATAAAGTTCCACTTTGGCAACGCCAACATTATCTGTTGCGGTAACATCCACATTTATGGGTCCGGCTACGGTAGTGTGATTTAAAGGGGAAACAATATTAACTATTGGATTTTCATTGTCTTGAGTTTGGTCTCCGTCGCCATCTTTACCAGTCGGTATAAAGTTAGTTTCATTAGTAACTAAGAGACGGTCAATTCTTGCACCTGCTTCTCGGCCAATTATCGTTAGACTGTGGCTTCCTGTAGAAAGGCTAACAGATATCTTTTTATTTAAATCTCCATCTTGGTGGTTTACCCAAAGATAATTACCAAAAGTGAGCCCGCCATCGCCCACTTTAATACCTTTTTGATTATCTATTCTGAGCCAATAAGAATCGCTGCCAGCATTGGCTGCCAACATCCTTGTCCAGACCGTGTAATTACCGGCCTCAGGCACTGAGAATGGGATCACTGAAGAGCCTGTATTAGTCGGTAGTCTTGGATTTCCGTTACTAGTATTAACTGTAATACTAGCTACTTTTTGATTTCCGGCTTTATCAAAAGCCATAGCTGTTATATTATTTTGACCATCAAAAACAGTCGTCGAATCCCAATTAACAGTGTAAGGTGCGTTGTAATCTTCGACCAAACTTGCACCATTTGCCATAAACATGACGTGATCAACACCTGTTCCGCTATCTGAAGCAGTGGCATTAACAGTTACGTTTCCTGAAACTGCAGCGTTATTGGCTGGGGAAGTAATCTGCACGGTTGGGGGATCAGTATCCGAGGGTTGAGGTGGTGTAGTTGACCCAACAGGGTCAATCCTAATTTCAATATCCTTTACATTGTATCCGTTTCTTGGGCAAAGTATGAGCGGGCAAATTGTAACAGTTGGTTTATACGGGTATCTAAATTCAATCGTATTGTTGCCAGAAACCACACCAGATATTGAGTTTTTGAAAGTGGACCAGCATCTATTTCCCTTCGGTCCGTAGGCAGGCACGTTCTTAACTAGCCAAATATTCTGCCACTCTCGCCCATTTACTCTAAACTGGCGCCAATGAGTTGTGCCTTGGGGTTTGTTGGCAAAATCAATCAGATCATGGTTCAAATCACTACAAATGTGACCGACTAAAACAGGGTTTTTAATGTCGGCGGCCGGAACATTTACATTTATTTGCTCTGAGCGAGTAAAGTTTGGGTCTGGGTCTCGAAGTAAATTTACAAAATGTGACCCTGGATCAAAAGCAGTGTGAGCTGGTATAACTGGTCCGTCAAAACGAATATTGTCCCAGTGATAAGTATACTGGCTCCAAGGGCTACCAAAACCACCATCTTTTGTTGGGTTGTAGGCGTGATGTTCAAATTTTACTAAACCTCTAGTGAACGGGAGCGGTGCAGACCAAGTCCCGTTAAAAGTCCAGAACGAACCGTCCTGCTTTTGGATCTCATACTGCCAAGAATTTACGTTAAACTTAAACCTAACCACTCTTCTTAGTCTTGGATCCCCCGTTGTTGGGTCAAGAGAAGGGGCAGGATCATTAGGAAAGGCCGCCCTCATCATTTCCCAGTGAGTGAACCCATCAACAACCTCGTAATTCTCAATTCTTTGAACCCTGGGTTTATTACCAACCATGGTAATTTTTACTGCTCTTTCTGGTAATTGCTCATACGTCGCTCCCTCATCAATGGTCGCTGCACTAAGCAGTTCATCTTTTTCCGGAGTGATATAAACATCCCACCACTCACGACCAAAAGTGTAAAGGCTTGTTTCAAATTCCAAAGTACCGGTTCTCCCCGCCCAGTCAAAATATTGTCTTGGCATAAAAGTAGAAATACCGTAGCCAGATTTAGCCACCGACATCATGTGGTTATTACAAATGAAATTTAAAAATGGTCTTGTGTTCTTTTGAAAACCAAAATCGTCAAAGTCAACATCAACCGTATGAATGTTATTGGCCGGGTCCATGTTACCAATAGGGCCTTGACAGGCGGATCCATGACCAAGCTCAATGTGACCATTTGTTATCGGTGGCCCATTTTCTTGACCTTCCATTATCCCGCCAATGTTATTACTGTCAATAACAACATCCCAGCGTGGAGATGAAAAAGGCAGAGGCGAACCTGGTGCGCCATCAAAAGTCTCTTCAAATGCCCAAGGTGTCGCTTGTAAAACTTGCGGGCTGTGCTCGTGTGTCCCGTTAGATGTATCAAAAGCTGTGTTTGTAACCGTGGAGGAAACAAACTTACCCCCAGAGGCACTAATATCTGTGCCCTCTGTCATTGGAGAGGTAAGTTGACCATTCTCCGCTTCTAACCAGATTTTGGATACTATGGCGGCTCTTCCACCAAGGTTTAGGCCTCGGAAGGCAAGAAGGACTGTTGCTGGAATAGCTAGAAGGATTACTACAGTAGCTACAATAACTAAATAATCTCTACCTTTGTATGGAGGATTGATAGACCTTCGGTAATGTTTGAACAGATCGGTGGCTCTCACGGACAACACAACATTTTTTACTTAAAATTAATCATTAAAATGATCCCACTTATTAGTTTCTGTGTCAACTGGCTTTTAATTTTTTTAACTCTATCTTGTGCCACCAAAAACCAAAAGATACAAACATCAACAACAGAGCAGACGCCAGTACAAGCGTATATTTTGTTAGTTCACTCTTAACAATTACCTCTTGCGGTAATATAATAGTGTATTCCTGAGGCTCTTCAACTTCTTTAAAAAACTCACCCACCTCATTTTTTTCTTTTACCTTTTTAGATGCGTCCGCTACAAAAATCTCTTGAGAAAAACTTGCAAAACCGTGCTTAATTAAAACGCTGTGATTATCAGGATTGATATTAACAAACTCTACGACTCCGTCTGCATTTGTCCCAGCCTCCTTGGGATCTGAAAAAAGAGTTACTGAAACACCAGAAAGGGGCTTACCAGAAGGGTCCAATACTTTTAGATTTAACGTATAGCCTTTTGTTTCAAACTTTAATAGGCTGCTTTCGGCTTGATTACCTGCCTCATCTGTACTTTTTATCTTGTAGTAATAAGTTTCCGTGGGAGAGATAATACCGCCTTCAAGTGTAACCAGATGTTTCATTTCCAATTTAGAATTTGACGCCGAAAGGCCGAGATTATCAGATGGTCCATATTCGACTTCTGAATTTGCATCTTCACTAGTCTCCCAATAAATTGTGACCTTGTGAAATCCAACATCTGCAAGTTTAACATTTGATATTACCGGCGCTGTTTGATCGGGTAAGGCTGTTGTTGCCTCCCTAGTTGAAGTTGTAGTTTTGGTTGCTGCTTTTTCAGAAGTTGTTGTAGCACTAATTGTATAAGTTCCACCGGAGGTTCCACTCAAAATATCTTGACCATCAGTATTCAAAACTGCCGAGCCATCCTCAAAGCTAACTTGGGCAGAGCCAGAGGCCCCTTTTGCTTTAAGTTTTATATTTGCGATCAGCTTATCGCCAGAAACCGACCCGAAATTTCCTCGAATAATATGGATAGAGCCATCTCCACCTGTACCTTCGACAGGAAAGTCAAAATCACTTCCTGTATAGTCAACTTCTACAAATTCTAATTTATCACTAGGGTAGGCTAAGTAAACTTCTACAATACTCACATCCTCTCCACCAGTGTTGACTCTTACTGATGTGGTAAATGTTGATCCAGAATCAACTGTCTTAGTATCTGGGGAAAGGTACAGAGTTGCCGCTGCCAAAGCTGGATTTGTCTTTAAATATAAAAGAAGGGCTGAAACAATAAGAAGAGTTGATAGCTTGGGCAGAAAGTTTCTCATTTCTCTGATCTAATTATAGCTTATTTTCGAGTGGGAAACCCAGGGCTTTATTATTGTGATGAAAGCTTAAATACAGCGAGAAAACGCCGGAAACCGCAGGCTTAAACCGCTGATTACGTCATTTAACCCTGCGGCCTATAATATTTCTGTGCCCTCTTACGAGGTGCGCAGGCAGTGCTGGCTTAATCTGCGGAGGTAGTCCAAAGGCGTGGGATTCGGTTAGCACTGTCCAAAACTCCCGGGTAGTTCAAAGGTAGAGCAAGCGGCCGTTAACCGCTGCGTTGTGGGTTCGAATCCCACCCCGGGAGCC